>NZ_JBFUAC010000005.1:0-449862 GCF_056406475.1 Massilia sp. P1_C10
AGCTTGAAGTCGGCGCTATACGGGCCGACCTGATTGCCCGCGATGAACGTGCCATGAGCCTGGAACCAGCTAATCCAACGATGGACCATCGAATGCGCAAGCCCGCGCTGCCTGGCCAGCTGCTTGTAGCCTATATCGCCATCAAGATACTGACGGACGACGGCCAGCTTGAATTGCTCGTCATACTTTGTCATAAACCACCTAAAAGTTGGCGTCCAACTTTTAGGTGGCACTTCAGACCAGACCCCGGCAGCGCGAGCAGTTCGTCCTCGGTAAAGCCCGCGCGGCGGCGCGCTTCGAGGTTGAACGGGCCGCGCAAAGTGGGCGCCGCGTATTTTATCGCCAGCTCCGCGTACGTCGCGCGCGGCTCCAGTCCGCGCTGCAGGCACAAATAGCCATACCAGCGGTTGCCGATTTCGACGTGCCCCACTTCGTCGCGCAGGATGATGTCGAGGATGCGCGCCGCCTCCATGTCGCCGGCCTGCGCCAGCTTCGCCCGCAGCGGCGGGATTGCATCGAGGCCGCGCGCCTCCAGGGTACGCGGCACCAGCGCCATGCGCGCCATCACGTCGTCGGTGGTCTTGGCGACCATCTCCCACAAGCTGTCGTGGGCCGGAAAATCGCCGTACTCGTAGCCGAGCGTCTTGAGGTGAACGGCCAGCATCGAGTAATGGGTCGCCTCCTCGCTGGCCACGCGCAGCCAGTCGAGGTAGTACTCGTCCGGCATACCGCCGAACCGCGCCAGCGCATCGAGCGCCAGGTTGACCGCGTTGAATTCGATGTGAGCCAGCGCGTGGACCAGCATCGCCCGCCCTTCCACGGTCACCATCGAGCGCCGCCCGACCAGGCGCGGTGGCACCAGCTCCGGACGCTGCGGCCGGCCGGGGATCTCGCCGCTCATCGCGATCGCGGCGCCGGCGTCCACCGGGGAGCCGGCCATTGCCGCGACGGCCGTCATCTTGGTCGCCGGGTCCGGCTCCAGTAGCGCATCAAGCGCCAGGGCGCGCAACGACCGGCTCATCGATCGTCCGCCTTGATATGGCGGAACGTCGGTTCGATGTTCTTCGAGTGCAGATACTTCACGATGTCTTCGATGGTGGCGTCCTTCAGCAGCAAGCCCGCGGCGACGGGCGCAACCTGCGCCGCCATCGGCGCCTGGTCCGGCCGCAGCGTTTTCAGGGCCTGCGCGAACTCCGCCGGCGTGATGCTGGACAGGCCTTCCAGGAAGCCGACCTGCGCGCTGATCGGCGGCGCCATCTCCAGGCCCGGATCCTCGGCGAACGAAGCGCCCATGCTCGGATGGATGAACGCCGCCCACTTGCCGTTGGCCTGGCGGCATGGCGGCGGCTCGGCCCAGCGGCGAGGCTGGTCGTCGACCCGCGCCGGCGACTCCGGCAGGCAGGTCTTGCGCAGAAGGTGCAGGAACTCGCGGGCATCGGCCACCGGTACCGGCTCGGCCAGCGACAGCCATAGCGCATAGCCGCTGCGTCCCGTGATGCTCACCGCGGGCGCCGGAAGCTTCAGCTGCTCCTGCAACGCATTGGCAACCACGCACAGGTCGCGCCAGTGCTGCTCGCCCTTGCCGGCGTCCGCAGCGTCGAAATCGAGCACCAGCGCACGCGTCAGGCCTTGCTCCGTCACCAGTTCGAGCGAGATCGAACGCACGCCCAGCAGGTGCTGTTCGAACACGGACGTCGACAGGGACGCCGGCGCCGCGTCGCCGTGTTCGCGGTATCGCTGGCCATCCATCAGGTACAGCCGCTTGATTTCAGAGATGAGTTTTTGCATAGTCCAATCAAATGGGAGAGTCGCCGATGCGCTTTTCGAGGCGAAGCGCAGCGCCGCCGTCTTCATAGTACTCTTCGTATTTGCCAAACACGGTGTAGCCCGCGCGCTTGAACAGCGCTTGCGAGGCCGCGTTGTCGACGCTGATTTCGAGCCGGACCTTCGTCCGTCCGCGCTCCCTCGCCGCCGCTTCGGCCGCCGCCACCAGCGCCAGGCCGACGCCCTGCCCCTGGGATGCGCGATCCACCGCAATCGAATAGATGCGCGCGATGCGGTGACGCGCGTTGAAACGCACGACGACGTGGCCGCGCAGCACGCCGTCTCGCTCGTCGAGCAGAATTACGGCCGCATCACTGCGCAGGAAGTGGCGCATGCTGCGGCGATTCACCGCGTCGCAAAAAAAGCTTGACTGCTCAAGTATCTCCAGCCGATCGAGATCGCTCAATAGTGCTGTGCGAATCACGCCGCCGGTCCTTCGATCAGGGTCAGTCCGGGCGGCAGCGAATCGCCCAGCATGCGCTGTTCGACCGCCTGATCCAGGCTGCCTGCCTCGCGCACCATCGCAATCCACGTCGGCGCGGCGCCGCTCGATGCCAGCCGCTCGATGATCCTTGTTCTGAGCTCGTCGGACACCTCGCGCGAGCGGTCCCCGGTCATGCGCGCAATGTGCGCCGCGGCGAAGGCGGCGGCGTCGACGCGCTTCCAGTCGAATCCGAGAATCGCCTCCAGCCAGTCAGCGACCACCTCCGGCGGCACCACTTCATGCGCGCTGCCGTGGAACGGCTGGCGCGCGCCGACACGGCCGAGCGCCGCCAGCGCCTGCGCATCGGGCGCCGCCTTCAGCACCTCAAGCAGCCAGGCGCCGATCTCGATCTTGTAGTCGGCCGGGATGCGCTCGAGCGTCGCGGCCAGCCGCATCATCTCGTCGCGGCTGGCGCGCACCAGCGTGACCGGACGCTTGCCGCGCTCTGATTTGTCCAGCTGCACATTGAATGCGAAGTCATCGAGCAGGCGCAGTTGCGCGTCCTTGTCCAGGCCGCCGGCGACGCGCCGCCACAGCGTCCACCACTCGGTACTCGCCTGCGCGTTCGAATGATGCTGGACGCCGGTTTCGAACATCGCCCACAGCTGCTCGATGCGCCACGGATCGAGGGCGTAGCCGAAGCCGGGACGCAGGCAGTATCCGGCCAGGTTCAGCCACACCGTTTCGTGTTCGGCCGAGCGCCGCCGTCCGCGCGCGCGTTGCAGCAAGGCGTCGAACAGCTTGCGCAGCAGGGGCGTGTGCCATTGCTCGCGGCCGCCGAGCAGCTTTTCCAGGTCGCGCCGCAGCTGCCTGACTTCCTTCGGCGGCACTTGCTGGCCGCGGCTGCCGAACACCCGTTCGACCTTCTCGATGGCCTGGTCGAAGTGCGGCGGCATGGGATAGATGGCCTCCACTGCCTCGGACTCGGCGCCATCGCCGCGCAGCTGGAACTCGAGCAGCCAGCGCTGGCGCGGATCGTCGGTGGCGACGCAGTGCATCTCGAGCGTGCCGACTTCGGTGAGCGAGGTCGCCAGCCGGATCGGGATCTGCTGCTTGCTGCCGCCGCGAAGGACGGTCTCGATCGGCGGCAAGGGCGCGTAATCGCCTTCGTGCAAATCGATGACCTGGCCCACCACCGGCGGCGGCTGATTGCCCGCATCGGCAGTCGACGAGACAAGGTGAAACCGCACCGGCCGGCCAAGACGCAGCGCGAACACGCGATCGTCGAGCACGATCTCGCGACCTTCCTCGCTGCCGCGTGGCAGAACGCAAATGGCCTTCGCACCATCGTCGAGAACAAGGAAATAGCTGCGCGGCGAACCGCCGCCGATTTTCGGCGCCAGCCCCTCGCGTGCCAGCGCATACGCAACCGCGCCGCGGGCGACGGCGACGTCGGGATTGTCGTTGTGCAGAAGCCGCAGCGGCTCGCCGCGCCACGCCGCCAGCGTTTCTTCGAGCCGGCTGGCCAGGGCCGCGGCGCGGAAAACGCCACCGTTCAGCAGCAGCGTGTCGGGAACGGGCCGCGTTTCACCGGCTGGCAGGCCGAGCGCCTCGCGCGCGGCCGCCGCGTGCTGCGCGAGGAAGCTGGCGACGTGGCGCGTGATCGCCGCATCGCTGGCATACGGCAGGCCGAATTCGACGATGCCTGCGCGGCGATGCTGCGCCTGTTCGGCCGGACCGACCTTCGGGAAGAAGCCCTCGATGATAGCGCGCGCCACCTCGTCGCGCGTCAGCGTCGCCGAACGGCTGCCGCCAATCAGTTTGGCGCCGGCGCCGAGCAGCGTCACCTGCACCTGCTCGGGCGCGCCGGCGGCGAGCAGTTCCTCTTTTGCGGCGCGGGATCGCTCGACCAGTTGCGACAGCCGGCCGGCCGACAAGCGCCCGCCTTCTCCCGCGTTCAGGCGCGCTTCGACCATGTGCGCCAGCACCAGGTCCATGTTGTCACCGCCCAGCATCAGGTGCTTGCCGACGCCGATGCGCGTTAGTGTCGGCTCGCCTCCGCCCAATTCCACCTTGATCAGACTAAGATCGGTCGTGCCGCCGCCGACATCGCAGACCAGCACCAGGCGCGTATGCGCGAGATCGGTCTCGAGGCTGTCGCGATGCCGGAACAGCCAGTCGTAGAAGACCGCTTGCGGCTCCTCCAGCAGCCGCACGGCCGGCAGGCCCGCCTGTTGCGCGGCACGCAGCGTCAACGCGCGCGCACCCTCGTCGAACGATGCGGGGACGGTCAGCACTACCTCCTGCTGCTCCAGAGGCGCATCCGGAAAGCGTGCGTTCCACGCCGCGCGCACGTGAGCCAGGTAGCTCGCGCTGGCGTCGACCGGCGACACCTTCGGCACGTCGGCCGGAGCGCCCCATGGCAGGATCGGCGCCAGCCGGTCCACCGCGGCATGCGACAGCCAGCTCTTGGCGCTGGACACCAGGCGGCCAGGGACCTGCGCGCCAAGCTTGCGCGCCAGGGTTCCGATCACGTGGCCTTCTTCGGACGCCCACGGCAGCTGCAGCGCGCCTTGCGCCAGTTCGCCTTCGGCCGGATGGAAGCGCAGCGACGGCAGCAATGGCCGGGCCTTGATCTCGCCGGGAGCGACCAGCTGTTCGATGTCGAACAGGCGGATGGCGTCGGCGCCGGCTTCGGCAAAGGCCACCACCGTGTTGGTGGTGCCGAGGTCGATGCCGACGACGTGGCGTTTGCGCGTCATCAGGCCTGGCTGGCGCCGCGCACGTCGAATTCGACGTCCCAGCGTTCGCCGCCGCTGCGCGGTACTGCCGACAGCTCCAGGGTGCCGGCTTCGGTGACCCTGGCCTGCAACTTCACCTGGACGATCTCGCCGGCCTGCCTGCCGTCGGCCGGCAGCGTGGCTTCGATTTCATCGAGCTCCTGCAGTTCGTCCGGGCCCCAGAAATCGAGCTGGGTGCCCATCTGGTCCTGGCGCCGCACCGACGACCCGAAGAAGCGGAAGTGGACCGGCTCACCCACCACCAGGCCGAATTCCTGCTCCATCGGCACCGCTTCCGCGCCCTCCTCCATGCCGAACGGCGCCACGCACAGCGCGGTGATCGGCGGCTCCATGCCGGGGATGGCGGGCATCGACGATTCGATCGCGACGTAATAGGAGCGCGCCGTGCCGCCGCGAATGCGCACGCCTTCGCCGCGCTTGACGTAGCCGTAGTAGGCGGCGCCGCGCGCCACGGCCAGGTCGAAGTCGGCGCCTTCCAGCACGCGCGCAGGGGCCGCGCCGTCGGCAGCCAGCCATGCGTTCAGCGTGGCCAGCGTGCGTTCGACGAGCAGCGACGACTTGAATATGCCGCCGTTGAACAGCACCGCGGTCGGATGCAGGAAGCTCGCCGCCGGATCGACCTTGCCGGCGAAGCCTTCGAGTTCGCTGATCGCTCCGACCTGCCGGCCGAGGAAACCGGCCAGGTGGCGCGTGATGCCGGCGTCCTGGGCGAACGGCAGACCGAGCTGGGTCAGGCCGGCGCGGGTGCGCACGGCGGGCCGTGCCGCGGCGTCGACCTGCGGGAAGAAGCCTTCGAGGATCACGGAAGTGACCTCGTCGCGCGTCAGCTCGGTGCGGATCGAGCCGCCGATCAGCTTCGAGCCGCGGCTCGGCACGACGATCGGTACCGAGGCAGCGCCGGCATCGGACAGCAGGCTCTCCTTGGCGGCGCGGCAGGCGTAGGTCAGTGCGCGCATTTGCCATGCATCGAGCTGGGTGCCGGCGCCGGCGAGCTTGCGCGCCACCACGTGCGCCAGCGTCAGGTCCATGTTGTCGCCGCCGAGCAGGATGTGATCGCCTACCGCGACGCGGTGCAGTTCGAGGTTGCCCTCACGCTCGACCACCGCGATCAGCGAAAAGTCGCTGGTGCCGCCGCCGACGTCGACGACGAGGATGATGTCGCCCGGCTTGACCTCCTTGCGCCAGCGGCCCTGGCTGGCCTGGATCCAGTGGTAGAGCGCCGACTGCGGCTCTTCCAGCAAAGTGAGCGAATCGTAGCCGGCGGCGCGCGCCGCCTCGGCCGTCAGCTCGCGCGCCGCGGGATCGAACGACGCGGGGATGGTGACGGTGACGTCCTGCTCGCGGAACGGCGCCTCGGGATGGGCGTGGTCCCACGCCTCGCGCAGGTGGGTCAGGTAGCGGATCGACGCTTCCAGCGGCGAGACGCGCGCCACTTCCGGCGGCGCGTCGTTCGGCAGGATCGCCGCGCGGCGGTCGACGCCCGGGTGGCACAGCCAGCTCTTGGCGCTGGCGACCAGGCGGATCGGCGTCGTCGCGCCGAGCTGGCGCGCCAGCTGGCCGACGACGTAATCCTGGCCGCCGATCCACGGCAGGTCGAGGTCTCCGGGCGCTGTTTCGGCCGGGTGCGGCAAATACAGGAACGACGGCAGCAGGGATTGGCCTTCGACCGCACCGGGCGCCGTCAGCTGGGGAACCTCAAGGACGCCGTGCACCGTCTTCTCGCCGTCGCTCGCGGCCAGGTCGGTGAACGCGAGTGCGCTGTGGGTGGTGCCGAGGTCGATACCGATGGCGAAGCGCGGCGCGCTCACAGTTCGACCTCCGCCGGCGCCAGGATCGTCGCGTCGTGGCTGCCGACCAGTTTCGGCAGGCGCACTTCGGTGGCGCGCCAGCCGCGGTGACTCAGGCTGCCGTTGAACGGCGCGGCACCGACCACGTTGCCGGTCAGGCGAACGGCGGCGGCGTCGAAGCCTTCGTTCAGGGTGATGCGGCTGCCTTCGGCCTCGGTGCGCACGCTGGCGATCGTGAAGTGCTCGGCCAGCACCTTGCGGCAGCCGTCATGCACCACGCGCGCGGCGGCGCCGATCTCGGCGTCGGAAAAGCCGGACAGGTTCTCCTGCACGAAATCGATCAGGCGCGCGTCGCGCTGGAGCAGGCTTAATAGCTGGAGCGCGGCGTCAGGCGACGCTTGCTTGATGATCGGCGCGGTGGCCTTCGGCGGCTCGGCCGGTGTCGGCTCGGCCACGACCTGGTCGATGCGCTCGACGCGGCCGGCAAAATCCGCATCGGACAGCGTGCGGAAAAAATTGCCGAAAGCGAGAGAAATGCGCCGGCCCAGCGATGGCTGCGCAATATTGGAATTCGAAGTGGACATCTGGTGTTCCTGTTTGCTGGATTATTCTTGGGCGGGTGGCGGTGCAATCGCGCGGCAGCATCGGTTAGATCGAACGAAACGTCGATGCATGCGCCGGCAGGCCAGTTGGGAAACCGCGGAAGGTGTGATTTTAACCTGCCGCCGCGTTCTCAGCATTGAACCGGAACGGAGTGCTTTTTCTGTTACCTGAGCCCGACCACGAATTTTTTCACATCGACATGGATCGCTCTGCCCCGGACGGTTGCGGCGGCGGCACGATCTGCCTGCGGCGTAGCGAGGCGGCGCCCGCAAATTACTCCGCCGGCATCGGTGCGAGAGCCGAGGCGGGAGGCTTTTTGCTCGTCACGAGCAATTCCGAGAGAGCGATGCTCCACACTAACCATGCACACAGCATGTAATGAATCGGCGGCTGGCTGGCCTTGCCAACCAGAAGCGCCACTAGCGCGACAGCGGCAAACACGCCGCAGGAGAGATAACAGTGATCGCGGCAGAAGCCGATCCTGGACCAGGGCAAGAAGCTGAAGGCGGTGGCGACGACCACAAGCAAGGTAAATATTCCAGCCCGGGCCGTCAAGCCGAGCACTGTTCCCATCGCCGCCAGCGCGAGCAAGACGGGTAAATCATTGATGCGAAACAGCGGGCGGCCGGAGCGCCGGACCGGACCGCCGTTCTGCGCGCCAGGAACCCACCATCGCCGGAAGCGGCGGATCGCGACCGCGAAGATGAAGCCGCCGATCGATGATCCCAGCAGGTGCGCCCGGACGCCGGCGCCAACCGCACTCAACTGGGCCGCGAGCAGCGCCCAAGCGAACCCCGCAAAAACGAATGCGCTGAAGGCAAAATTGGCCGCCAGCGGGTTCGCGTCGCTATGCGCATTTGTCATCATCGCTCCTTGAAGTCGAGCGGACCGGTTGGACGCCCGCTTGCGATTTGTTTTGCCGTCCGGACAGTTTGCGTCACTCAACAACGCGCCTCAAGCACACGTTTGCCCTTGCTTGCGCGCGCTCAGTGGCGCTCGAAATTTTCGTTCCGGCACCCGGATGGTCGAATTTCGCTTCCCCTAGCCAGTGTTTTTCCGAAAGATTGCCGCAGATCAAAAAACAGGAATGCTTGCGGTATTAGACTTTTTCTTGATCGAGCTTAATTTTTTTTTTGCGGAATCCATGAGGTCCGTCAACGTGGGAGAAAAGCGAATGAAGGAGATGGCCAGGCGATCGTTCCGTTATGCCCGTTGCGCGGCGAACGGGGCACGGCCGCGGCGCGGAGATTGCGGACAGCGTGGCGCTGTTGCTGTCATTTTCGCCGGCAGCCTGGCAGTTCTCATCGGCTTCATCGGCCTGGCGCTGGATCTGTCGCGCGTCTACAACCGGAAAGCGGAAATGCAGGGGCTTGCCAATACGATTGCCATCGCCGCGGCGAAGCGGTTGAACGGAACCGCGGCCGGCATCGACGACGCGCGGGCGGCGGCCCGTGATATCGTCGAAACCAGCCCCTACAAACCCAGCTACAACTACACCGCCGCGATGGCCTGGTCCGACACGGCGATTCAATTTGGCCAGGGGCCGGACGGCGGAATTGGCGGCTGGCTCGATTCAACGGCCGCGTCCGCAGCGCCTGGGGCGTTGATGTATGTCAGAGTGGACACCCGGCGCCTCAATCCGGAGTATGGCAATGTCAACCTGTACTTCATGCCGGTGCTGCCCTCCACTCCTGGGTCGGTCGACGTCGGCCACGTCGCGGTCGCGGGCAAGAGCCGTCTGAGTGTGACGCCGCTCGGCATTTGCGCGATGTCGCCCACCGCGGCAGCGCAGCGGTCCAACCCATCGGGGAACAACGAGCTCATCGAATACGGATTCCGGCGCGGCGTCAGCTATGATTTAATGAATCTCAACTCCCAGGGCACGGCGCGCGCCAACTTTCTGATCGACCCGATTTCCAAGCCCGGAAGCGGCAGTGCGGCATCCAACTTCGATTTGGCGACGGTCGGGCCGTACGTTTGCACGGGAACCGTGGCGCTGCCAAAGATCACCGGCGGTTCGGTGAGCGTGCAGGCCGGATTTCCCATCGGCTCGCTGTTCAATCATCTCAATTCGCGCTTCGCACTGTACGGCGGGCAATGCGACCCCAATGCCGCGCCCCCTGATTCGAACGTGAAGCAATACCCCGCCGCTACCCTGGGCTGGATGAACCCGAAGCCGACGCTGCAGGCGGCCAAGCCGTACAGCGGTAACGGCATCCTGCAAACCATTGCCGATCCCGTTCCGGCCATCGCCCCGACGCAAACGCTGATTGGACCGCTGTGGGCGTATGCCCGCGCGGTGCCATGGTCGTCTGCCGGGCAGACCGAGCCTGCCAGCGGATATACGCCGTTCGCCGCGACACAGGCGATCTGGAACTCCCTGTACAACAACGGACCCACGATGAGCAGCTATCCGGCTGGCGCCGCCAGCACGCCGTATTTCATCGGCGGGGCCTACGGGCTGTTGCCGCCAACGGCGTACCGTCCCGGGATAAAGAACCGGCGCGTGCTGAATATTCCCCTGCTGGCCTGCCCGGTTGCCGGCTCAGTCGCCAACGTACTCGCGATCGGGAAGTTCTTCATGACGGTGCAGGCGGACGCCACCACAATCAGTGCGGAGTTCGCCGGGGCCGCGAGCGAGGCCCAGCTCAGCGGACCAGTGGAGCTATATTGATGAAGAAATCGGTTCGACAAGCGAGACGACGTTCGCGCGGCAGCGTGGCCGTGGAATTTGCCGTGCTGCTGCCATGGATGCTGATCCTGCTCGCGGCCCCCCTTCTTTTCGGGCGGGTTTGTTGGCATTACGCGGTAGCGCAAAAGGCGGCCCAGGACGCGGTCAGGTTCCTGGCGTCGGCCAACCAGGCGGAGATCAAGACGCCCGGCCCCGGCGGCACCGAAGCACCGGTCGCCGCTGTGGCCCGGGCAATCGTCATGGAGGAGATAGCGGAACTGAACCCCGGCCCTTTCAGTCCAGGGGTGGACGTGCTGTGCGACGGGCACACGTGCTTCGGATTCCAGATCCCGGTGAATGTCACGGTGAGGATCAGCATTCCCATCTATGACGAGCTGTTGGGCCCGCTTACCTCGGACTTCACCGGCGGCGAGCAAATCCTCCTCAACCCTGTGGCGACGACCAACTATGTGGGCAACTAACCGACGCGGCGCACCTTTCCGGGGCGCACGCCGCCCTGCGCAGCGGGGATTCGCCATGGTGGAGTTCGCGCTGATCGCGCTCGCCTACTTCATGCTCTTGTTCGGGATAATCGAACTGGCGCGGATCATGTACATGTACAACACGCTCGCCCAGGCAACCCGCATCGCTGCGACGGCCGCGGCGAATATCGATTTTAACAACGCGGCCGCTCTCGACCGCACCCGGCTGCAAGCGGTGTTCCGGACCACGCCGGGTACCTTGGCCGTCGGCGATCCCGTCACTGATCAGAACATCCGCATCGACTATCTTTACTTGGCCCGGCAGGGTAACGGATCGCTTGCCATGACGCCGATCCCGGCCGGCTCCCTGCCGGCTTGCCCCTCACGAAATCGCCACAACTGCCTGGTTGACCCCTACAGCAGCACCTGCATTCGCCTGGTCCGCGCCCGCGTGTGCACCGGAAACGCCAACAGCTGCGATGCCGTCCAATACGAACCGCTATTCAAATTGCTGCCCTTCCATTTTTCCCTGCCGACGTCGCCGACAATCGTCACGGCCGAATCCTTGGGATACAGCCCGGGCGATGCGCTGTGTAACTAGGCATTATTTCCATCACGAAATCGTTGAGTGTCATGCCGAAGCCCCAGCCGTCGGCGAAGTTTTTCCGTGTAATCCTGACACATCGCGACAGGCACACCAATAACTGCATCGGATTGTCGAAACTTTGCTGGGCGCACAAAAGAAAGCCCCTGAAAATCAGGGGCTCGGGGTTGTTCAGTCGGTGTCGCTTGCTTTAGCTAGCTCGGCTGTACGTCACTCCCACTCGATGGTGGCTGGCGGCTTGCCGGAAATATCATAGACAACCCTATTAATCCCGCGCACTTCGTTGATGATCCGGTTCGACACCTTGCCCAGCAGGCTGTGCGGCAGGTGCGCCCACTGCGCCGTCATGAAGTCCAGCGTCTGCACCGCGCGCAGCGCCACCACCCACTCATAAGTGCGGCCGTCGCCCATCACGCCCACCGACTTCACCGGCAGGAACACCGCGAACGCCTGGCTGGTCGCCTCGTACCAGTTGCGCGGCAGCTCGCCCGAATCGATGCCTTCGATCGGCGCCGCCTCGAACACCGTGTTGCGCAGCTCTTCGATGAAGATCGCGTCGGCGCGGCGCAGCAGGTCCGCGTACTCCTTCTTCACTTCGCCCAGGATGCGCACGCCCAGCCCCGGACCCGGGAACGGATGGCGATACACCATGTCGTGCGGCAGGCCCAGCGCCACGCCCAGCTTGCGCACCTCGTCCTTGAACAGTTCGCGCAGCGGCTCGAGCAGCTTCAGGTTCAGCGTCTCCGGCAGGCCGCCCACGTTGTGGTGGCTCTTGATGGTCTGGCCCTTCTTGCCCTTGCCGGCGCTTTCGATCACGTCCGGATAGATCGTCCCCTGCGCCAGCCAGCGCGCATTCGACAGCTTGCCCGCCTCGACCTGGAACACTTCGACGAACTCGCGGCCGATGATCTTGCGCTTCGCTTCCGGATCGGTCACGCCGGCCAGGTGGCCGAGGAACTGCGCTTCGGCGTCGATGCGGATCACCTTGACGCCCAGGTTCTTGGCGAACATGTCCATCACCATTTTGCCTTCGTCCAGCCGCAGCAGGCCGTGGTCGACGAACACGCAGGTCAGCTGGTCGCCGATCGCGCGGTGAATCAGCGCCGCGGCGACGCTCGAATCGACCCCGCCCGACAGGCCCAGGATCACTTCATCGGTGCCGACCTGCGCGCGAATCTTCTCGACCGCTTCGCTGATGTAGTCAGGCATGTTCCAGTCCGACTTGCAGCCGCAGATCTCGTGCACGAAGCGGCCCAGCATCGCCTTGCCCTGCACCGTGTGCGTCACTTCCGGATGGAACTGCACGCCGTAGAAGCGGCGCTCCTCGTCGGCCATCGCGGCGATCGGGCAGCTCGGCGTATTGCCCATCAGCTTGAAGCCCGGCGGCATCTCGACCACCTTGTCGCCGTGGCTCATCCACACTTTCAGCATGCCGTGACCCTCGTCGGTGACGAAGTCGTTGATGCCGTTCAGCAGCGCCGTATGGCCGCGCGCGCGCACCTCGGCGTAACCGAATTCGCGCACCAGGCCGTTCTCGACCGTGCCGCCCAGCTGGGCCGCCATGGTCTGCATGCCGTAGCAAATACCCAGCACCGGCACGCCCAGCTCGAACACCGCCTGCGGCGCGCGCGCCGACTCGCCTTCCAGCGTGGAGCTGTGGCTGCCCGACAGGATCACGCCGGCGGCGCCGTAGTTGCGCACGAACTCGTCGCTGACGTCGTACGGAAACACTTCGGAAAACACGCCCGAGTCGCGCACGCGGCGCGCGATCAGCTGGGTGACTTGGGAACCGAAATCGAGGATGAGGATTTTTGAATGCATGTGGGGCGCTGTCTCTACTCTAGTAAAACAAAACGGAGGCGGGAAATGCAAACGCGGCGAACTGGGTCGCCGCGTTTCTGGTGTTTACTCGGAACGGTAGTTCGGAGCTTCCTTGGTGATCTGCACGTCGTGCACGTGCGATTCCTTCATGCCGGCCGAGGTGATCTCGACAAATTCGGCCTTCTCGCGCAGCTCTTCGATCGACGCACAACCGCAGTAGCCCATCGACTGGCGCACGCCGCCGACCAGCTGGTAGATGATCGCCAGCACGCTGCCCTTGTAGGCCACGCGCCCTTCGATCCCTTCCGGCACGAACTTGTCGGCCTTGGCCGAGGCGTCCTGGAAGTAGCGGTCGGCCGAGCCGTCCGCCATCGCGCCCAGGCTGCCCATGCCGCGGTACGACTTGTAGCTGCGGCCCTGGTACAGGATCACTTCGCCGGGCGCCTCTTCGGTGCCGGCGAACATCGAACCCATCATGACGGTCGATGCGCCCGCGGCAAGCGCCTTGGAAATGTCGCCCGAGAAGCGGATGCCGCCGTCGGCGATGCACGGCACGCCGGTGCCCTTGAGCGCGTCCGACACGTTGGAGATCGCGGTGATCTGCGGCACGCCGACGCCGGCGACGATGCGGGTGGTGCAGATCGAGCCCGGGCCGATGCCGACCTTGACCGCGTCGGCGCCGTATTCCACCAGCGCCAGCGCGGCGGCCGCGGTGGCGATGTTGCCGCCGATGACATCGACGTGCGGGTACTTGGTCTTGATCCATTTCACCCGGTCGAGGATGCCCTGCGAGTGACCGTGGGCGGTGTCGACCACCAGCACGTCGACGCCGGCCGCGACCAGCATGTCGATGCGTTCCTCGTCGCGCTGGCTGACGCCGACGGCGGCGCCGACGATCAGCTTGCCGAGCGCGTCTTTCGACGCGAACGGGTGCTCATGCGACTTCTGGATGTCCTTGACGGTGATCAGGCCGCGCAGTTCGAACGCGTCGTTGACCACCAGCACGCGCTCGAGGCGGTGCTTGTTCATCAGGCGCTTGGCCTCGACCGGGTCGGTGTCTTCCTTGACGTAGACCAGCTTTTCGCGCGGCGTCATCTTGGCGCGCGCCTCGGCGTCCAGTTCTTCTTCGAAACGCAAATCGCGGTTGGTGATGATGCCGACCACGGTCTTGCCCTCAACCACAGGGAAGCCGCTGATGCCGTATTGTTCGGTGAGCTTGATCACGTCGCGGATCTTCATGTCCGGCGGGATCGTGATCGGGTCGCGCAGCACGCCGGCCTCGAAACGCTTGACGCGCGCCACTTCGCGGGCCTGGTCCTTCGGGCTCAGGTTCTTGTGGATGATGCCGATGCCGCCCTCTTGCGCCATTGCGATCGCCAGGCGGGCTTCGGTGACGGTATCCATCGCGGCCGACAGCAGCGGGATGTTCAGCGAAATATTGCGGGTCAGGCGAGTCTTGAGGGAAGTGTCGGCTGGCAGAACGTTCGAGTAAGCCGGGACGAGCAGCACATCATCGAACGTGAGTGCTTTTTGAAGAAGACGCATAGTGTTGTTTTCCTATAGGCGCAAAAGCGAATTATACAGAAGTTCCTCTCCCTCGTCCGGAGGCCGCCGTTTTTTTGCCGGTGTTGCGGCGTTTCGGGGTCTGACCCCATCGGTCAGACCCAGGTGTAACACTTTGGTTCATCCTGAGGTTTGCGATTGACAGCGGCCTGAAATCATAGTGTAGTGACGTACGGCAACTGAACTGGAATCTGCAATGAACCACCCTCCCCTCGGACGCATCGCCGCCGCGGTCGTCCTGCTGGCCTTTACCACGCTGGCGCAGGCGCAATACATCTGGATCAACGAGAAAGGCGTGAAGGAATATTCCGACCGCTCGCCGCCGCCGTCGATCCCGTCGAAGAACATCCTGAAGGCGCCCGGCGGCGTGCCGGCCGCTGCTGATGCGCCGCCCGCGCTGACGCCGGCCGCGGCTGCTACATCGGCTGCCAGGCCGGCGCCGAGCCTGGCCGACCGCAACGCGGACTACAACAAGCGCCGGAAGGATCAGGCCGAGCAGGCGAAAAAAGCCGGCGACGAGGCAAGCCAGAAAGCGGAAAAAGCGGAGAACTGCAGCCGCACCCTGGCCGCCAAGCGCTCGCTCGATTCCGGCGCACGCATTTCGACGGTGGACAACAACGGCGAGCGCCGTTTCATCGATGATACGGAACGCGCCCGCGAAGCCGCCCGGGCCGACAAGATCCTGGCCAGCTGCCGCTGAACGCGGCGATTCAACCGCGGCGGCCGCGCTCCAGCGGCCGCGCCTGCGCCCCCGTTTCCACCTGCATACATTCCCCAAGAAACAAGTCCGGAACGCAAGGTTTGCCTTGATCCGGCTTGATCCCCCGCTCTCCGACCACTGACAACGGTCAAACTCAGCAGTGAACTCGTCGATAGACTCAATTCATGCAATCCGTTTGCACGTTTGCCAACGAAGCAACCGAATCGTTTCCCCCCAAAGGAGTTCACCATGCACCTCAGACTTTCGGCGACGGCCGCCGCCGCTATTCTCACCTGCGCGGGCGCCGCCGCGTGGGCCGGCCCCATCGTCGTCACCAGCCAGACGGGCGTCGGCAACAGCGCCTACGTCGAGCAAAGCGCGGTCGACGACACCACCACCGCGCGCATCATCCAGGTCGGCAACAACAATTTCGCCGGCGACCCGGCCGGCCACGTTCCCGGGATTTTGCAGTCCAACATCATGACCCTGACCGGGCAATCGGCCAGGATCGAGCAGTACGGCAATGACAACCGGGCCGCGATCGCCCAGACCAACGGCATGGTCGAATACATGGGCGCGATCACGCAGAAGGGCGACCAGAACGTGGCCAGCCTGGTCGAGGACCAGTACTTCAATTCCGAAACGTCGATCGAGCAGAACGGCAATAACAACACCGCCAACCTGGTGCACCACGACACCGGCGGCGGCGGCGGCTGGACCTTCCAGACCGGCGACCGCAACGTCGTCAACATCATGAACGACGGCCTCAACGACGCGTCGACGCTGACCCGCCAGACCGGCAACGACAACCAGATCGACGTGTGGCACACCACGTCCGGCCACTCCGCCGTCCACATCGAACAGACCGGCGACCGCAACACGGCCTACACCAGCCAGACCGGCGGCAGCTTCACTTCGGCCCTGACCTTGCAGAACGGGATGGACAACCTCGCGATCGTGATCCAGGCCGATGCCCAGGAAGGCTTCGCCAATATTACCCAGACCGGAAACGGCAACCTGGCGGGTGTGGCGCAAACGCTCAGTTTCAACGAGGCCACCATCGCGCAGACCGGCGACTTGAACAATGCCGGCATCCTGCAAGAAGGAAACACCACCTTCGCGCCGAAGAACACCGCCTACATTACGCAAGCGGGCAACGGCTTCACCGCATCGATCCTCCAGTCCGGCAGCGACAACCACGCCGGGATCTATCAGCACTGAGTGAGGCCGCCATGTCCGTCGTCACGCGCTGGCTGCGTTCCCCCGTCCTGTGGCTGGCCTGCTCCGTGGTGCAGGCCACGGCGCAGGATGCGGCCGACTCCGTGGCCGACGCCACCGGCATTGTGACGAGCCAGGCCATCACCGTCGCCGGGCGCGAGTTCAGCGACTACTTCACCGCCGCCTGGCGCGACAAGCAGGACAGCGAGCGCTACACGCTGGCGATCCACGAGCGTCCCTCGGCCCGTTCCGGCAGCCAGGTCTGGATCGAGTTTTCCCATCGGCGCGTGTTCCAGATGCAGTTGCCGGCATCGCGCGCGGCGCTCAAGGGGCGCGCGGAGCAAGCCGCCGAAACCACCTGGCGGGCGGTGCTGGAGGCCGATGGGCAGAGCCGCCTGATCCACGACGCCGATCTGGCGCGCGATGAAATCTGAAGTGAAGTAAAGGAGCAACCATGTCCACCCAACCCGCCTGGCGCCACGTCGCAGCCGGCCTCGCACTTCTCACCGGCAGCGCCTGCGCCGCCGAACTGGTCTACCTGCCGGTCAACCCGAACTTCGGCGGCTATCCCGCCAACGGGCCCGGCCTGCTGGCCTCGGCCGCGGCGACCAACAAGCACAAGGAGGAACCGCTGGGCGGATCGTCGCCCTTCAACCAGTCGCCGCTGGCGCAGTTCAACCAGACGCTCGAGCGCACCGTGCTCAGCCAGCTCGCCGCCGCCGCCACCTCCAAGCTGATGGGCCAGGACGGCAAGCTGGTGCCGGGCACCTTCACCACCGCCAACTTCATCATCACCGTCACCGACCTGGGCGGCGGCATCCTGCGCGTGACCACCACCGAAAAATCGACCGGCGTGACCACCACGTTCGAGGTGGGCCAATGAGCCCGCGCCGCGCCGCAGCGGCGGCGGCCCTGCTGCTGGCGGCAAGCGGCTGCGCGGTCCGGCACGCGCCGTCGGACGTGCGCACCGACGCCCAGCGCGCACCCGTCACCGGCGTCACGCGCGACCTGCTCAGCCTGCCGCCGCCGAGCGGCAAGGTCACCGTCGCCGTGTACGGCCTGCGCGACCAGACCGGCCAGTACAAGCCGGCGCCGGACAGCTCGTTCTCCACCGCGGTGACGCAGGGTGCGTCGTCGATGCTGGTCAAGGCCCTCAAGCAGTCCGGCTGGTTCATGCCGGTCGAGCGCGAGAACCTGCAGGACCTGCTCACCGAGCGCAAGATCGTGCGCGCGCTCGAAATGCCGCAACCGGCCGGCGCCCCGGCGGTGCAGATCCCGCCGCTGATCGCCGCCTCGGTGCTGATCGAAGGCGGCATCATCGCCTACGAAAGCAACGTGCGCACCGGCGGCGCCGGCGCCCGCTTTCTCGGCATCGGCCTGTCCACCCAGTACCGGGTCGACCAGGTCACCGTCAACCTGCGCAGCGTCGACATCCGCGGCGGCCAGATCCTGCAAAGCGTCTCGACCACCAAGACCATCTACTCCTACGAAATCCACCCCAGCATCTTCAAGTTCGTCAACGTCAAGGACCTGGTGGAAATCGAAGGCGGCATGACGCGCAACGAGCCGACCCAGCTGTGCGTCAACGAGGCCATCGAAGCCGGCGTCGCGCACCTCATCGTGCAGGGCATCCGCGACGGCAACTGGGCCCTGAAGGACCCGGCCGCCTGGTCGCACCCGGTGCTGCAGCGCTACGCGGCCGAGGGCGACAGCCGTTTCGACGTTCAAAAGGTGGCGCTATGAAAACCCTGATCGCCGCGCTCTGCCTGTGCGCCTGGGGCGCGGGCAACGCCGCCGACCTGGCGCCGCCGGAGCTCGCATTCAGCGGCAAGCCCCAGGCCGCCACCTTGCTGCAGGAAGGCATCGGCAACGTCTTCGCCGTCGAACAGGCGGGACGCCGCAACGCCATGGCCGGCGCTCAGTCCGGCCTGCACAACCACGCCACCGTGGAACAGTTCGGCAACGACAACCAGGCGTCGATTCATCAGGAGGGACAGGACAACGAGGCCAGCATCGGCCAGCACGGCTTCGGCAACCGCGCCGAAATCGAGCAGGTCGGCAACCTGAATACGGCGCGCATCGACCAGTTCGGACAACACGGATCCGCGCGCATCACCCAGTACGGCAGCGGCAAGACCGCCACCATCGTGCAGCATTAAAGGAGATAACAGATGAAAACCTCACTCACCGCAATCGCATTGGGCGCGCTGTGCGCGTGCAATTTCGCCGCCGCTCAAGTGACGATCAGCCAGCAAGGCGTCGGCAACAGCGCCTACACGGAACAGCTGGGACCGTTGCCGGCATCCTCGACGCCCGTCGCGACAACCATCCAGATCGGCAATAACAACCATGCGGGAGATCCGCTCACCCATACCCCCGGCATTATCCAGCGCGACCGCTTCGAGCTGGCCAACGCCCGGATTTACCAGGAGGGTGACGAGAATACCGCCAACATCGCGCAGAACGGCGTCGCCTTGCCGGTGAACGCGATCATTGAACAGCGCGGCGCCGGCAATTCAGCCGACATCACGCAGACCATACAGACCTGGAGCGATGGCGTCATCTACCAGACCGGCACCCACAACCAGGCTACGCTGGACCAGCACTTTGTGACCGATTCCGGCTTCAGCGCGACCCAGAACGGTTCGGACAACCGGCTCACGGTCCTGCAATACGACACGCTCTACAACGTACCGACCATCACGCAAACCGGAACCGGCAATTCCATCAAGCTGGACATCGAGCGCGTGCTCGGCAGCAGCCCGCACATCGACCAGGTGGGCAGCAACAACACGGTCGACAGCATCGTGCGCGACGGCGACAGCATCTTCAACACGATCGCGCAGAACGGCACCGGCAACACCGCGTTCACCTACCTGATCGGCGGACCTGCCCTGGGGCCCGGCTATCACAACCAGAGTTCGCTGATCACCCAGACAGGGGACAACAATTTGGCCACGCACCTGCAGGAGGGGCCGAGCGAAGGGTCGATCAAGCAGGTGGGCAACGACAACATCGCCAGCCTGGTGCAGACCTACGTCGGCCCCGGCGAGTCGAACAGCGGATACATCAAGCAGATCGGGACCGGCGTTACCGCCAGCCTCGGCCAGAACGGCGCCGGCAACCATGCCGGCATTTACCAGCACTAGGCGGGTTTAGCCGGCAGCGTCCTTCTTGTGCGACGCGCGCCGGCGCCGCGAATCCTTCGGGTCCGCCACCAGCGGGCGGTACAGCTCGATCCGGTCGCGCTCGCGCAGCACCGTGTCGAGCGGCTTTTTCTTGCCGTAGATGCCGACCGGCGTCGTCGCCAGGTCGATCCCCAGTGCGCCCAGCACGCCGCTGGCCGCGAGCGCCGCCTCGATGGTCGTGCCGGCAGCCACTTCGAACTCGCGCAGCAGTTCCATTTCCGGCGTGGCGTAGCACAGCGACACGTGCAGCATGTCAGCCATACACCGTCTCGGCGCGCTTGCAGAAGGAATCGACCATGCTGTTGGCGATCATGCCGAACACCGGGCCGATCAGCTGCTCGAGGATGATGCTGGAAAACTCGTATTTCAGGTCGAATTCGACTTTGCAGGCGTCGGCACGCAGCGCCTTGAAGGTCCACACGCCGTCCATCACTTTGAACGGGCCGTCCACCAGCTTCATCGTCATCTGGGTGGGCCGGGTGTTGGTATTGGAGGTCGTGAAGCTCTGTTTGACGCCGTGAAAGTTGATGCCGAGGCAGGCCACCAGCTTGTTGTCGGTCTTTTCGAGCACCTTCACGCCGCCGCACCAGGGCAGGAATTTCGGATAATCCTCGACGTTGGCGACCAGGTCGAACATCTGCTCGGCGCTATAACTGAGAAATACTGTCTTGTGCACTACTGCCATGAGTCTGCCATTTGCTATGATGTTGGGGTATTTGTATCAGTAGTTTAACCGACCAAACGAATTCATGAGTATTGTTGACAACAGAAAAGCCTTTCACGACTACTTCATCGAGGACCGCTATGAGGCGGGAATCGTGCTCGAAGGATGGGAAGTCAAGGCGATCCGCGAATCGCGCGTCCAGATCAAGGAAGCGTACGTGGTCGTGCGCGGCGACGAGCTGTTCCTGTTCGGCGCCCACATCAGCGCCCTCGCGACCGCCTCGGCGTTCACCCACCCGGACGCGGTGCGCACCCGCAAGCTGCTGCTGCACCGCGCCGAGGTCGACAAGCTGATCGGCAAGGTCGAGCGGTCCGGCTTCACGCTGGTGCCGCTGAACCTGCACTACAAGGGCGGGCGCGTGAAGTGCGAGATCGGCCTGGCCAAGGGCAAGAAGCAGCACGACAAGCGCGCCACGGAGAAGGAACGCGACGGCAAGCGGGAAGTGGCTGCCGCGATGAAGACGCACAGCCGCTGACGAAGCGGGGGGTCAGGTCCGGCGGACCTGGAAGGAGTCGAGCCTTGCAAGGCTCGACCGTTCCGCAGGAGCGAAGCTTCGCTTCGCTAATCCCCTGCTTCACCCCCATTTTCCCAGCGTACTAAGCCGCCAGCAAACAAAAGCCAGCACCAGCCCCGCCAGCATCCCGCACGCCAGCTTCAGCGCGCTGCCGAACAGCAGCGGCGCCACCAGTCCCGACACCAGCGCAAACGCGATCATCTGGATAAACGACAGCATCGACGACGACAGCCCACGGTTGTCGGGGAACAGCTCGAACGCGCTCATTTGGATCGCCGGCATCGCCACCGCCAGGCCGAAGGTGAAAATCGCCAGCGGCAGCACCGCCCACGGCACCGCCGCCACGAACAGCAGGTTGTAGACCACGCCGATGCCGGCGCCGGCCAGCATGACCGAAAAACCGATCCACTTCATGCGCACCGGCTTGATCTTCGACGCGTACTTGCCGCTCCACGCTGACCCGATCACCATCCCGCCGATCAGCGGAATGAACATCCACGCGAACGCCGTCTCCGGCAGGTGCAGGATCTCCATCACGAAGTTGGCCGCCGAGCCGATGTACAGCGACAGGCCGCCGAACGCCAGGCCGACCGTGAGCGACAGCAGCACGAAGCGCGGATTGCTCAGTACTTTTACGTAGTTGGCGGCGATCGCCACCGGGTGGAAGGCGTGGCGCTGCTCCTTCGGCAGGCTTTCGGGCAGCGCGCGCCAGGCCAGCACGAACATCAGCGCGCCGAAGCCGGTGAGGAAGTAGAAGGTCGAGCGCCAGCCGAAGTGCACGTGCAGCCAGCCGCCCAGGATCGGCGCCAGCGCCGGCGCCAGGCCGAACACCATCATGATATGGGCCATCATCTTCTGCGCCTGCGCGCCGGAGAACCGGTCCTGCACGATCGCCGCGCCGATCACCGAGCCGGCGCCGGCGGACAGCCCCTGCAGCGCGCGGAATACCAGCAGCCAGCCGAAGCTGGGGGCGAATGCGGCGCCCAGCGACGCGAGCGTGTAGCAGAACAGCGCGACCATGATCACCGGCCGGCGTCCGAACGAGTCGGACAGCGTCCCGTAGAACAGCATCATGAAAGCGAAACAGAACAGGAAGATGCTGAGGGTCTGCTGGACCGCCACCGGGCCCACATTGAACTCGCGGCCGATGGCCGGAATCGACGGCAGGTAGGTGTCGATCGCGAGCGCGCCCACCATCCCGATAAAAGCCAGAATCACTGTCAACATCCGCTGCATTTGTGCGCGCCTTTACAAAAATATGGCGCCGCACATGCGAACCACCGAGGGGCAGGATTTTACCGCCAATCGGGTTTTTTCACCTGAACCGGCTCGATTGCGAAATGGAGTCCCCGCATGCGCGAGGACGACGATTGATTCGTCGTCCTCGCGAAAGCGCGGACCCCATTTCCACTAGCGCGCCAGCGACATCCCGAAGCGCTCGGTGCGCGGCATCCAGTTGCCCTGCATGTCGGCCGACACCAGCACGCGCACCGCGCGGCCGATCAGCAGATTGCGCGGCACCAGCCCGATCACGCGCGAGTCGGCGCTGTTGTCGCGGTTATCGCCCAGCATCAGGAACTGATCCTCGGGAATCGTCACCGGCGCGAAGTTGCGCATCGCCGCGATCTGCGGCAGCACCTGGATGCGGCGCTGGCCGGCCGCGGTGGTCTCGGTCATCTCCAGCGCGCCGATGGTGTCTCCGTTCGCCAGCTTCTCGGTGGCAGGCTTCTCCAGCGAATAGCCGGCGATCTGGCCGTTGATGACCAGCCGCTCGTCGCGCATCTCGACCACGTCGCCCGGCAGCGCGATGACCCGCTTGATCAGGCGCGTGCCGTCCTTCGGCGACGAGAACGTCACGATGTCGCCGCGCTGCGGATCGCCCAGTTTGGTGACCACGATGTCGGTCAGCGGCACCTTCAGGTCGAACGCGAGGCGATTGACGAACACCACGTCGCCTTCGAGCAGGTTGGGATGCATCGAGCCCGAGGGAATCGGGTTCCAGTCGGCGACCGCCGTGCGGAAGATCCCGAACAGGACCAGGAACATCAGGAAACCCTTGTTGGCACGCACCCAGCTTTTCATATTTTTCTATTCCGGAGAGGTTGGTATTGCTCAAGCGTATTGCATGATACTTTAACCATGCTTAAGACTCGGAAAACTTTTCGCGCTTGGCGCCCGCCGAAACATCAACGGCCGTTCAGCCAGCGCCAGCCCATCCTGACAAGGAATGCGCCCATCACCATTCCCAGCACGCCGGCGCCGACGCTGACAAAGTAGGAGGGATGCGGCATCGCGTGGATTGCCCCCAGGCGGCCCGCCGTCGTGGCGCTCTCCAGCGCCCGCAGCACATGGCGCGCGCATACACCCATCACGACCAGCCCGCCCGCGATCGCCAGCGCGCCTCCCAGCCGATGATCGGCGCTGCCCATTACAACGGCGCCCCTGAGCGGCCGGCGAGGGGCTTCACGTCGTCCTCGAGCGCGGCCGGCGCCAGTGTTTCCACCAGCCCGGGTCCGATTACGCCGCAGGCGGCCCGCCGGCGCGCAATCCCGGCGCCCACGCGGCGCCTGCCATTCATCATCGGTCTATCCTCGTTCCACCAATATGCCTCCTGATATTACACAAACGCTCCCCTCCGGTGAAGTGTGGCCATGCGCGGGACCGGGGCGCGCCCCGATCCCGCTTCCCTCCCCGCCCGTCAGGCTGCCACTCCCATCGACTTCACCGACGGCACCACCTTCAGCGCCACCTGCGCGCTGACAGTGCCGGCGGCCGGCGCCGGCGCCGCCTTGACGGTGAAATTGGCAGGACTGCCGGCCAGGTTCAGCGTCGTGGCACCGCCCGTGCCTGCGACCGGCGAGGCCTGGCTCGCCAGCGGCGCCGGCGCGGCCACGAAGGAGCTGGCCGCCTCGATCGGCGCCGGCGCGACCACTGCCGGAATCAGCGTGGTCGACGCGGCCTTGGTGCGGGCCAGCACGGCGCTGACGTCGCGCGACGTCAGGGCGCCGTCGGCATCGACGTCGCCGATCACCAGAGGGTCGATGTCGTCGGCCCCGGCCACGAAGGTGTCGAGCTTGACCACCAGCCGCTGCAGCTTGTTGACGTCGACGCTGTCGTAGGCACTGTTGCGGTCGATGTCGCCGGTATTGCCGACGTAGACCACGCCGGCATCGCCCGCATCCGGCGCCGCCGCGCCGTTGACCGTCACGCCCTCGAGCCGCAGCATGCCCGCGCTGCCGGCCTGCGCCTGGCCGTTCATCGTGGCGGCCACATTGAGGATCTGCCGGCTGCCGGCGGCGATCGGCACGCCGCTCTGGATCTGCACCAGGAAGCCGCCCGCGATGGCCTGCACGTTGACCGTGGCGCCCGGCGGCAGGCCGCTGCCGGCATTTATCGACGCCACGGTCATCAGCGCCGGGTCGACCATCAGGCGGAACGTCATGCTGCTGGCAGCGACGCTGTTGACCATGGTGACCGGGATGCCGGTGGCGGTATTCGGCACCTGCACCGCCTGGCCGGCAGCACGCGCGAAGTCCGGCAGCCGCAGCCGCACCGGCGGCGGCGCGACCGCGGCAAAGCTGGCGACGAAGTCGCCTCCCGCGCTGCCGTCGCCGTCGCCGTCGAGGTTGCCGCGGCTGGCGCTGGTCACGGCCGCCGCGCCGCTCTTCAGGCGCACCGTGTACTGGTCCGCCTCGAGGGTCGCGCCGGTCCGCACGAACTGCAGGCCCTTGCCGTCGGCATCGAACAGTACCGAGCCGGCCACCGCGCCGACGCGCGCCCCGCGCACCTCCAGGTCCGGATTGGCGCCGTACAGGTTGAACTGCGACTGGTCGATCACGTCGTTGAAGCGGATCGCGAAGCCCCAGGGCTGGGTGGCGAAGGACGTCGCCACCAGCTTGCCCAGCCTGACCTCGATGCTGAACGACTGTTCGGCCACCGCGTCGCTGCCGTCGCTGACCCGCACCCGAACCTGCGCCAGGCTGGCCAGCGCGGTGGCGGTCCAGCGCAGTTCGCCGGTGGCCGGGTCGATGGTTGCACCTTGCGGCGCCGCCAGGAGGCTGTAGCGCAGCGAATCGCCGCTGTCGGGATCCGATCCGGCCAGTTGCAGCACCAGGGTGTCGCCCTCGGCCACGACCTGGCTGGCGACCGGCGCCAGCGACGGCGCGTCGTTCACTGGCGTCACCGTGATCGACACGGTGGCCGAACTGGAAGCGCCGCCGGGCGCGGTCACGGTGTAGCGGAAGCTGTCGTCGCCGTGGTAGTTGGCCAGCGGGGTGTAGACAAAGCGGCCGTCGACCACCTGCACGCTGCCGTGCGCCGGCCCGTCGCCTTCCACCGCCAGCACCAGGCCGGCCGCGGCGCCGCCCTGGTCGTTGGCCAGCACGTCGACCGTCACGCTGGCATCCTCGTTCAGCGTCGCCGCATCGTCGGCTGCGCTCACCTCCGGCGCGGCGCTGGCGTAGCCGAAACGCAGCGTCGCCACATCGAGGCCGCTGGTGACGGTCAGCCTCTGGACTGCCGCGCCGGTGACCTGCTGGCCGTCCGGTGCGATGGTGCGCAGGGTGATCGCACCCGGTCCCAGCGCGCCGAAGGCGAAGTGGCCCGCCGCGTCGGTGCTGGCGCGCGCTTCGCCGTCGTCCAGCACGCCGTCGTCGTCGGCGTCGATGAACACGGTGACGCCGGCCAGGCCGTCCTCGCCGTCCTGCTGCACGCCGTCGCGGCTGGCGTCGCCGTACACCTGTCCTGCCACCTGGCCCAGCTTGAAGTTGCCGAAGTCCTGGTTGGCCAGCGTCTGGCCCGCTCCCACCGTGGCGGTGCGCGCGCTGTAGGCCGTCAGCGGGGCGTCGGACCCGCCGCCGCCGCCGCTGCCGCCGCCCGCGCCGCCGCCACTGGCCGCATAGTTCTTCAGCCCCTGCAGCAGCTTCGGAATATCGAGCTTGTTGTAGCTGGCGCTGCTGTTGGCGACGTTGTCGCTTTCGTCGTCGCCGTCCACCGCGCGATAAGTGTACAGGTCGAGCAGCGCGGCGAATTCGCCGGTGTTCAGGTAGCGCCCCATCAGGCTCTTGGCCGCCTGCTGCACCAGGGTCGCCGCGCCGCTCATGAAGGCTGCCGCCTGGCTGGTGCCCTGCATGGTGGAGAGGCCGCCGTTCAGGCCGGCCGAGGTGAAGCGCGCTCCCGGCGCCATCACGTCGATCTGGTCGGGATCGCGCTGGGTGAAACTGGCGATACGGCCGTATGCGGTGGTGTAGTCGGTGGCGCCGCTGGAGAAGCGCCACGGGCCGCCGAAATTACCGGCCCACATGGCGCCCACCGACAGCACCGCCGGGTCGGCGCCCGGGTAGGCCACGCCGAGCGCGCCGCCGGTCTGGAAGTAGTTGTTGCCGGAGGCGGCAACCATCACCAGACCCTTCGCCGCGAGCCGCTGGAACAGGTCCGCCATGCCATAGCGGCTGATCGCCTCGCCCCAGTTGCCGCCGTCGCCGAGCGACATGTTCACCACGCCGATGCCGTACGCTTCGGCATTCGCGTCGAGCCACTCGAGCGCGCGCTTGAGGGTCGACATGTAGCCCTGGTTGTTGGCGTCGAATACTTTCAGCACCACCAGGTCGGCCTCGGTGGCGACGCCGCCGTACTGCGCGTCGCTGCCGGCGATCACGCCGGCCACGTTGGTGCCGTGGCCGAGCATGTCGCTGGCGTCGCCGTCGCCGTCGCCGAAATCGTACTGGAAGGCGATGCGGTCAGCCACCCCGTCGCCATTGGCGTCAGGGCCGAAGAAGCTGCTCGACGTGTTGATGCCGGTATCGATCACCGCCACCCGCACGCCTTTGCCGGTCAGGCTGGCCAGCATCGGATCGGTGATCGTATCGAGTTTGGTGAAGTGGCCCGCGGCCTGGCCGGTGGTGTACTTCTCGAGCACGAAGGTGCCGCAGCCGCAGTTGAAGTTGGCGCCGGTGCCGTTCAGGTAGTCGATCAGCTGCTGCTCCTCCATGTCGGCGATCATCCCCGGCAGCGACAGCTGGACATCGAGGCCCTGCTGGCTGCCGTTGCCCGCTTCGATTGCTCCCGGCGCAGTCTGGATCCAGCCGGTGCGCACTTCCTCAACCACCCGGTAGCTGCCCGGCCGCAGCGCGGTGAACGCATAGATCCCGTTGACGTCGGTGTAGGTGTAGCGTTCGCCGACGTCGAGCGCGTCGTTGCCGTTGTCGTCGAGGAAGACGCGCCAGCCCGCCACGCCCGCTTCGCCCGCATCGAACGCCCCGTTGCCGTTGGCGTCCTCGTACTTCATGCCGGTGATGATCCCCGGGCGCACCGCGGCGAGGTCGCGCGTGGCGGCCTCGCCCGACTTGGGCGCGTACATGCCTGGATTCTGCAGCGGCAGCCAGCCGTCGCCGGCGAACAGCACCACCCGGCCGCTGCCCGGGCGCAGGCCGGCCAGCGCGTAGCGGCCGTCGGCGTCGCTTGTCGTCACCGCTTCACCAGCGTCGGCGGCGCCGTTGCCGTTCAGGTCGAGCAGCACCTGGCGACCGGCCAG
Organism: Massilia sp. P1_C10; assembly: GCF_056406475.1. Classification (NCBI taxonomy): domain Bacteria; kingdom Pseudomonadati; phylum Pseudomonadota; class Betaproteobacteria; order Burkholderiales; family Oxalobacteraceae; genus Massilia; species Massilia sp. P1_C10. Next base: position 27,457 of record NZ_JBFUAC010000005.1, read on the forward strand.
GCCGGCCTCGCCGGCGTCGCGCACGCCGTTGGCATTGGCGTCGTCGAACACCACGCCCGACAGGCCGGCGAGTCCAAAGGCGCCGAAGTTGCGCGTCACCGCCGGCGCCTCCGCGCCGAGCGTGACCTGGGCCACCGGCGCCGGGGTGATGGTCCAGCCGGACGGCACCAGCACCGTGATGCGGTGCTGGCCCAGCGCCAGGCCTTCGAGCGAATAGCGGCCGGCCGAGTCGGTGATGGACGACGTTTCGCCGGCGCCCAACTGGCCGTCGGCATCCACGTCGTCGAACACGGTCCAGCCGCCCTGGGCCATTTCGTCGGCTTCGCGCGTGCCAGTGCCGTCGATGTCGTCAAACACCGTGCCGCTGACGGTGCCGGTGGACGCCAGCGCGCCGGCAAAGCCACTCTGCGCAACGGTGGCGCCGGCGTTGCCGGCCAGGTCGCGCAGCCGCGTCAGGTCGACTGACAGCTGGTAGCTGCCGGCGGGCGCCGTCAGCGGAGCCAGCCCGCTCAACACATACCGGGTCGCGCTCCCGCGGGTCAGCGTGGCGGCGCCCAGCACGTTGGAGCCGCCGTCGCGCGTCAGTGCAAACGCGTCCAGCGTGACCGTGGCCGGGTCGAGCGCTTCGCTGAAGTCGAGGGTGATGCTGCCGACATTGCCGTCGGTGTCGCGCGCCAGCACCGGCGCCGACATGGTAGGCCTGACCTGGTCGACAAACACCACCACGACGCTGTCGGCCAGGTTGCCGGCCGGATCGACCGAGCGCACCCGCAACTCGTGGCGTCCGGCGCCGTCGAGCACCACTGGGATGCTGAAATTGTTGCCGGCGACAGTCGCGTAGCCGATCTCATTGCCGGTGGTGCGGTCGCTCACCCGCACCGCCAGCCCGGCCTCGCCGACGCTGCCAGTCAGCGTAAAGCGCAGCGTGTTGATCACGCCATCGGCGTCATTGCTGCCGCTGTCGGGGTTCACCGCGAGGTTCGTCGCTGCCGCCGGATCGTGGAAGTCCATCAGCCAGCCGGTGCTGGCGCTGCCGGCACCGGTATTGCCGGCCAGGTCGGCCAGGCCCTCGCCATTGACGCTCAGGCGGTAACTGCCTTCCACCCCGCTGACCCAGTTGAAACCGGAGATGCGGTACGTGGTACCCGACACGTATTCGACCCTGGTGCGCGCGTCGATCAGGTTCGGACTGGTGACGCCGCCCACGGTGCGGGTCAGCACCACGTCGCGGTAATCGAAGCTGGCCAGATCGACCTGCTCGGACAGCTCGACGTCGAGCCCTAGCACGACGGTCTTGCGGATTTGGTCGATCAGGTCGATCAGGTCGATCACCTGGGGCGCCACGGTGTCCATCTTCCAGCCGACCGCCTGGCTGCCCAGCCCGGCCGCGCCGCCGGACGACAGCAGGCCGGCGCCGGTCAGCGTCAGGGTGTAGCCGCCGGCCGCGCCGGTCAACGGCGCCAGCCCGCCCACGCGGTACTGGTTGCCGGCCAGCCGGGTCAGCGACAGGTCCACGCCCGCCAGCGACTGCAGCACGCCGTCGCGTTCCAGGCGCAGGTCGTCGGCGCTGAACGAGGATGCGTCGAGCGCGGTGCTGAAGGTGATGTCGACGGTGTCGAGCGGGGTGTTGCGCGCGACGGGCCCGGCCGCCATGCTCAGCACATACGGCCCGATTTCGCCGACGCCCCAGGTCTCGGTCAGCACACCGGTGCCGGCGTTGCCGGCGTAATCGGCCACACCGGCCGCATTCACCGTCAGCCGGTACAGGTCGCCGGAGGCGGTCAACGCGGCCAGCCCGCCGATGCGGTAGGCGCCCTCGCCCAGCGCGGTGACAGTGACGCCGGTTGCGCCGTCCAGCAGATTCACACCAGGCTGGCCCTCGCGCGCCAGCGTCAGGTCGGCCACGGTGAAGCTGGCCGGGTCGAGCTGCTCGGAGAAGCGCACATCGATGGTGTCGACCGGTGCACTGGCCGGGTCGGGTGCGACCGCTACGATTTCGACCAGCCTTGGCGCCACCGAATCGTCGATCTTGAAGTAGGCGGTGTAGTGGCCGGTCGAGTCCTGGTCAATGAAGTGCAGCAGGTTCTCGCGCACCGCACCTGGGATCGATTCGGGGAAGCTGCGGCTGGTGCGCCACACCTCGCGCCCGAGGTTGAGCACCTTGCCGTCGCTGCGCACGATGCGGTCGAGCACATAGCCGACGCCGGGATCAGCGATCTTCAGGTAGCCCCAGCCGGCCCGGCTGTCGGCGTTGATCGCCACCGCCAGGCTGACGAGGGTCGCGCTGCCGGCCGCAGCCGCGTTGCCGATCGCGCGCACCACGTGCTGTGAGCCGTCGTTCAGGTACAGCCGGTCCGGCGTGTGATCCGCATCCGGGTCGTCGTTGGCCAGGAAGTCGGGGGCGTCGCCGCCATTCGCCCTCACCGAGCGGATCAGCTCATGGATGTTGACCGATTCGATCAGCGACAGGCGCGTGTCCCCCATGCCGTCGGTGTGCTCGAAGCTGGCGGTGTAGTCGACGAACTTGCCCTGCAGGGACGAGGTCATCAGCCACTGCGCGACCTGGCTCTGGCCGGCGGCGATGTTGCCCAAATTCGCCGTCAGGGTCGGCGCCACCGTGTCGGCGCCGACCTGGGTGCCGACGATCTTGAAATCGATCAGTAGGCCCTTTTCGTTTTCGATGATCTTCGGCTGGGCCGAGGCGATCGACAGGTTGCGCGCATCGCCCTTGCCGTCGTTGGAGACTAGCAGGCCCAGTGCGAACTGCTCGCTCGGCTCGACCACGTCCTCGGTGAACGGATCGTCGCCGATCACGTCGCGCTGCTGGAAGTAGTCCAGCTTCAGGCGCGCTTCCGGGTACACGGTAATTTTCGCCGGCATCAGCGGCACCGTGATCTTCTTCCCGCCTTCGATGTAGCTGAGCGTGCCACCGATGGTGTAGCGCGCCGGAGCGTCGCGCGCGGCGTCCACCGTGGGGATGAACAGGTATTGCGCGCGCCCGTTCGCACCGCCGGCGATCACGCCGGTGCCATCGATGGCGGTCAACCCGCTCAGCGCCGGTGCGCGCGCGGCGAACAGGTCGTTGACGGCGTTGCCGTTCTCGTCGCGGATGTCCAGCACCAGCTGCACGCCGGTCAAGGGGACGTCCGGATTGCCGTTGGTGACTTCGAGCGTACCCTGGAAGGCGGTACGCGTGAGCACCGCTTCCTGCTCGATCCGTATCCGCACCTGCGCACAGATGCCCGCCGCATCGGCGTTGAGGACGCCGTCGCCGTCGGCCTGCGCCTGCGCCAGCTGCTCCGCGCGTACGGCATCATGCTGCGCAACCACCGCCACCGAATCCGGCGGCAACGCGCCCGACGCCACGGCATCGAGCAAGCCCTCGCTGGCGCGCTCCAGTTCCGTGCTGGTTGCCCCCGCCTCTTTGCAATCCTTAAGGTCGATCCTGATCCCGAAATTCGGAAAGGAGAAGGATCCGTACGGAGCAAAAGCACCCCAGCTGCCGCCGCCATAGTTAGCGCCGGGCGTGGTGGTGCCTCCGCTTGGGTTGCTGGCCAGCTTGCCCAGATAAGGGCACAGGCAGTCGATCATGTCTCCCAGCGCACTGGCCGCGCCGGCTGCGGCGCCGGCAGGCCCGCCGGTCACGGCGCCGACGGCCGCATTGCAGGCTGCATTGATGATGAACTTGGTGCACGGCGAGGCATCGAAGCACTGCAACAGCACATCGAGCGCGTCGCACCCAAGCTTGCGCAAGTCGAATTCCCCATTGATGTGGTCCTTGATATGGTTTTGCGCGATCTGTCCCAGGTCGGCCCCACACATCATCACGGTGATCCGGGTCGGCAGGTTAATTGGCGGCAGTAGCGCACACGGCAAGGTGTACTGCGTGTCGATGCCAAGGCATTTGGCGAACGACGACAGTGCCCCCTCGGCGCCGACGGTGGGGTCGGGCAGCATCGCTGCGGCCACCTGGGCGGCCGTGACGCCGTCGCGCAAACGGATGGTGATCGGCACCTGCACCGAGCTCATTGCGGGCAGCACGTCGATCATCGGCGTCAGCGCGACGATCTCGAACAGGTCGTCGTTGACCGGCACCTTGATCGCGACATTTTCCGCCTGCACCAGGCCGTGGTTGGTCAGGGTCATCATCGTCGTCGAGGTCACGCCCGGCAGCACGACCGGTATCAGCAGCGGGTCGACCGTCACTACCGGCAGCGGCACTTCCGTCTCGAACGTCGACTCCAGCACAATCTTGTAGTGATCCTGCACATCGGTCGGCACCACGTTCCAGGAGTAGCTGACCAACTGCCGGTCGAGGATGACGTCCTGGTCGGTGGTGGTGCCCGGCTTGATGTGGATGGTTCCGCGGAAGCTCGCATGCTTGTCGGCCGTCACGGTCAGCAGGTACTGGCCTTCGGCGAGGTCGGCCAGCATCACGTTGCCGTCAGCGTCGGTGGTGGTGGTCGCCACCACGTCGAACGTGAACGGATCGGTCAGCGTCACAGTGGCGCCGGCCACTTTCGGCGCGCCTTCCGCGAAGAAGGTCAGCTGGTCCGAGACCGACACGTGCAGGTCGCCGCGCGCTGCGCTGACCGCGCGGAACTGGAACGGCACCGCCACCCCGGCCAGCTTGGCGTTGAGCGCGATCACGCCATCGAAGCGAATCAGCTCGGTCGATGCGTCGGGCCGCAGCGCCAGCGTGACCGTGGCCTTGCCGCCGGCGGCGATATTGTCGATCACCGGCAGGCTGGTGAGCGTCATCCACGGCAGGTCCGGCAGCACCACCTGGACCGGGCCGGTATCGGCCGCCCCCTGGTTGAACACGTCGAACGACACCATGGTCTGGACGCCGCGCAGCATGCCTTGTGCGAGGTAACCCGGGCTGGTAACCAGTTTCGGGCTTTGCGGGATGCAGGCCAGGTCGAGCAGCACACGCTCGGTGGCGCCCTCGCTGGTCGTAAACGTCAGCGTGCCGCGACTGGTGGCCAGAGCGTCGGTGATACCATGGCCGGTCAGCCGCCAGTTCACCGTGGTGGTGCCGGAACCATCGAGCGCGCCGGCCAGGTCCAGTATCTCGAACTGGAAATTCTCTGCCAGGCCTTGCACAGCAGCGGTCAGGCCGCTCAGGGCGACATCGCCGAGGTTCTTCAGCGTGAAATGACCCTCGAGCGGTACTTCGTTGGTGCCCATCATGTGGATCAACGGTACCGATGCCGCGAGGCCGATCAGGTCGAAACTGTCCTGCACCGCGAACGTGTGGTCGCCGACGTAACCTGCGCCAATCTCGAAATGCCCCGCCTCGCCCGGCAAGGGTTTGAAATCGACGGTGAAGGTGCCGTTGGCATCCGTGGTCGCATCGAGCAGGCGCTCGACCGCTCCGGTCCGCACCATCACCCTGACCGCCTGCCGCGCCGCCGGCGCACCGGTGATGGCGTCGACCGCGGTGCCTGTGAGCGGCACCACGGTGGCGTTGGCCTCGCCACTGACCGCCAGCCGCGTCACCGCCGTCTGCACCGTCGCCGTCAGCGGTGCGCGCACCATCAGCGTCGCCGCGGCCGCGCTCACATTGTTACGCTCGGATCCTTCGGCCAGGCTGCCAAGTGCGTCGGTGAGAACGATGATGTGGTATTCGCCGGTTTCTTCCGGCAGCTGGATCGAGGCCGACTGGGTGTAGGTACCGTCGCGCAGCAGCGTGGAAGGATGGATGACCGCCGCTACCAGCCGGTCGGCCGAGCTGAGCACGGTGTCGCGCGACAGATACACGCGGTCGCGGAAGCCCCCTGCCGCATCGGCGCGTCCGGCGTTGCTGACCGACCAGCTGATGTCGATGCGTGTGCTCGCTACGCCGCCGGCCGGGAAGCCGATGGCGCTCACCACCAGGTCGGGCAGGTCGCCCTCGGTCACCGTCAGCCCGGCGGCGCCGTCGTTGAAGCCGGCGGCGCGGGCACGAATGGTAACGGCCTTGGTACCGTCGGCCACATTGTCGGCAACCGGGGTGATCTGGAACGTCGCCGTCGCCTGGCCGGCGGGGATAGTCACCGTGGCCGGCACAGTCGCCTCGCCTGCATTGCTGCTCGACAGGGCCACCACCAGGTCGCCCACTGTGCCGGTATTGCGCCGGACCACACCGAGGATCGGGCTACCGAGTTCGCCGACGCTTTCAGACTCGAGCGATACCGACAATGTCGGCCCGTCGTCGTCGGTGACCAGAAGCGTCGATACCGCCGCGTTCTGGCCGATCTGCATGCCGTTCGGCGCCAGGATGGTGGCGCGCACCGCCACTTCGCGATTCGGATTGACATCGCCATTGTCGACCGGGGACGCATTGAAATGCACCTCCGTCTCGCCCGCGCCAATGACCACCCGGGTCGGCACGGTCAGCGATTCGTTCATCGCGCTGGCGATATTGACCACCAGGTCGTAGGTTCCGGGCCGGTTGCGCCGCAAGGTCACACCCACCGAATTGGCGCCGGCGCCCTCCGCGACTTGCGAAGCGCTGAACGTCATCGTCAGTTCGGGCAGCTCGTCGTCGACCACCGCAATGTTGACCGAGTCGCCGCGGTAGCCGTCGGCCACGGCGTTGACGCGGATGTCGCGCGTTCCCCATACCTCGGGATCGTCGACCAGGGTCGCGTCGAAGCTCACGCTGTCGGCGCCTGCCGGGATCACCACCGTGCCCGGCACGTTCAGCGCGCCCGCATTGGTGCTGCTCAGCCGGATCAGCTGGTCGCCCGCGCCGGTCCCGGTGTTGCGGTGCACCGTCATGTGGACGCTGCCCTGGTTTTCCTGCACCGCCACCACCGAAGATAGCTCCAGTGCCGGGACGTCGCTGTCGGTGACGCTGAGCGTGCGGCTGTCGCCCTCCACGCCGGCTGCCGATACCGCGATCTGGACCAGCTGGGTGCCATCGACGATACCGTCGGCCGGCAGCACAATGCCAAATGTGATGGACGCCTGGCCTGCGGGAATCGTCACAGTCGCCGGCACCGTCGCCTCGCCCGCATCGCTGCTGGCGATGGCGATGGTAAGCGCCTGCGCCAGGTCGCCGTTGCGCTGCACCGTGGCCGTGGTGGCGCCGGCCGCTTCGGCCACGCTGCCGGCCCTCAGGTTCAGCTGCAGTGCCGCGGCCACCACGCTGTCGGCCGCGGCGATGGCGCTGTTATCGAGCTCATTGCGTTCGTTGACGCCGTTGCCGCTGTCGGTCTTGACGACGAAGCGCCAGTTGCCCGGTGCCAGCGTAGTTGGCAGGCTGACCTGGGCGCTGCGCGCGACGCTGCCGTTGCCGGCCACCGTGCCGGTCCAGGACACGCTGCCCACCAGCAGGTCGGCGCCGAGCACCGCGTCGTTGGACAGGAAGACCTGGGTCGCCCAGGTCCCGGAGGCCGGTTCGGCCAGCAGGTTTCGCTCATCCCAGTTAACCGTGACGGTCGCGCCGGGACGCATCGCTGCCGGGCCGGCGACGTTCGCCGGCGCCAGGTTCGGCAGCGGCGCTTCGGCCACCGTCACCGCGGCCGAAGCGGCCACGTTGTTCGCTTCGCCGGCCAGTTCGCGCAGCGCGTTGCCGCTGTCGCTGACCACGATGATGCGCCAGCTGCCGGCCGCAAGGGTGTCCGGCAGCATCACGCTGGCGCTGCGCGCTAGGGTCGCGCCGGCGCCCAGTGCGGCGTCGACCGCAAAGCTGCCCAGCTGCAGGTCGCCGCCGTCCAGGGTGGCATCCGCCGACAGGAAGAGTTTCTCGAACCAGCCCGGCAGCACCGGCGCACTGCCGTCGTTGCGGGTGGTCCAGGTCACCGTGCTGGCGCGGCCCGCGGTGGCGCCGGCGCCAACCGCGACGTCGTTGGCGCGCACGTCCGGATGGACCACCGCGGTGGCGGCGGCCACGCCGCGGTTGCCGCTCTCCGCATCGGCGGCACCGGTTTCGTACACCTGCCCATTGACATCGGTGAGCACCAGCACCTGCCATGCGCCGTCGCCGACGTCGGGCATCCAGAACTGGACGTTGGACTGCTGGCGCGCACCGCCGGCAAGCGGCGCGTCGTGGGTCAGGCTGGTCAGGTAGACCGCGCCGGCCAGGGTGCCGTCGCGCGACAGCCAGACCTGGTCGGTCCACGGCCCCGCGGCCGTGCCGGCGCCGTTGTTGGCGATCTCCCAGCTGACCGTTTGCAGCTGGCCCGGCTGGGCGGTGGCCGGCCCGCTGACGTTCTCCACCCGCAGGTCGACGGCCGGGGCCACGGTCAGGGCGATGGCGCCGTCCGAGGCGACCGTGTTGTTGGCGCCGAAACGGCTTTCGAAGACATAGCCGTAGTGATTGGTCTGCAGGACCAGCTTGTAGTTGCCGGTCACGCCATTGGGCATCACCACGTTCTGCGTCATGTCGTAACTGGCGCCCACTGCCAGTGCGCCGCTGTGGCCGAAGGTGCCGAGGTCGATCGCGCCCGAGCCGGCGCCTACAGTGCCGTCGAGCGACAGCCACAGGCGGTCCACCCACCAGCTGGAATTGGTGGTGGCGTCGCCCTGGTTGGTCACCCGCCAGGTCACCGGCACGGTGGCGCCGCCGTTGGCGGCGGCCGGCACCGACAGCAGCGTCGGCACCAGGTCGGCATGGTAGGCGGTCAGCAGGGTGGCCTTGACGGCGCTGACGTTGTCGCCCTCGGCGTCCGGTTCGGCCACTTGGCCCAGCACGTCGGTCACCAGCGCGAAGCGGTAACTGCCGTCGTAGCCGCCCGGCACCAGCTGGGTCATGCTGACACTGTAGCCGGCACCGGATTCCAACGCGCCGGTGTGCAGCACGCTGGCGATTGTGACGTCGTCGGCGTTGCCGATCACCGCGTCCTGCGACATGACGATGCGGTCATACCAGCTGGTCGCGCCGGTGGCGGCGTTACCGGTGTTATTGACGGTCCAGGCGAACGCGGCGAGGTCGCCGCTGCGCTGGCTGGCCGGCGCCGAGAACTCGCTCGCCACCAGGTTCGGCGCGCGCCGCAGCACAGCGGTGCCCTCCGCGCTCGCGCTGTTGTTCGCTTCGTTGGTCTCGGGCAGCGTGCCGGCGCCGGCCGTATTCTGGTCTGTCGTCACGGTGAAGCGGATGCGCCCGACCGAGGCTGCGCCATCGGGCAGGCGCAGGGTGAACGTGCGCGCGGCGCTGGCGCCGGCCGCCAGCGCCGTCACCGGCGCATAGGACACGTCGAGGTTCAGCAGCGGCAGGCCGGTGTCTAGGTTGACCGCCGTGATGCGGTCGTACCAGCCGGCCGGGGTGGGCGCGTTGCCGCCATTGCGCACGGTCCAGGCCAGCTGCACCTCACCGCCGGAAACCGGGTCGGCGGTGAGCACCTGCAGACCCTCGATCGACAAATCCGGCGCCGAGGTGACGACGATGCTGGCAGTGTTGTTCGCTTCGGCCGTATCGGCGGCATTGTATTCGGCCACTTCGCCCAGGGCGTCGGTGGTCACCGTCACCTGGAACTGGCCGGCCCCGTTGCGCCCGGCCGGCCAGTTGAACGCTAGCTGGCGGTCGACCCCGGCGCCGGCGGCGATCACGGCCCCGCCGCCTTCGATGCGGCTGGTCTGGTCCAGCACGATCTCGCCGGTGGAGAGGTTGCGCACCACGACCCGGTCGGACCAGCCGGCACTGGTGGAAAGCTCGCCGCCATTGCCGACGCGCCAGCTGATGGTTGCCGCGTCCCCGGCCGCGAGATTGGAATTCGGCGCCAGGACGACTCCGCTGACCGTCAGGTCCGGATAGGTCATCAGCGCCGACTGCAGCGTGATTTGCGCACTGTTGTCGTTCTCGCCGCTGCCCTGTTCCTGCACCGCGTTGGCGACGTCGGTAATCACGCTGACCGTCAGTGTTCCCGCGCCCCGGGCGCCTGCCGGCAACTGCACTGTGGCGCCGCGGGCGACGCCAGCGCCGGAACGGATCGCACCCGCCGCCACCGGGTCATAGCCGACCAGTTGGTTGACCAGCGTCTCGCCGGCGGCATTGCGTACCACGATCCGCTCCTGGAACGCGGTTGTGACGTCACGCACGCCGTTGTTGGCACTGTTCCAGCTCACGACCAGGCTGCCGCCTGAATGCACGCTGCCGTCGGCGCCGGCCGCCGCCAGGCCCTGAACCAGCAGGTTCGGCCCGGGCGGCGTGCCGATGGCCAGCGGAATCGGCGCCTGCTCCAGCACCGGCTGAACATTGAAGCTGAAATTGACGCTGCTGTAGCTCGTCGCATCGTGCGGATAGCCCTCGACGACGATCGTGTATGTCCCGCTGAACGGCATCGCGGTGGTGGCCTGGTCGACCATGCCGCCACCGTAAAATACATTGTGGCCATAGGGGTCGAGCAGGCGCCAATAAGTGTTGCCGGAGCTGCGCGACAGTACGTCGAACACGAACCGGTCGCCCGCCAGTGCGCTGAACTGGAACGCGCTGGTCGAATCGGACGGCGCCAGCTGGCCGCTGACCGCAATGCCCGGCGTGATCGCCGTCGCTGCGGCCAGGTCGAGCAGGCGAAACGCATAGTTGCCGGTAGCGGCCCCGCTGCCGTCGATGATCAGGGTGTAGGAGCCTGCGGACAAATCGAAACGCGCGGTGGTTTCCCAACCGTAATCGAGGCCATCGGACTCGGTGATGACCTCCACGCCTTCGCTGTCGAGCACGCGCCAGGTGATGTCGCTGCGCGGAGCGAGGCTATCGAACCACAGCTTGCTCGCCTGGGACAGGGTGAAATTGTAGCGCTGGGTGTCGCCCGGCTGCGCCAGCACCGCCTCGGTGCGCGCACCCAGGGTCAGGGCGTGGACCGGATCGCTGTTCCGATAGGCGGTAAACGTGTAGCTGGACGCACCGGCGGAGCCGTAATACCCCTCCAGCGCCAGCAGGTAATTGCCGGAGCGCGGCAGTTTCACGCTCTCCAGGCCGCTGGTGTAATAGTTCTCGCCGACGACGGCAAGGGTTTGGGCGTCGAGCACGCGCCAGAAGGCGCTGCTCATGTTGGTCGCCGCGCTGCTGCCGAAGTAGAGGCGATCACCCTGGTCGCCGCTAAACGAATAGAAGCGTGTCGTATTGGCCGGCGTCAGGGTCCCACTGACCGGCACGCCCAGGCTCAACGGTGCGGCCGAGGCGGTAATGTCGAGCAGGCGGAAAGCGAAATTGCCAAGCGAGCCCGAGGTATTGGTCGAGACCGCGAAGCTGTAGCTTCCGGCAGCCAGATCGTAATAACTGCGCCCGTTGGGCCCATCGGTGTCGTAACTGAAATGATCAGCGATCAGGCCATTCGGCCCCGTCAGTTTCCATTCGACGTACGGGCTGGACGCGCTCGGCAATGCGTCGACATTCAGACGCATCGGTTCGGTTAACGTAAACGAATAGAGCTTCGGCTCGTTGATCGCAGCCAGGGTACCGGTGACATCGGCGGCTCCACCGCTAAACGCGAGCGCGGTCGATCCCGGCGGCGGCGCAAGCGTGATGTGCCCGGTGAGCTGGACCTTGAACTGGTGCTGCTCCAGCCCGTGCGCGTCGATCGGGTTGTCGATCACGACAGTGTAGCGGCCGGACTCGCCCAAGGTCAGGGTGCCAGGCTGCCCCGGCTCGTAAAAATAGGCATTGTGCAGCTCGAATCCCGTCGGGCTATACAGCCGCCACCTGGGCAGGTCGCCGGTGTTGGCGAGGTAGTCGAGCAACACCTGGTCGCCCGCCACCGCGTCGAAGGCATACAGGGTGGCGCTATTGGCTTGGGGGACGGTGGCGCTGACGGTGGCGCCATAGGTGATCAGCGTGCTGTCACGCAGGTCTGCCAGCCGGAAGGCGAATCGCCCGGTGGCGTCGGCGCTGCCATCCACCTCGAGCGTGTATTCGCGGCCGCCGCGCAGCACGAAATCGTAGCGCGAACTGTAGTCGCTGTTGCGCAGGCTGCGTCCGTTCAATGATGTTCCGTGGGCGTCCGTCACGACGTTGCCACCCTGGTCGCGCAAGGTCCACGTGAAGTTCGAATCGGTGGTCAGGCTGTCGAACAGATAATGGCTGTCGTCGGCCGGCGTCAGGCGGTAGAAGATGCGTTGCCCTGGCGCCGAAATGGCGCCTTCCACCACCGTTCCAGTGAGCCCGGCATTGATGTTGGCGATCCGGCCATCGAGGTTGTTCGGTCCGGAGTCTGCCAGCGCGCGGCCGCTTCCTTCATCCATTTTCAGATTCAGCACCAGGCCCGCCTCGTTGCCCGACAGGCGCAGGTTGCGCTGGGCATCGATCACGGCCGCGGAGAGCGCCGTGTTCCACAGGCGCAGGTCCGCGACCGCGCCGTTGAGCGGCAGCGGCCAGGCTGGCAGATCGGTGCCGCCGATCCGCAGCGACGCCGTCGGGATGCTGGCCGCCGCGGTCTGCTGCGCCACGCTGAGCGTGCGCGTGGCCACTTGCTGGCCGTCGAGGTATATCGCGGCGCTGCCACCGCTGCGGTTGATTGCGACGCTGACCCGGTGCCAGTCGCCCGCTACCAGGGTATTCGCGGCGCTGGCGAGCGTCCACTTCTGGCCGTTGTTGTTAGTCTCGAGCTGCAGCTGCCCCGAACTGTTCACCCATACCCCGAATGTCTGGTGGCTGTCGTCGCCGGTGCGCGACACCAGCGGGATCCAGCCTGGAGCGGGGCCATCGAGCCTTACCATGAGCTCGATGGTCACGTTGCCGGTCAGGTCGTGGGCGGCCGAAGGATCGATCACCACCTGCTGCAGAGAGCCCAGCTGGACCGCCTGGCCGCCCGCCAGCGGGCCGGTGCGCCAGGCCGGAGCGAGCAACTGTTCGCTCCCGACTGCCAGGTCAATGGTTCGGTCATGCACATCACGGATCACAAATTTGAAGTCGCGCACCTGGTCGCGCGCGCCGCTGGCGCCGTAATCTTCGACGATCAGGGTGTAGGTGCCAGTGCGCGCCAGCGTGGTCGCGTCGCGGTCGCCGAACCAGTTGACGCCGAACACCTGAGCGCCGCTAGGGTCGAGCAGGCGCCACACGGGCTGCGGCGAGGTATTCGCCAGGACGTCGAAGTAGACGCGCTGGCCGGCGGCCGCGTCGAAGTGATAGATCGTGCTGATCGAACCCGGATCGAGCCTGCCGCTGACCTCCTGGTCGAGCGAGATGTGCGCGGCGCTGCTGGCGTCGATCAGGCGGAACATGAAGTCGCCGGTGGCCGGTCCGGTGCCGTCCACGGTGATGGTGTAGCTACCCGCCGGCATGCTCAGCAAGTTGCGACTGTTGATCGCATCGTTATAGAACGTATCGCTGGTCGATAGTCCTTCCCCTTGGAGGGTCCAGCGGATGTCGCTGCGCCGGGTCAGGCTGTCGAAGTACATTTGCGCCGGTTCGGCCAGCGTGAAGGAATAACGCCGGACCTGGCCGGCCTGGTCGAGGCGGCCGGTGACAAGGCCGTTGACCTGCGCGGCGATGCGCCTGATGGCGCCGCTTCCTGCGCCGCGCGCGTCGACCACGGCGGCGCCGGCGGCTTCATCGAAGCGGTACAGGGCTGCCAGGCCGGCCTCGCTGCCGGTCAGCGGGGTGGAACTGGCGGCTGCCGCCTCCGGCGTGGTCAGCGCGCGGTTCCAGATTGCCAGCTGGTCGACAGTGAGCTGATGGCCGTGGTATTCCGATCCTTCGGGTGTATAGCCGATGCGCATCGGCTCCGCCAGATCGACCGCCGGAAGGGACGACAGCGAGCCCTGCGCCACCTGTACGCCATTCAGCACGATGCGCAGCTGGGAGTTGGCGCGATCGTATACCGCGGCGAGGTCGTTCCAGGTTCCGGCGGTGACCAGCCCCGCCGCGCTCTGCACGCTGTTGGAGCTGCCGTTGCTTGCATTGCTGGTGATCTGGATGCGCCCGTCGCTGGTGATGAACACCCCATACTGGCGCTGCGACTCCGGCGTGGCCTTGCTCACCAGCGGAATCCAGTTGCTGCCGGGGGGCCAGCTGTCGACCCGGAAGCTGGTCTGCAAAGTAAAGGAGCCGGTCGAATCAGTGGCGGGGGAATCGGCGAACTCGATGTACTGGGCGTCGCTGACCTGAACCGCGCCGCCGCCGTTGCGCCCGGCGCTACGCTGGATCCCGGCGTCGCTGCCGGCCGCGATATTGATCGGCATGATAGCCGGCTCGCTTACCTTGGCGATCTTGAACGCGTATTGGGCGACCTGGCCGTAGTTGCTGTAGTCGCCGTCGACAATCAGCGTGTAGGTGCCGCCCAGCGCCAGCGGCGTCGGATCGCGGTCGGACATCGTGGAGCGGCCGAACACTTCGCGGCCGAACGGGTCGATCAGGCGCCAGGCCGGAGTGAAGCCGCTCGATCCCAGGCTCTGGAAGTACAGCGCGTCGCCGGCGGCGGCGTCGAAACGATACAGGGCAGCGCCATCACCGGGGTCCAGCGTCCCGCTGACCTTCTGGCCAAGCGTCATTGGAATCGAATGGGACTGGTCGACGAGGCGGAACGCGTAGTCGCCGACACTGCGTCCGCTGCCACTCACGGTAAACGTATAGTCACCCGCCGGCAATGTGAGCACGCGGTTGCTGAAGTACAGCAGGTTCTCGCTGAAGGAGGTGCGCGGGCCGTTGATCGCAAGGGTAAAATTGCCGCCATTCGTGATCGTGTAAGGGGTCAGGCCGTCGAGGTAGAAACTGGTCGTTTCCGCCAAACTCAGGCGGTACACATCCTGCTCTCCGGGCAGGTCAAGGTGCCCCGCCACAACCCCAGTCATGCCGGCGAAACGGCTGTGGATCGACGCCGCCAGTCCACTTTGCGAGGCGTCGGCCAGCACGCTCCCGCTGTTTTCATCGAGCTTGAGCCACAACTTCAGGTGACTGTCGGCCGAACTCGGTACGGCGGTAATCAGGTTGTTCACTTCGGCGGCGCCGAGCGCACGATCCCACAGGCGGAATTCGCCGATCGCCCCACTCAACTGGTAATTGCTGCTGTAACCGGCGTTCTCGCGCGTGCTGCCGAGCGTGAGCGGCGTGTCCCACACCTTGGCATCGCCGTACTGGGTGCGCATCACGCCGCTGGTGGCCAAAACACCGTCGACGTACAGCCGCATCTCGCCGCCGGTGCGGTTGAGAACACCCGTGATGTCATACCATTGCCCGGCCTTGACCGTTCCCGCGACGCTGTTTACCACCATCTGCCCGGCGGCGTCGGTCGTCGACAGCTGCAGCGCGCCTGAGGAATTGACCCACAGCGTATAGGTATGCTGGCCGCTGCCGCTGCCGTCGCCGCCTTTGAAGACGATGCTCTGCCAGGTCTGATCGAAGTTGTCCACCCGGACCCGCACCTGGAAGCTGGCGTCGTGCGCCAGGTTCAGCGCCGGGGCCGGATCGACACGAATCTCGTTGCGGCTGTCCACACGCACGGCCGCGCGGGTACCGTCACTGGTCCACGCCGGGCCGGTACCGATATTCAGGGCGGGGTCGTAGGCCGTCTGCGTATCCGTCGGCATCGACAGCATGAAACGGTAGTCGAGCGGAGAAACGCCGGCGCTGTTCGAGCCTTCCACCAGCAGGGTATATTCTCCTTGCTGCGTCAGCGTCCCGTTCCAATCGCCCCAGCCGCGGGAAGCGATCGCCTCGCGGCCGGCCGGGTCAAGCAGGCGGTAGCGCAAATAGCTCTGGTTGGTGCCGTCCAGCGCCGCAAAGAACAGATGCTGTCCGGCGCTGGCGTTGAAGCGGTAGGCTGCCATTGCGCTGCCCGGATCGAGCCGTCCGGTGATGGGGGTGTTCGCCGGCGCCGGCGCGGCTGCGGCGCCGATGTCCACCACGCGCAGCTTCACACTCGGCATCGCGCTGCTCGAGCGCACCGTGAGCGCATACGCACCGGCAGGCAGGGTGAGCAGCTTGGCGCCGTCGTCCCAACCATAATATTGGTAGCCACCGTAGGTCGCGTTCTCCACCTCGCTGCCACGCGGTCCTTGCAGCGACCAGGTCGCCGTATAGTAACCGGGGTTCTGTGTCAGGGGATCGACATAGACTGTTGTCGCATGGTCCAGTGTGAAATTCCACACGGTCGAGCCATTCGCGGCAATGCTGCCTTCGACCGTTTCGCCCACCGCCAGCGGTGCGCCGGCGGGCAGCGGCGCCGGCGGCGAGTTGCCGCGGTCGATCAGCCGAAAACTGAACGACGTCGTCGCGGTGCGCGCGTTATCGCCCGACACCGCCAGCGTGTAACGCCCGGTGGCGGGCAATGTCAGATTCGTCTGGTCGCTCAGAGAAAACGAATAGGACATCTTGCGGCCGTACGGATCGATCAACTGATATGTCGCGCCGCCGCCGCTCGAACTGATCACATCGATGTCGATCTTGTCGCCCGCCGCAGCATCGAAGCTGAACGCCTTGAGTGTATTGCCGGGCGCGAGATCGGCGCTGACCACACTGCCGCGCGCAATCACGGTCGCCGCGCCCAGGTCGACCAGTCGCAGCGACGCCGTGCCGTGCGCGTTGCCGCTGCCCGACACCACCAGCGTGTACTGCCCGGCAGGCAACGCCATAGCGCCGGTACCGTAATAGCCATGATCGAGGTAGTTGAGCAGGCCCCGATCGCTGATCGCCTGGCCATAGCTGTCCATCACCTGGCCGTTCGGACCGGTCAGCGATACCTGCAGGTTGTCGTTCGGCGTGAGGGAATCGAGCAGCACGCTGCGGGCGCTGCCGAGCGTGAACGTCACCACCGAGCGGTCGCCGGCGGCCGGCACGCTGGCGTCGATCGCCAGCGCAGGGCCGCTCCACACACCCAGGTTCTGCACCGGCGCGGTGGTCTTGTGCAGGGTGAAGCCGAATCCGGCGCCGGCGGGCACGCCGCTGCTGCCGTCGAGCAGCACCGTGTAGCGGCCACTGAACGGCAGCACAGGCACCGCGCTGTCCATGTACTGGCCGGTACCCCAATTCGCATTGACCTGCTGTCCGAACGGGTCGTACACGCGCAGGTACGCATCCGGACGCTGCTGCCATGTCAGGAACAACTGGTCGCCAGCGCTGGCATCGAAAACATAGGCAACCGTCTGGCTGCTCTGTTCGAAAGTTCCGGTGACCGCCGTGTCGAGAGTGACGGTGGTGGCGCGCGTGAGGTCGAGCACGCGCAGCGAATAGGCGCCGGTGGTGGCCATGTCGCCCGCCACGTCGAGCTTGTAGTCACCCGCCATCAGTTCCATCGGGGCATAGCCGGCGGTAGTGCCGGACAAGCTGATAAAAGTGGCGCGGTCAATCACCTTGCCAGATGGCCCAATCAGGCTCCAGTTCAGGTTGCCGTTCTGGGTCAGGCTGTCGAATGACACCCTGGTGCTGGCGTCAAGATGAAAGGTGTAGTGGTCGACTTCGCCGGCGCTGTCGATGCTGCCCGCCACCGTCACCACCGCCAGCGGGTCCGCATCCATCAACACCCTCTGTTCGAGCGTTTCGACCAGCAGCCTGCGCTTGAACGGCGCCGCCGCGCGCGCCCGGCGCAGGCGTCCTGCCCAAGGGTTGAAGGAACTGCCGACATTGCCCTGCTCGCTCTGGCCGTGAATGCGCGTCATGATGTTCTCTCCTGGTGTCGAATCGTGATGGTGCCGTTGTCCGTGTCGTGGTCCGTGCTCGTTACTGGTGCTGGTGTCTCGTTTTGTCGGTGGCTCGTTCAGCCGGCGGGCCGCGCCGGGCCGGCGCGGCGCTCGTGCCTGGCCGGCAGCGCCGGCACGTCGGGCAGCTCGACCCGGCACGCGATCCCGGCCGGGATTTCCAGGCCGGGATTGAGAACCTCCAGCCGGACCCCGAAGGTGCCGGAGGCGGCGTCGAGCACCTTGTCGACCACCCGCACGACCGCCTCGGCCTGCACCTTGCGCGGTACGTCGGCGCGCACGATGGCGCGCTGTCCGGCCTTGACGTAGGAATAGGCTTCGGCGGGCAGCACCGCCTCGGCGTGCAGCACCGCGATGTCGGCGATGCGCAGCAGCGGCTTGCGCTGCTCGCCCGGATCGGCCAGTTCGCCGGCATGCACGTTGCGTTCGATGACCACTCCGCTGACCGGCGAGCGGATCGCGCGCAGCCGGATCTGTTCTTCGTTGCGGCTCACTTCCAGTTCGGCCAGGCGGCGGTTGTCGCGCGCGTCCTGCAGTTCGGAGGCGGCCAGCTTCATCTCGGTGGCGGTTTCGTCGTGATCCTGCTGCGACACGTATTTCGCCTGCAGCAGCTCCTGGCGCCGCTTGTACTTCTGCGAAGAGAACGCCAGACGGCTCTGGCCGGTGCTGATCGCCCCTTCCATCGTGGCGCGGTGGCGCGCGATGTTCAGCGCCGCCCGTTCCAGCCCGCTGTCGAGCGCGACCAGCACCTGGCCGGCGCGCACGAACTGGCCGCGTTCGGCGTCCACCCGCTCGACCAGTCCCATCGACGGGCTGCGCAGGTCGACCACCTTGCGCGGCTCCAGCAGGCAGTTGAATTCCGCCGCGGCGGCGCTGTTGGCCAGCAAGGCCAGGGCCAGCATCCAGCGCCGGCCGTTGTTGAAGGTGTGGTTCATCAGGGTAGGCGCAATGGTGGTCATTCGGAACGTCCGGCAAAGGCGAGCAATCGGTCGGTGTCGCGTTCGCGCCCCAGCGTCTGGGCGCGCACGTCGGCGTGGTGGGCTTCGGCGCGGCCCTGGGCCCAGTGGCGCAGCAGCGCCACGCTCCAGGCGGGCAGCAGCCCTTGCGGGTCGGGCCGGCAGTGCGCGCCGATCCAGCGCGCCAGCAGCGCGGCATGGGCGCCGAACAATTCGTCGTCGAGCGCCACCAGGCTCTCGAAGCTGCCATGGTCGCCCTGACGGCCGGCGCGCCCGTACAGCTGGCGGTCGATGCGCTTCGAGTCGTGGAATTCGGTCAGCACCACGTGCAGCCCCCCGGCCGCCTTGACCTCCCGCGCCAGCAGGATGTCGGTGCCGCGCCCGGCCATGTTGGTGGCCACCGTGACGCGCCCGGGCTGGCCCGCCTCGGCGATGATGGACGCCTCTTCGGCATCCTGCTTGGCGTTGAGCACGCGGTGGGCCACGCCGGCGTCCGCCAGCAGCGCGGCGATGCGTTCGGACGCCGCCACCGAGCGCGTGCCGATCAGCGCCGCGCGCCCCTGCGCCGCCGCGGCGACTGCGGCTGCTGCGGCGGCGGCGTCGCGCGCCGCGCCATGGCGGAACAGGCGCGCGCCGAGGTCGCGCCGCTGGATTGGCCGGTGGGTGGGAATGCGCACCACGTCCAGGCCCAGCACCGACTTCAGCTCGCCGGCCGCCTCCACCACGGTGCCGCTCATGCCGCCGACCCGCAGGTAGCGCCGGAACATGCGCTGGTAGGTGATGCGCGCGGTGGTGTGGCGGCGGTCGGTCACCGCCAGCGCTTCCTTGCGCTCGACCATCTGGTGCAGCCCCGATTCCCACGAGCGGTCCGGCATCACGCGGCCGGTGTATTCGTCGACGATCTGCACCTTGTCGCCGGCCACGATGTAGTGGCGGTCGCGCTCGTAGCAGTGCAAGGCGCCGAGCGCCTGTTCGACCACCCGGGTGCGGTCCACCCGCGCGGCCGGCAGGTGCGGCGCGTCGCACGCCAGCACCCGGTCGCGGCCCGCTTCGGTCAGCAGCGCCTGGCGTTCGCGCTCGCGCAGCAGGAAGTCCGCGCCGGGTTGCAGCGTGGCCGCCAGCGCCAGCGCGGCGTCGTATTCGTCCGCCCCGGCGCCGCCCGGCATCGAGGCCGAGATGATCAGCGGCGTGCGCGCTTCGTCGATGAAGATGCTATCGGCCTCGTCGACGATGGCGAACCACAGCCCGCGCAGCAGCGACGGCGGCGCGCCGCGCCCGGCCACCAGGCCCGCCACACTGGCGCGGCCGCCCAGCGTGCCGCGCAGCGCCTCGATGCGGTCGCGCAGGTAGTCGAAGGTTAAGTCCTTGTTGACGCAGTAGGCGACATCGGCGCGGTAGGCCGCGCGCCGCTGCTCCGGCTTCTGGTCGGGCAGCACCTGGCCGACCGAGAGGCCGAACCATTCGTAGACCTTGCCCATCTCTTGCGAATCGCGCTTTGTCAGGTAATCGTTGACCGTCACCACGTGCACCGGCACCCCGGCCAGCGCCATCGTCACCGCCGGCAGCAGCGCGGTCAGGGTCTTCCCTTCGCCGGTGGCCATTTCGGCGATGGCGCCGTCGAGGATCGCCCGTCCGCCCATCAGCTGCACCGGGAAGTGACGCTTGCCGAGCAGCCGGCCGCTGACCTCGCGCACCAGCGCGAAGGCCTGCGCCACCAGCGCTTCCTGCAGGCCGGACGCCAGCAGCGCGGCGCGCAGTTCGCGCGCCTGGACCGCCAGGTCGGCCTCGGCGGCCGCCTGCAGCGCGCCGTCGTGCGCCATCACGCGCGCGGCGAAACGACGCAGGCGATGGCGCCGCAGCGGACTGGCCGCCGCCAGCAGCATCCCCAGCGCGTGCAGCAAGGCGCGGTCGAAGCCGTTCTGGCGCGCCTCGGAACGCTCGATCCAGGGAGCCGGTTCGAGCGTGGCGGCGGAGCAGGATAGCGCGGCGCGTATCATGGCGGTCCGGTTCGCATCAGAGTGTCAGCCGGCTAAGCAGCAGTTGCTGCAACCGGCGCCAGCCTTGCAGGCCGAGCGGCTGGTCGGCCTGGACGAAGCGCACGTGGGCGCGTTCCCCCACCAGCGCCCCCAGCGCCGCCGGGGGCAGCTGCAGGTCGAACTGGAACACCCGGTTCAGCGCGCGCGGCTGCTCCTGCTGCGCGCCCGGCGCCACCGCGATCGTGCCGCCGTGCTCGAGCGACAGCGCCG
This sequence comes from Massilia sp. P1_C10, assembly GCF_056406475.1. Taxonomy (NCBI): domain Bacteria; kingdom Pseudomonadati; phylum Pseudomonadota; class Betaproteobacteria; order Burkholderiales; family Oxalobacteraceae; genus Massilia; species Massilia sp. P1_C10. Next base: position 48,215 of record NZ_JBFUAC010000005.1, read on the forward strand.
GCGACGGCAAGGCACTGTCGCCGGCCGGGATCTCGCGCACCATCCGCGCCACGTAGCGCCGGTCCAGCGCGCCGGCCAGCCGCACTTCGATCCGTTTCAGCCCGCCGCGCACCGCCGCGATGTCGTCCTGGGTCACCACCACGCGCACCGTCGGCGCCTCGCCGGTGAGCACGTGGCCGATGCTGTCGCCCTTGCGCAGCCAGCGGCCCGGCAGGTCTTCGGCCAGCGGCAGCACCGCGGTGCCGCTGCGGCGGGCGACCACGTGGAGCGCGCCGTGGCGCGTTTCGGCATACGCCAGATCGCGCTCGGCCTGGCGCAACGCGCTGGCGCGCACTTCGGCTTCGACCCGGGCCTGGGCCGGGTCGCCAGCCGCGCTGGTGGCCGCCAGCGCCGCGCGCCAGCGGCCGAATTCCTGCTCGTAGCGGGCTTCGGCGGTGGCCTGTTCGCGCTCGATGCCATCGTTGGCCAGGCTCGCCACCAGCATGTCGGCGCGCGCCGGCATGCCCGAACGCAGCCGCAGTGCGCCGACGAATCCCGCTTCGGCCGCGCGCAGCTGGGCCGACTCGGCCGGCCACACCACGCCTTGCGCGTAGGTGCTCATCGGCGCCGGCAGCACCAGCAGCAGCAGCGCGGCCAACGTGGTGGCCGCCAGCGTCGCCAGCGCCGGGCGCATGCGCCGCCCCACCAGCTCGGAGCCGGACCACAGCCAGCGCAAGCCTTTCATCAGCGGCCACGCGAACTGGGTGAGCACCCCCCACACGCCGAGCGCCAGTCCCAGGTACAGGTATTCGCTGGCCAGGAACAGCGCGATGCCGACCGTGATGAACAGCCGATACGCCAGCGACAGCGGGGCGTACGCCAGCAGCCACTTGCGCTCGCCGGCCGCCATCTCCGGCGCGCGCGCCTGGTCCAGACCGAACGCATAGCGCTTGATCAGCCACAGCCACAGGCGGCTGCTGCGCTGCGCCAGGTTGGGCACCTCGGCCAGGTCGCACAGCACGAAATAGCCGTCGAAACGCAGCAGCGGATTGCCGTTGAACAGGATGGTCGACAGCCCGCCCAGCACCATCACGCTGAACGCCAGCGAACGCACGGTGCCCGGCTCGACGGCCAGCCAGACCCACAGCGCCAGCGCGGCGAGCAGCAGTTCGGTAAGCATGCCGGCGGCCGCCACTAGCGCGCGCTGGCCCTTGCGCGGAAACGCGCTGCTGCCGGAAGCGTCGACGTAGGGCACTGGCATGAACAGCAGGAACATCAGCCCCATGTCGTGCACCTCGGCGCCGCCGCGCCGCGCGGCCCACGCGTGCGCCATCTCGTGCAGCAGCTTGACCGCCGGGTAGACCGCCAGCAGCGTCAGCAGGCTTGCCGCCGACAGCAACTGGTCCGACGCATTGCCGCTGATCTCGCGCCAGTGCGTCACCGCCAGCACCGCCGCCGGCAGCGCGGCGGCGAGCCACAGCAGTGCGCCCCAGCGGCCGAACAGCCAGGACACCGCCGGCAGGGTGCGCCGCAGGAAGGCGTCCGGATCCCACAGCCGGAACCGCAGCGCCATCGGATTGACCAGGTTGCGCTGCCAGCGCATGCGGCGCTGCTTGTCGCGGCGCCGTTTCAGGTCATCCAGGTCGGGCAGCGTGTCGGACGCCAGCGCGTCGCTTTCGTGCAGCTGCGACAGCAGCTCGATCACCTCGTCCTGCGGCGGCGCCTGGTCGCCCAGCTGCGCCACCGCGGCCTGCCACAACTGGGCCACGCTCTGGCTGCCGTCCATGCGCGAAACCAGGAACCAAGCCTCCGGCGTCAGGCGGTGGGTGCGCTGGTTGAGCGGGTCGAACAGCACATAACAGGGCCCCCCGCGCACAGACTGGCGCTGCACGCGCAGCTCCGGCGCCAGCCGCGGCTTGACGGCGGCGACGCGGTACCAGTGCGTCGATTCGAATTGCTGGCTCATGGCTCAGGGCGTGTAGCGCCACCAGGCCACACGCGCCCAGTCGACCAGGCGGCGGGTGGCGATCCACAGCAAGGTGCGTTCGCCGGCGTCGACCTTGCCCACGCCTTCCATGCCGGGACGCAGGCGCTCGGGCGTTCCATCCAGGTCGGCCTCGACGCGAAACAGGTTGGCGCCGTCTTCGGCGACGGCGACCGACACCTGGCGCACGGTGAACGGCAACTGGCGCCCGGTCATCCCGGACAGCACCAGCGCGCCGCGCTGGCCTGGGGCGACGTCGCGCACGTCGCGCTCGTCGACCTTGAGCACTACCCGGTAGCCGGTCAGCGGCGCCAGCGTGAACAGCGGTTTGCCTTGCTCGACCGGGCTGCCGATCGCCTGCGACCAGTCGCCCGCGACCACCACGCCGTCGAACGGCGCTTCGACCCGGGTGCGCTGCAGCCGCTGCGTCACCTGCGCCAGTTTTGCTTCGGTCTCGGCCAGCTGCGCGCCGATCACCGCGGCGCCGGCGCGGTCGTGGCGCGCCACCGCCTCGGACAGTTTCTGGTCCTGCTGGGCCAGTTCCGAGGTCTGCCTGGCCTGCTCGATCAGCAGGTCGCGGTCGTCCAGCCGCGCCAGCAGTTCGCCGCGCGCCACGCGCTGGCCGGCGCGCACCGGCGCCTCGGCGACAAAACCCTCGAACGGCGCGGCCAGCACCCGCTGCACCTGCCCTTCCAGGCCGGCGCGCGCCGGCACGCGGTAGGTCACCGGCACCAGCGCCAGCGCCGCCAGCAGCAGCGCCAGCAGCACCGCGCCGGCGGCGAACGCCGGGCGGCGCGGATCGGCCAGGGTGGCCCAGGCGCGGCGCAGGGCTGCCGGCGCCGCGCCGGTGAACCAGCGCGACTCGTCCTGCAGGCGCGCCAGCAGCGGCGCCAGCACCACCGCCACGCCCTCGATCTGGGACAGCAGGGCCGGGGTGACCGCAGCGGCCGGCAGGTGCCAGGTCAGCGCGCCGACCGCGCGCGCGCCGGCCACGATCGGCACCGTCAGCACGCCGCCGGCCGCGCCATCCGGACCGGGCATCGCGCCGGCCAGCTGGTGCTGGGCATGGTTGATGCGCAGGCGGTCGCCTTCGAGCGCCGGCCAGCTCAGGCTGACGCGCTGTTCGACCGCTTCGCCCATCGCGTTCTCCAGCGCCGCGGCCTGCTGGCTGCTGCGCTCGAACCAGGCGGCATGCGACAGCGCCACCAGGCGCATCCTGCCGCCCCGCGTGACCAGGCCGATCGCCACCCGCATGCCGCCGACCGCGCGCGCCAGTTCGGCGGCGACGGCGGCGCAGGCGTCGTCGAGACGGTCGTACTGGCCCAGCAGCGCGACCACGTCGAGCGCGCGGCGCGCCCGCATCAGCGCGGCCTGCTCGCCCTCGCGGCCGCGGCTGCGCGCCAGCGCGTCGATCCAGCCCGCGCCCCATTGGACGTCGGCGATCGCGCGTTCGAGTTCGGCATCGCCGCGGCAGCGCGTGATGAAGACCAGTGCGCCGATCAGGCGTTCGTTGCTGAAGATGGGCGTGGCCACCACTGCCCGCGCCATCGGCTGCGGCGCGCCGGCGGTAGCCTGCTCGCCCAGCGGCAGCACGACGTCGCGCCGTTCATCGACGCAGCGCTGGGCGGCTTCGGCGAACGGCGAGGCGTCGCCGATGTGCTCAGGCCAGCGCGCGCCCGGCACCAGAGCACCAGCGTCGTCTTCGACCAGCAGCAGCGCGCCGGACAGGCCCGGCAGGCGCGCCACCGCGATCGCCAGCCACGCCTGCAGGAAGGCGCGCGCATCGGCCGCATCGCCCAGTTTGCCGGACGGTGCGGGCGCGCCGGCGCTGGCGGAAACCGCAGGCCCGTTGTTCGGCGCCACGGCGGCCGCCTACACTGAGGGCTGGAGTCGCTGGTCTTGCGCCAGGTTGGTTCGTCGGCGCCACGCCAGGCCTGCCAGCGCGAGCAATGCGAGCAACGCGGTATTCGGTTCCGGGACCTGGGCGGCAGGGCCCTGGACGCTCACGGTGGCGTTGGCCGCCGCCGGCAGGTATTGGTCCAGCACGGGAACACCGAAATCGGTGGGGACGATCGTCACCACGACCGATTGCGTCAGCAGCGCGTTGAAGCCGAGGGTGAACAGCGCTTCCGGGCCCCCGGCGAAGTTGATGGCGTCGAGGGTCACGAAACTGACCTGCACCTCCCCGCTGGCTCCGGCGCCTGCGAGAACGAAGAAATTGGAGGTCTCGGAACCGGGAATGAACGAGAGCGCAGCCGGATCGAAACCGATCGTGAAATCGGCGGCGCACAGGCCGCCGGCGCACATATCGGCGGGATTGCTGTCGGTGACCGTCAGCGTGACGGTGCCGCCAGCCTGGCTGCTCGACAAGGTGATCAGGCCCGCGTGCGCGAAGGTCCCGCACAACGCCAGGCACCCTGCCACCAGCGCCTTTATCAACGATGCATACCGACTGCGCCCGACCCGCTTTTGTTTCGACAATAGGTGTCCCACTGCGTCTCCTCCCCAGGAAATTGGCAAAAACTACTTTTAATAATTATTGAGGAGGGGTATAGCAATATCCGGGCCACAGCGTAAATACCCAGCAAGGTCTCTGTCCAACGCCCAGCAGGTGTAAGAATTTCCGACGGAACCATGATCGGCGCGTGCCGGGGCGCAAGAATGACGGCGTGCATGTCGACGGCGAATGCTACGATTATTAGAGCAAAACTGGTGTAAAAAAAACCGACAGCATCGACGCACTGCCGCCGCAGCGCGGCGCCGGTCGCGGCCCGCGGGCACCGCGACGACGCGCAACGTCACTTCTGCGCCTTCACGATCTGCATGGCGCTGGCGATCATGCCGCTCATCTCGCCCAGGTTGGACGGCACGATGATCGAGTTGTTGGTCTTGGCCAGGTTGGCGAACGCGTCGACATACTTCTCGGCCACGCGCAGGTTGACCGCATCGTGCCCGCCCGGCTCGTTGATCGCGCCGCCGATCTGGCGCAGCGCGGTGGCGCTGGCGTCGGCCAGCGCGACGATTGCCGCGGCCTGGCCCTGGGCGCGGTTGATCGACGCCTGCTTCTCGCCCTCAGAGCGGGCAATCGCCGCGGCGCGCTCGCCGTCGGCGATGTTGATCTGTTCCTGCTTGCGGCCTTCGGAGGCGGCGATCAGCGCGCGCTTTTCGCGCTCGGCGGTGATCTGCGCCTGCATCGCGTGCAGGATCTCCTTCGGCGGCGTCAGGTCCTTGATCTCGTAGCGCAGCACCTTCACGCCCCAGTTGGCGGCCGACTCGTCGATCGCATTGACGATGGTGGTGTTGATGTGGTCGCGCTCCTCGAACGTCTTGTCGAGCTCCATCTTGCCGATCACCGAACGAAGCGTGGTCTGCGCCAGCTGGGTGATCGCGGCGATGTAGTTCGACGAGCCGTACGAGGCGCGCATCGCGTCGGTGATCTGGAAGTACAGGATGCCGTCGACCTGCAGCTGCGTGTTGTCGCGCGTGATGCAGACCTGCGGCGGCACGTCGAGCGGGATCTCTTTCAGGATGTGCTTGTAGGCGACGCGGTCGATGAACGGGATCACGATGTTCAGGCCAGGCGCCAGCGTCGCATGGTATTTGCCGAGCCGCTCGACCACCCAGGCGTGCTGCTGCGGCACCACGTTAATCGTCTTGAACACGAACACCAGCGCAATGACGAACAGCACCAGCGCCACGGTTCCGAAATTAAATTCCATTTTTTGCCTTTTTTTGAAAGAATCTATCAAGCGCCGGTGACGATCAGCCGGCTGCCCTGGATTTCCACGATCTTGAATACGCCCGCCTGCGGATGGCCGCCCTGCCCCAGCTCCACGTCCCACAAGGCGCCGCGGTACATCACCCGCGCTTTGCAGCCATGCCATTCGTCGACCGTCAGGTGCTGGCCGATGTCGATGTTGACGTTGGGGTCGCGCGCCGCGCTGCCGCGCGCCGGCCGGCCCAGGTGGCTGCGGTGCAGCAGCCCGGTAGCCACCACGCCGACCGCCGCGGCGACGATCGTCTGCACCGCGCCGCTCATGCCGAAATACGCCGCCAGCGCGCCGAACGCCAGGCCGATGGCGATCATCAGCAAATAGAACGTCCCGGTGAACAGCTCCATCACCACCAGTACGCCCGCTGCTACCAGCCAGTTGATCCAGTCCGCCATGTCAGTCCTTTTCGTTGAATGCGCAGCGCAAAAAAAACAAAACCCCCGCTGCCCGGATCGGGCCACGAGGGTTTGCTTGATGATGCGATGAGTTTTGATGGCTATTTTGTCAAACATTCCAATAGTGTCAGTCTAGCGCGTTTGCGCGCAGAGTCAACTACTGAATTGTATAGCCAACCTGCCTCACTGCTTGATGGCCGCCAGCTTCTGCCAGGTGTCGATCACCGAGTCCGGGTTCAGCGACATCGACTCGATCCCTTCGGCCATCAGCCACGCCGCGAAGTCCGGGTGGTCCGACGGACCCTGGCCGCAGATGCCGACGTACTTGCCCTGCTTGCGGCAAGCCTGGATGGCGCGCGACAGCATCGCCTTGACCGCCGGATCGCGCTCGTCGAAATCGGCCGCCAGCAGCGCGATGCCCGAATCGCGGTCCAGGCCCAGCGTCAGCTGGGTCAGGTCGTTCGAACCGATCGAGAAGCCGTCGAAGAACTCGAGGAACTCGTCGGCCAGGATCGCGTTCGACGGCACCTCGCACATCATGATGATGCGCAGGCCGTCCTTGCCGCGCTCGAGGCCATTGGCCGCCAGCAGCTTGATCACCTTCTCGGCCTGGCCCAGCGTCCGCACGAACGGCACCATGATCTCGACGTTGGTCAGGCCCATGTCGTTACGCACGCGCTTCATCGCCGCGCATTCCATCTCGAAGGCGCCGGCGAAATCGGCAGCCAGGTAGCGCGCCGCGCCGCGGAAGCCCAACATCGGGTTCTCTTCGTCCGGCTCGTAGCGCGAACCGCCGATCAGCTTCTTGTACTCGTTCGACTTGAAGTCGGACAGGCGCACGATCACCGGCTTCGGCCAGAACGCCGCGCCGATAGTGGCGATGCCTTCGGCCAGCTTGTCGACGTAGAACGCGCGTGGCGATGCATGGCCGCGCGCGACCGATTCGACCGCCTTCTTCAGGTCCGCATCGATGTTCGGATATTCGAGGATCGCCTTCGGGTGCACGCCGATGTTGTTGTTGATGATGAACTCGAGACGGGCCAGGCCCACGCCGCCGTTCGGGATCGACTGGAAGTCGAACGCCATTTGCGGGTTACCGATGTTCATGGTGATCTTCACCGGGATCTCCGGCAGTTCGCCGCGCATCTCTTCCGACACTTCGGTTTCGATCAGGCCATCGTAGATCATGCCCTCGTCGCCTTCGGCGCAGGACACGGTGACGAAGGTGCCGTCCTTGAGGATGTCGGTGGCGTCGCCGCAGCCGACGACCGCGGGCACGCCCAGTTCGCGCGCGATGATCGCCGCGTGGCAGGTGCGGCCGCCGCGGTTGGTGACGATCGCCGATGCGCGCTTCATCACCGGCTCCCAGTTAGGGTCGGTCATGTCGGCCACCAGCACGTCGCCCGGCTGCACCCGGTCCATCTGGGACGGATCGGTGATGACGCGCACGGGACCGGCGCCGATTTTCTGGCCGATCGCGCGGCCAGAGGTCAGCACGGTGCCGCTGCCCTTCAGCTTGAAGCGCTGCTGCGCGTCGGTGGCGGTCTGCTGCGACTTGACCGTCTCCGGGCGCGCCTGCAGGATGTACAGCTTGCCGTCGCGGCCGTCCTTGCCCCACTCGATGTCCATCGGACGCTTGTAGTGGTCCTCGATGATGACGGCGTACTTGGCCAGTTCGACCACTTCGGCGTCGGTCAGCGAATAGCGGTTGCGCTGCTCGATCGGCACGTCGACGGTCTTGACCGAGCGGCCGGCCTTCTGGTCGGCGGTGAATTCCATCTTGATCAGCTTCGAGCCGATGTTGCGGCGGATGACCGGCGACTTGCCCAGCTTGAGCATCGGCTTGTGCACGTAGAACTCGTCCGGGTTGACCGCGCCCTGAACCACCGTCTCGCCCAGGCCGTAGCTGGAGGTGACGAACACCACGTCTTCGAAGCCCGACTCGGTGTCGATGGTGAACATCACGCCGGCCGCGCCGAGGTCGGAGCGGACCATGCGCTGCACGCCGGCCGACAATGCCACTTCGGCGTGGGTAAAGCCCTTGTGCACGCGGTACGAGATCGCGCGGTCGTTGTACAGCGAGGCGAACACGTGCTTCATCGCTTCGAGCACGTTGTCGATGCCGACCACGTTCAGGAAGGTCTCCTGCTGGCCCGCGAACGAGGCGTCCGGGAGGTCTTCGGCGGTCGCCGACGAGCGCACGGCGAACGACATCTCGGTGCTCGAATCGGCCACCAGGCGGTCGTAGAATTCCTCGATTTCCTTTTGCAGGCGCGGCTGGAACGGGGTCTCGACAATCCACTGGCGGATCTCGGCGCCGGCGGCGGCGAGCGAGCGCACGTCGTCGATGTTCAGGCCTTCGAGGCGGGTCGCGATGCGGTCGCCCAGCGACGGGCCGCCGTCGATGCCGTGGTTGAGGAAGTCGCGAAATGCGTCGGCCGTGGTGGCAAAGCCGCCCGGCACGCGCACGCCGGCTTCGGCGAGCTGGCTGATCATCTCCCCGAGGGAAGCGTTCTTGCCGCCGACCGATTCGACATCGGTCATGCGCAAGTTCTCGAACGAGGCGACATACACCGCCTGGCCGGGATCCTTCATTGCTGCGTTGGTCATAAAAACACCCTTACTGATGATAGAAATCTTCGCGTGAGGCTGCCGACTCGGGTTTTCTTGTTATTTTTGGCCGTGTGCAGCACAATCAAATCCGTTGCCGAGCATTCTACATGGGCCGGCGTGCAATTTACAGATCACAATCTTGAAACTATTTAAGCCACTTCATACCACTTTATGACCACTGAAACGCGCCCTACCATGCCGCCGTCGCCGAATACGGTGTTTTTCGTCTCCGACGGCACCGGCATCACCGCCGAAACCTTCGGCCACGCGGTGCTCAGCCAGTTCGAGATGCGCTTTCGCCAGGTCCGGATGCCGTTCATCGACACGGCCGACAAGGCGCGCGACGCGGTGCGCAAGATCAACGAGACGTGCGCCCTCGACCAGCAGCGGCCGATCGTGTTTTCGACGCTGGTGAAACCGGACCTGTCGACCATCATCCGCACCGCCAACGGCATGCACATGGACCTGATCCAGACTTTCGTGGCGCCGCTCGAGCAGGAACTGGGCGTGATGTCGACCCACACCATCGGTCGCTCGCACAACATCGTCGACAGCCAGGAGTACAAGGCGCGCATCGAGGCGATCAACTTCTCGCTGGCGCATGACGACGGCCAGTCGCACAAGAACCTGTCGTCGGCCGACGTGATTCTGGTGGGCGTGTCGAGGTCGGGCAAGACGCCGACCAGTTTGTACCTGGCGATGCAGTACGGGATCAAGGCGGCCAACTACCCGCTGATTCCGGACGACTTCGAGCGCGGCAAGCTGCCGTCGTCGCTGCCGCCGTTCCGCCACAAGATTTTCGGCCTGAGCATCACTCCCGAGCGGCTGTCGGAGATCCGGCACGAGCGCCGCGCCGGCAGCAAGTACGCGTCGATCGAGAACTGCCGCTACGAGGTCAACGAGGCCGAGCTGATGATGAAGCGCGAAGGCATCCGCTGGCTGTCGTCGACCACCAAGTCGATCGAAGAGATCGCGACCACGATCCTGCAGGAGATCAAGCCGGAACGCCGCGAGTACTAGCCTGCGGCCGCTTCGCGGTTGGGGTCTGACCCCGCGGGGGCAGACCTGGTGTTCACAGCGGCCCACGAAACAGCGTGACTTCGAGAGGGCCCGACGCTTTCCTTCGGCCGACCGTGACGATCGCCTCCAACGGCGGCACGCCATCGCCGTGAACCGCAAGCTCGCGACCCAGCCGCGGCTTCCTGCCCGCTTCTTTCAACAGCGTCGCCGCGGCCAGATTGAGATCGAAGGTGGTGTCCGCGTGCTCGCCTTGCAGCATGCCAAGCAGCGACGCCGCTTCCTTGTAACCGTCGACCGCCGAATGCGCTTTCGACTGGAACCGGAACGTTGTGACGAAATACTCGCACCCGCCAAGCTCCACTTCCACCTGCATCCCCGAGGGCAGCCGGAACCGCTCTGTCGCCTCGTGGTCCGACTTCAGCGCAAAGGCGTGTGAGCCGAGACCGGCGCGATCGGTCGCAAAAATCGGAGAAGGCGTGCTGCGGATGCAGTCCTCCGCGTGAGCGCCCCAGCATATCAGTGCTGCCGCCATGCCGGCCAATATCCGCTTGCCGTGTTCCAGTGCAGCCATATTCAAGTCCCGTCCTTAGCCGGCCGTTCGCCGCACCGCGGTCTTGCCGTAATTGAAATTGGTATTGTCGAAATATTTTACACAGTCATGAACTTCCCCGGATCGAAGGATCGCAAGTGCTTGATTCGATTGCAATAAAGAAAAGGGGCATTCTTCTTGCTTCGCAGGGACCTGCTCGCGCGCCGCAATCATGTCGCAGCTCGACACTCCCGCGCCTTTAATCGTCACACGATAATCAGGAGGCATTCCATGATTCTCAATGTTAAATTCGCCGCCATCGTTTCACTGGCCACCGCGCTGATGAGCAGCGTCGCCTCGCACGCGTCCACGTTCGCGCTGGCGCAACTGGACAGACCTTCCGGCATTTTCGGAGGCGCGATCAATGAATATATTTTCAATCCTGTCGGCCCGGTGGAGCGCAGCATCGCCGACCCGTGGGGCAGCGCCGGCACGTTCGCGCTGGCCGAATACGGAATTCTAAAAGCCAAAGCGACCGCGAGCGCCACTGACGATCCATACGGTTCGTTTACCGCGCGGTCCGGTGTCGGCTTCAGCGATCAGTTGACCTTTACCGCGGCCGGGCTTGAGGGCCAGGCCGGCACGCTCAATGCAACCATCTTCTTCGATCGTGATTTATCCCACCAGGGCGAACCGACAGGTTATGCACGGGGGGACCTCAGCGTGGCCACGTCGTTCGATACGTTTTACTATCAGGACCTGCTGTCTTTGCAACCAAGCGGTTGCAGCGTGTCGGCGCCACCATGCCAACTCCAGCACACGAGCAGTTTGGCGGGAACCGGCACCATTCAGTATGTGTGGCAAACACCAACCTCGCTTGCCCTGGCCATACCGTTCACGTTCGGACAAGCCACCGACCTTTCCGTCTCGCTGGACATGCAGGCGGTTGCCTTTTTCACTGAAGGCTCATCGGCATGGCTGGCAGACGCCTCGCACTCCCTGTACTGGGGCGGCATCAACTCCGTATCGGCCGCATCCGGCCAGCCGGTCACGTTCACCGTCTCATCAGCCTCGGGGACCGATTATCTTCGGTCGTTTGCTCCAGCACAGGTACCCGAGCCGAGCACCCTTTTTCTGCTGATTGTCGGCTTTATCGGCCTGTTCGCGGCCCGGCGCAGATTCCAACAAGCGATGTTAGCCCAAGTGGGTATTTAATGGGTCGCCGTCGACTACGACCCGATCGCGGCCGGCGCGTTTGGCGGCATACAGCGCCTGGTCGGCCGCCGCGATCAGGCCCGCCGCAGTGTCCAATCCATCCTTGGCGTAGCTCGCCACGCCGATACTCAATGTGACATGCGGACGCGCCGCCGCCGGCGAGTGCGGAATCCCCATCGCGGCCACATGTTCGCGAATCAGGTTGGCATGCGCGCGCGCCTGTTCCGCCGTCGTGTCGGGCAGGATCGCGGCGAACTCCTCGCCGCCGTAGCGCGCCGCAACGTCGGCCGGCCGCTTGAGCATCCCGGCGAATTCCTGCGCCACCGTGGACAGGCAGCGGTCGCCCTGCTGGTGGCCGAAGTGATCGTTGTAGGCCTTGAACGAATCGATATCCATCAGCAGCAGCGACAGCTCGCCGCCGTGGCGCTGTGCGCGCCGCAGTTCGCGCTCGAGCGCCACGTCGAAGTAGCGCCGGTTGGCGATCCCGGTCAGGCCGTCGACGTACGAACGCGCGCGCAGCGCCTCTGCGTGCTCCCGCAACTGGCGCTCGCGGTCCAGCGCGCCGCTGATGTCGCGGATCTCGATCATGCAGAACTGCGCCTGGCCGCAGTCGAACGGCGACACCGTCACCGCCTGGTCGATGCGCTCGCCGTCGAAGCTGCCGGCCTCGCGCAGCGGGAACGGCGCGCGGCTCTGCGACTGCGGAATCCTGGTGGCCTGCTTGCTGCCCAGCGCCGACTCGATGCGCGAGCCGCGCAGCTCGGGAAAGACATCGAACAGCGACTCGCCGATCACGCGCGCGGCCGCGCGTGCCGACCGCGCCACCATCCAGCTGTTCCACACCACGATGCGGTCGCCGGCGTCGAGAACGATGACGCCGCAATCGACCAGGTTGAGGGCGTGCGACGAGAGCTCATTCGCGGATTCGGGTTTGGAAATGATCACGGCAAGGTTTCACTATCAGAAATGAGGGGGATGATACCGCACTCCCCGCGCCGAGCGACAAAAGCATTGACATTGCTGCAATAGGGGCTACGCTGAATTTTTGGCGAAATATTGTTCATTCAATAGATCAGGAGCGGATATGTCGAAGATCGTTATCCAGGCCATCTTGTTTGCTTCCGGTGTCGCAATGGCGCACGGCGCCACCGGCCAGGAGAAGGACAAGGAAAAGGACGCCACCACCACCATCAAGCGCGACAGCGACACCGGCAAGCAGATGCCGCAGCCGTCGTACCAGACCCGCGAGGAACGCCTGAAAGCCCAGCCCCTCGACTGGAACAAGACCAGCGGAAAACCCAGGCGCAAGGCGCAGACGGCGGCCGAACGAAAGGCGCTGGAAAGCGCCAAGGGCGAATCGGCCGAAGGCGGCGCGCCCGATCCGAAAGCGGACGCCGAAGCGCGCCGGCTGTATCCGGAGGAATGGAAGAAGCACGAAAAATAACCGACAACACGCATTCCAGGGAGGTCTGAAATGGTCACGCACGCACTTCGTCGTCAATCGCCTTTCCGTCTGGTCGTTGCGCTTCTTTGTATCGGGGTGTCGGGGCTTGCCCTGGCCACCGCCAATATCTTCACGCAGTATCAGGAAACCGGCAATTCGAATACGCCGCCGTCGATCGGCAAGCTGTTTTCGAATGCCGGCACCTGCTCGGCGTCCGTCATCAGCGGCAAGAACATCATCGTCACCGCGGCGCACTGCTGCTGGGACCGTTCGACGCGGACCTGGATCGGCGGCTGGTCGTTCGCGCCGGCCTACAACAACGGCAACGCGCCGTACGGCATGTTTCAGTGGGCGCAGGCGCGCGTGCTCACCAGCTGGATCAACAACGGCGACGTCGCCTCCGACGTGTGCCTGATCGCCCTGCAGGACGACCGCTCCGGCCACGGCGTGACGTATTACACGGGCTGGCTGGGCCGCTCGTGGAACTACGGCAGCGTGCTCAGTCAGCATGCGCTCGGCTACCCGGGCAACATCGGCGGCGGCAATACGCTGCAGCTGTGCGCGTCCGAAAGCTTCAGCCCAAGCGCCAGCTGCGGCGGCAACGGAGTGCTCAACACCGGCTGCTCGATGACCTACGGGTCGAGCGGCGGGCCGTGGATCCGCGACTACCGCAGCGGCAACCACGTCGATTCGGTGGTGCACGGCTACGACAGCACCACCTGCACCGGGACCTTCGGCCAGACCTTCAACGGCGCGCGCTTCACCAGCAATAACATCGTCACGCTGTGCACCGCGCAGGGGTGCTGACGCCTCGCACCAGGGTCTGACCCGCAGGTCGGGTCCGACCCTTTCTCATAGCGACACGGTGGTGCCGAGCAGCTTGAGGAACTGTGCAAGCCACGCCGGATGCGCGGGCCATGCGGGCGCCGTCACGAAATTGCCGTCCGTGACGGCGTCCGTGACTTCGATCTCCGCATACTCGCCGCCCGCCAACCGCACTTCGGGCGAGCACGTGGGATAGGCGGAGATTTTCTTGCCGCGGATGACGTCGGCCGCCGCCAGCAGCTGCGCGCCGTGGCACACCGCGGCGATCGGCTTGCCGGCCGCAGCAAACGCCTTCACCAGGTCGATCACCGTGGAATTGAGGCGCAGGTATTCAGGCGCCCGGCCGCCGGCGATCATCAGCGCGTCGTACTTGCCGGCGTCGGCCTCGTCGAACGAGGCGTTCAGCGCGAAAAGGTGGCCCGGCTTTTCAGTGTAGGTTTGGTCGCCCTCGAAGTCGTGGACCGCGGTCTTGATCTTGTCGCCGGCCTTCTTGCCGGGGCAGACCGCGTGCACCGTGTGCCCGACCATCTGCAGCGCCTGGAACGGCACCATCGTTTCGTAGTCTTCCGCAAAATCGCCCGTCAAAAACAGGATTTTCTTCGCTGCCATGGGATTCTCCGTTCGAAAGGTACTTCAATCGAAGGTCCATGATACGCCGCTCGCGCGGTCAGCTGGAGGGAATGGCTTCCAGCAGCAGCGCGAGCTTGCGGGTGTCGATCGGCTTGACCAGGTGGTGGTCGAAGCCGGCCGCCATGGCGTCCTTGCGGTCGCTTTCCTGGCCGTAGCCGGTCACGGCGATCAGCACCGCCGCGTTGGTGGCCGCGTCCTCGCGCAGGCGCTGCGCCAGCTCCAGTCCGCTCATGCCCGGCAGGCCGATATCGAGCAGGCAGGCCTGCGGCCGCCACGCCCGCGCCAGCGCCAGCGCTTCGGCGCCGGCGTGTTCGACCATCACCTGGTGCCCGGCCGCCTTCAGCAGCATGCACAGCATGGCCGCGGCGTCGGCATTGTCATCCACCACCAGGACGCGCAGGCCGTGGACGGCGGCGCGCGCGGCGCCCTCGCCCGGCGTCCCTGTCGCCGGGAGGTCTTCCTGCAGCCGCGCCAGCCGAATGCGGAACTGGCTGCCCTTGCCGACACCGTCGCTGCGGCAGCTCACCGAGCCGCCATGCAGCTCGACCAGGCTCCTGACCAGCGCTAGTCCGAGCCCGAGGCCGCCGGACGAACGATCGGAACTGCGCGCGGCCTGGGTGAACAGGTCGAACACCCGCGGGATCAGGTCCGGCGCCAGTCCGATGCCGTTGTCGGTCACCTTGATCAGCACTTCGGACGGCAGCAATTCGATCGCCAGTTCGACGCGCCCGCCCTCCTGGGTGTATTTGGCGGCGTTATTGAGCAGGTTGGTGACGATCTGCACCAGCCGCTCCTTGTCCGCGGCCACCATCGCGCGGTCGGGCGGCAGTTGCAGCGTCAGCTGGTGATGGCGCGCGCGCACCAGCGGCATCACCTGCTCCGCCGCATCGGTGACGACTTCGCGGCAGTCGACCGGCTGCAGCTCCAGCTCGACCAGGCCGCGCGTGACGCGCGACACGTCGAGCAGGTCGTTCAGCAAGTGGGTCATGTGTTCGGCCTGGCGCGCAATCACTTCGCTGATCTTGCGCACCCGGGCTTCGTCGGGCCGGCCAAGCTGCAGCAGGTCGGCCGCGGCCCGGATCGGCGCCAGCGGATTGCGCAGCTCATGTCCCAGCATCGCCAGGAATTCGTCCTTGGCGCGCGCCGCTTCGACCAGGTCGGCGTTCAGCCGCTCGATCTCCTTGCGCGCCACCACGTGCGGCGTGATGTCGACCGCCATCACCATCAGTCCGTACACGCCGCCCGCCACGCTGCGCAGCGGCGCCAGGTTGAAGCTGAAGTACTTGTCCTGCATCTCGCCGCCGCCGTCTCCGCGCAGGCGCACGTGCGTCTCTTCGGAACGAAACGGCACGCCGGTGCGATACGCCGTCTGGATGGTTTGCAGCAGTTCGGTGCCGGCCATTTCCGGGAACACGTCGAGGAATGCCCTGCCGACGATATCGGCACGGTCGACGATGTTGCAGTAGATCGGGTTGGCCAGGTGGTACACCAGGTCCTCCCCCGCCAGCAGCGCGGTGCCGACCGGCGCATCGGTCAGCAGGCGGTCGCGGTCGGCCCGCGCGATCTCGTGCTTGCGCGCGCTTTCCACCTGCGCGATCGCTTCGCCGATGGAAGCGGTGAACTGTTCGAGGAAAGCGCGGTAGTTGGCGTCGAAGGGCAGCTGTTCGCTCAGCGTGAACGCGATCGCCAGACCGCCCTCGGGCTGCGCGTCGGCGACGCGCAACACCGTCGCCTCGGTGGAATGGCTGCCGGCGTCGCCGATGCGCATCGCCGGAATGTCGGATGCATTGGTCAGCGCCACCGCCTGCGCCTGCGCGATCACGTCCTGGCGCGTGACGCAGGCGCCCAGCGTTCGCGAAAATGCGGCAAGCATCTGCTGGCGCCGCTGGGCCAGCACGCGCGCGGTGGTCTCGGTGCAAATGGTCAGCACGCCGCACAGCGCGCCGCCGTCGTCGAATACCGGCGTGTACGTGTAGCTCCAGTAGACCTCTTCCATCCGGCCGTTGCGCCAGATCGGCACCAGCGCGTCTTCCTTGACGGTCGGCCGGCCGTGCGCGAGCACGGCCTCGATCTGGCCGCCGACGACGGCCCATACGTCCTGCCAGAACGCGACCGCGGGCTGGCCCAGCGCCGCCGGATGGCGGTTTCCCAGGCAGGGCGCGAAAGCGTCGTTGTAGATCTGGACCAGGTCCGCGCCCCACCACAGCAGCATCGGCTGCTCGGCGGCCAGCACCATCGCCATCATGCTCTTGAGCGAAACCGGCCACGCCGAACGCGGCCCCAGCGCGGTCGCCGCCCAGTCGAAGGCCTCGACCCGTTCGCGTACCGTCATCAAGCCCATGTCCATCAGCTGGCCTGCCGCAGTTTCTTGATCACCTCCGACATGCGGTAGGGTTTCGCGAGCAGCTCGAATTTGGAGGTGTCGCCGAATTGGCGCGCCAGTTCGGGCGCGGCATAGCCGGACACCAGCAGCACCTTGAGGTCCGGGTTGATCAGAAGCGCCTCGCGCGCAAGCTCATAGCCGTTCATGCCGGGCATCAGCACGTCCGAAAACAGCACGTCGATATTCGGCGTGCGGCGCAGGATCGCCAGCGCTTCGGCGCCGCTGTTGGCGGAGAAAACGTCGTAGCCAAGGCTCTTGAACTGTTCGACCGCGATGTCGAGCACGTCCGGCTGGTCGTCGACCACCAGCGCCCTGTCATTGCCGTCGTTGGTTTCGAGCGAGGCGCCATTGCCGTCTTCATGGTTCAGCATCGGGAAATACAGCGAGATGCAGGTGCCCTTGCCGATTTCGCTCTGAATCTGCAGCACCCCGCCCGATTGCTGCACCAGGCCGTACGCCTGGCTGAGGCCGAGCCCCGTGCCCTTGCCTACCGGCTTGGTGGTGAAGAAAGGTTCGACCGCGCGCGACACCACGTCGGCGGGCATGCCTATGCCGTTGTCCGACACGGACACCTGCAAGTAAGCGCCTGCCGCGGCGTCGTGGACCTCGTTGTCGGCAAGGATCACGGACTCGGTCCTGATGACCAGCGTGCCGCCGGCCGGCATTGCATCGCACGCATTCGAAATGAGGTTCAGCACCGCCGCTTCGAACTGCACGACGTCGATGCGGACCAGGTTCGGCCGGTCCGACAGCCTCAGTTCCAGCTGTACTTCGGGCGGCACGGCGCGGCGCAGGATGGCCTCGAACTTCTGGATCACCATGTTCAGGTTGAAATCGTCCTGCACCAGCGGCTGCTGGCGCGCGAACGACAGCAACTGCTGCGTCAGCGTTGCGCCGCGCATCGCCGCGCGCTGGATGCTGTCGAGGATCTTCGACGCACTGGCGCTCTTGTGCTCGCGCGACAGCAGCTCGGCGCCGCTGACGATCACGTTGAGAAGGTTATTGAAGTCGTGCGCGATGCCGCCGGTCAGCTTGCCGATCGCTTCCAGCTTCTGCGACTGGAACAGCGCTTCGCGGGTCTTCTCCAGCGTGACCGCCGCTTCGCGCCGCTCGGAGATGTCGCGCGTGATCTTGGCGAAGCCGATCAGCTCACCGTCGTCGTCGCGGATGGCGTCGATCACCACATGGGACCAGAATGTCGTGCCGTCCTTGCGCACGCGCACGCCCTCGTTCTCGAAGCGCCCGTCCTCGCGCGCCCGGGCCAGCGCCCTGGCGGGCAGGCCCGCGATCCGGTCAGGTTCGGTGTAGAAGCGCGAGAAGTGCGTGCCCACCACCTCTTCGGCGCGGTAGCCCTTGATGCGCTCGGCGCCTGCATTCCAATTGGTGACCACGCCCTCGGGCGACAGCATGTAGATGGCGTAGTCCGTCACTCCCTGCACCAGCAGGCGGAACTTCTCCTCGCTCGAATGCATCCGGTCCTGGGCCTGCTTGCGCTCGGTGACGTCGCGCGTGATCTTGGCAAAGCCGACCAGCACGCCCTGCTCGTCGCGAATCGCATCGATCACCACGCTGGCCCAGAAGCGCGTCTTGTCCTTGCGCACGCGCCAGCCCTCTTCTTCGTACTTGCCGGTCGACGCGGCCGTGGCGAGCGCGCGCTGCGGCTTGCCGGACAGCTGGTCCTCGTCGGTGTAGAAGCGGGAGAAGTTGGAGCCGATGATTTCCGCACCGGTGTACTGCTTGAAGCGCTCGGCGCCGGCGTTCCAGGTCACCACCGTGCCGTCCGGCGCCAGTGCGTAGATGGCATAGTCGGTGACGCCGGCGATGAAACGCGCAAGATGGCGCGCATCGGCGGAGGACGCGACCGCGCCGCCTGGCGCGGCGGGGAGTCCGTCCGGCACGGACTGATCGTTAGGGGTCATTCGGCTCTCTTGGACAATTTTCTCGCAACTTGCATACTGTACACGAAATGGCACAAATGCAGCGCGCGGCGGCGCCATGCTGCGATCAGAAAAACTGGCGCCAGTCTTCCAGCCAGCCGGGGAAGGCCGACGCTTCCATCGGGCTGGCGATGTGATAGCCTTGGGCGTAGGTGCAGCCGAGGCCCTGCAGGAAATCCCAGTCTTCCTTGGTCTCGACCCCGACCGCCACCGACATCCGGTCCAGGCTGCGCGCCAGGCCCAGGCAGGAACTGAGCACGGTGCCGAGCGCGCGCTTCTTCGAGGCGCCGTCGACGAAGCTGCGGTCGATCTTCAGTTCCGAAAACGGGATGCGCGCCAGCAGCTGCAGGTTCGAGCGCCCGGTGCCGTAGTCGTCGATCGCCAGGCCGTAGCCGGCCATGCGCAGGCGCACCAGCCGCTCGACGAAATTCGGGTCGGTGGTCAGCACCGACGATTCGGGCATCTCGAAGGTGATGTAGTCGGGCATGACGCGATGGCGCTCGACGCAGGCGGCGATCTGCTGCATGAAGGCCGGATGGGCCAGCGTCTCGGGCGCGAGGTTGATCGAGATCGACATCGGGATGCCCTGGTCGTGGAAGCCGCGGCAGGCCTCGACCGATTTCTCGATCATGCTCCAGTCGAGGAAGTCGATGCGGTTGTTCTGTTCGAGCGCGTCGATGAACGCCGACGGCCCAAGCACGCCGTGCTCGGGATGGCGCCAGCGCGCAAACGCTTCGAGGCCCTTGACCTGGCCCGTCTCGAGTTCGATCTTGGGCTGGAAGAAGGGTTCGAACTGGCGCGCCTGCAGGCCGATGCCAATCTCGGAAAACGTGAAGCTCGGGCCTTTCGGCGCGCGGTCCGCCGGCGCGACCGGGGGCACATAGTTTTCCAGCAGCGCGGCGAGGCGGCTTGCCGTGACCGGCTTGGCGATCGCGCCGAGCAGGTCGAAGCCGTAGGCCTGGGCCATGGTCTCGACCGAGAACATCAGGCCGGCCGGCTGCGCGCCGACCACGATCAGGCGCGCGCGGCACTGCATGCCGGCCAGCGTGCGGATCAGCTCAAGGCCGTCCATGCCGGGCAGCGCCAGGTCGATGATCGCCACGTTGACCGTCGGCGTGAACGAATCCTGGAAACAGCGCAGCGCCGTGTGCCCGTCCGGCACCTCGGTGACCTGGCTGGCGCCAAGCTGGGCGAGCATCTCCACCAGCGAGGCTCGCTGCGAAGGGTCGGCTTCCGCCACCAGAAAATGCAAATGCGCGATGTCCATCATTACTCCACTTGGCTCCAGGTGAAAGATTAACCCAGAGCAACGACAGCGTCTACGCCTGATTTTGCCGCAGTTGTTCAAAAAAGCACACCGCGGCGCAGGCGGCCACGTTCAGCGACTCGATCTGGCCCAGGTGCGGGATCACCACCCGGTGGGTCGCCAGGGCCAGCAGGTCGTCGGCCACGCCCTGCCCTTCGTGCCCCATCAGCCAGGCCACCGGCTGGCGCAGGTCGACGTCGTACAGGCGCTGGGTCGCGTAGCCGCTGGTGGCCAGCACCGCCACCCTGGACGCCTTCACCAGTTCGGCCAGGTCGACGTTCTCGTAAATCTCCAGCACAAAGTGGGCGCCCATCGCCGCGCGCAGCACCTTGGGCGACCAGCAGAACGCCGTGCCGGCGCTGCAGTAGACCTGGCCGATGCCGGCCGCCGCGGCGCTGCGCAGGATCGAGCCGACGTTGCCGGGGTCCTGCAGGTTGTCCAGCAGGACCGCCGATTTGGTCAGGGCGCCGTCGATCGCCCGCACCGGGGTGTCGACCAGGAACATCAGGCCGACGCCGTGTTCGACCTGGGTGACGGCGTTGTACAGCGCGTCCGGCAGCAGCGTCACGTGCGCGTGCAGCTCCTCGCAGCGGCGCACGATGGGCGACACCTCGGGGTTGTGCAAGGCGCCTTCGCTGACGATGCACTGCAACGGCGCGCCGCGAAGTTCCAGCCAGGACTGGCACAGGTGCACGCCGTCGAGCAAGGTGCGGCCGGCCTTGCGGCGCGCCTGCGAACTGGTCGCCAGGTGCTTGAGCTCCTTGTACAGCGGATTGTCGCGCGAGGTGATCGACTTCATTCCTCGTCCTCCAGGCTGAAGTCGAGCGGCAGGGTTTCGAACAGGATCTCGCCGGCCAGCGCGGCGCGCACCGGGGCGAACGAGCGGCGGTGCACCGGGCAGGCGCCGAACTCGCGCAGGCGCTCCATGTGCATCTTCGTGCTGTAGCCCTTGTGCTGGTCGAATCCGTACTGCGGATACTGCGCGTGCAGCACCACCAGCGCGGCGTCGCGCGCGGTCTTGGCCAGGATCGAGGCGGCGGAAATCGCGTGCACCTTGTCGTCGCCTTCGACGATCGGGTGGCAGCGCACCGTCATGACCGGGCTGCGGTTGCCGTCGATCAGGGCGATGGTCGGCGCCGTCTTGAGCGCCTCCACCGCGCGCTTCATCGCCAGCATGGTGGCGTTGAGGATGTTGATGGCGTCGATCTCTTCGTGCGAGCACTCGGCGATCGCCCACGCCAGCGCGCATTCCTTGATCTGCGGCGCCAGCTCGTCGCGCCGCTCGGCGGTCAGCTTCTTCGAATCGCGCAGGCCATCGATCGGGCGGCGCGGGTCGAGGATCACGGCAGCCGCGAACACCGGGCCGGCCAGGGGCCCGCGCCCCGCCTCGTCGACGCCGCAGACGATGTCGTCCAGCGTGAACGGGTACTGGGACTTCTTCAGCCCGGGATAAAAATTGATTTTCTTTTTCGTCATGATGAATGTGGTGCGTCGATGATGCGCATGACGGCGGCGGCGCTTTCCTGCGCGCTGTTGCGCAGCAGGCTGTGATGCATGTCGGTGAATCGCTGCACCAGCCGCAGGCGGCCGGGGGCGTCGTTCAGCTGCTTCCACACCGCGTCGGCCAGCGCCTGCGGCGTGGCGGCGTGCTGCAGAAGTTCGGGCACGAGGAATTCGCGCGCCAGGATGTTCGGCAGGCCGATCCACGGCTGGTAGCCCATGTGGCGCATGATCTGCCAGGACGCCGCCATCACCTTGTAGGCGATCACCATCGGCTTCTTGAACAGCGCCACTTCCAGCGTCGCCGTGCCCGAGGCGACCAGCACCGCGTCGGCCGCGCAGATCGCCGTGTGCGAATGGTCGGTGAGCGAAATTTCGACGTCGCCGAGGCCGGCCTTCGCCACCAGTTCGCCGAAATAGGCGCGCTGGCGTTCGCCGGCCATCGGCACGACGAATTTCAGGCCGGGATCGCGTTCGGCCAGCAGCTTGACCGCGCCGACGAAGGGCTCGGCCAGGTACTTGAGTTCGCCCATGCGGCTGCCCGGCATCACCGTCACCACGCGGGCGCCGGCGTCGATGCCGAGCGCCTGGCGCGCCGCGGCCTGGTCGGGCTGCAACGGGATCATCTCGGCCAGCGGATGCCCGATGTAGGTGACCGGTACGCCGGCCTGCCGGTAGATCTCTTCCTCGAACGGGAAGATCACCAGCATGTGCGAGACCGCTTTCTGGATCTTCTTGATGCGCCCGCCCCGCCAGGCCCAGATCTGCGGGCTGACGAAGTGCACGGTCGGGATGCCGGCTTCCTTCAGCTGCATTTCGAGGCCGAGGTTGAAGCCCGGGTAGTCGGCGCCGATGAACACCGCCGGCCGCTCGGCCAGCAGGCGGTCGCGCAGCGCGTTCTGGATGCCCTTGATCTCGCGGTAGCGGGGAATGACTTCGAACAGGCCGCGCACTGTCAGCGTGTCCATTGGAACGTCGGACTCGAAGCCCTGCTCGATCATGCGCGGCCCGCCGATGCCGTGGAAACGCGCATCGGGCAGGTGCGGACGCAGGCCGGCCAGCAGGCGCCCGGCAAGCATGTCGCCGGACACCTCGCCGGCAACCAGCGCTACCGAAATGTCAGCGGACGATGCCACGGGTCGCGGCTCCGAGGAACTCGCGGAAGGCGCGCAGCTGCGGCGCGGTGTCGGCGTTCGCCGCTTCCTGT
This sequence comes from Massilia sp. P1_C10, assembly GCF_056406475.1. Lineage (NCBI taxonomy): Bacteria > Pseudomonadati > Pseudomonadota > Betaproteobacteria > Burkholderiales > Oxalobacteraceae > Massilia > Massilia sp. P1_C10. The sequence goes on from NZ_JBFUAC010000005.1 coordinate 70,955, forward strand.
TCGGCCAGCGCGGCCTTGGCTTCTTCCAGCGACAGGCCGGAGCGGTAGATGGTCTTGTAGGCGCCGCGGATGGCGTCGACCTGCGGGCGCGAGAAGCCGCGCCGCTTGATGCCTTCGATGTTGACGCCGCGCGCGCCGGCCGGGTTGCCCGAGACGAGCACGAACGGCGGCACGTCCTGGGTAAGGCTGGTGTACATGCCGATGAAGGCGTGCGCGCCGATCTTGCAGAACTGGTGCACGCCGGCGTAGCCCGACAGGATGGCCCAGTCGCCCACTTCGACGTGGCCCGCCAGCTGGGCGTTGTTCGAGAAGATCGTGTTGCTGCCGACCTGGCAGTCGTGCGCCAGGTGGACGTAAGCCGAGATCCAGTTGTCGTTGCCGAGCCGGGTCACGCCGGCGTCCTGCGCGGTGCCGAGGTTGAAGGTGCAGAACTCGCGCACGGTGTTGCGGTGGCCGACTTCGAGGCGGGTCGGCTCGCCGGACCACTTCTTGTCCTGCGGCGCCGCGCCGATCGAGGAGAACTGGAAGAACTTGTTGTCCTCGCCGATGGTGGTGTGGCCTTCGATGACCACGTGCGGTCCCACCACGGTGCGCGCGCCGATCGACACGTTGGGGCCGATGATCGAGTACGGGCCGACTTCCACCGTGCTGTCGAGTTGCGCCTTCGGGTCGACGATGGCGCTGGGATGGATCAATGCCATGTTACTGTCCCGCCGCCTTGCTCGCGTCGTCGGTGGCGCGGATGGTGCACATCAAGTCCGCTTCCAGCGCGACCGCGCCGTCGACCGTGCCGACCGCCTTGTACTTCCAGATGCCGCGCGACACGCGCACGATCTCGACGTCCATCTTCAGCTGGTCGCCAGGGCCCACCGGGCGCTTGAAGCGCGCGTTGTCGATGCCGACGAAGTAGACCACCGAGTTCTCGTCCGGCTGCACGCCCATCGTCAGGAACGACAGGATCGCGGCGGTCTGAGCCAGCGCTTCGATCATCAAGACGCCCGGCATCACCGGCTTGTGCGGGAAGTGGCCGTTGAAGAATTCTTCGTTGACGGTGACGTTCTTGATCGCGGTGATCGACTTGTTCGCTTCCCAGGTAAGCACGCGGTCGACCAGCAGCAGCGGGTAACGGTGCGGCAGCAGCTTCTTGATGGCGCAGATGTCGAGGGTCTTGTTTTCGGAAGTGGTGGTCATGATTTGTCTGTCAGTGTTTTGATTGTTTTTTCGAGCGCCCGGATTTTATCCCGCATGGCGTCCAGATTGCGAACGATTGCCGCACTTTTTTCCCAGTCGGCGTTCTTGGCCAATGGGTAAAATCCCGTGTACTGCCCCGCTTCGAGGATCGAGCGCGACACCATGCTGCCCGACGAAATGTGCACGCGGTCGGCGATGGTCAGGTGGCCCAGCACCATCGCGGCGCCCCCAAAAGTACAGTACTTGCCGATCTTCGCCGAGCCGGCCACGCCGACGCAGCCGGCCATCGCGGTGTGCGCGCCGATGTGGCAGTTGTGGCCGATCTGGATCTGGTTGTCCAGCTTGACGCCGTCTTCGATGACGGTGTCGGCCAGCGCGCCGCGGTCGATGGTGGTATTGGCGCCGATATCGACGTCGTCGCCGATGATCACGCGGCCGGTCTGCGGAATCTTGATGTAGACGCCGCCCTCGTTGGCGAAGCCGAAACCGTCGGTGCCGATCACGGCGCCCGAATGAATGATGCCACGCTTGCCGATCTGGCAGCGCGCGTGGAAGGTGGCGTTGGCGAACAGCTGGGTGCCCTCGCCGATCACGGCGTCCTTGCCGACGAAGCAGCCGGCCCCGATCACCGCGCCGGCCTTGACGATGGCGCCCGCTTCGATGGTCGCCCGCGGCCCGACGTGGGCGCCGGGGTCGACCTGGGCGCCGGCGGCGACGCTGGCGCTCGGATCGATGCCCGGCGCGGGCGGCACTTCAACGAGCGACGCGAAATACTGCGCGGCGCGGGCGAAATACACGTAAGGGTTGGGCGCGACGATGCGCGCGCCGGCGTACGAGGCGGCGACGAATGCATCGTCGGCGCCCGACACGATCAGCGCGGCGGCGCCGCTGGCGGCCGCCTGCGCGCGCAGTTTGCTGTTGGAGAGGAAGCTGATGTGATCGGCCCCGGCGTCCGCCAATGGGGCGATCCCGCTCACTTCGAGGTTCGGGTCTCCCACCAGCTGGCCGCCCAAGCGTTCGACCAATTCACCCAGTCGCGTGCCCATCTGGTTGTCCGTTCGATGTCTGGTCAAGCGCTTATTTGTCGAGCTGCTTGATGATGTTGTCGGTGATGTCCACGCCCGGCCGCGCCCACAGCACGTCGCGGAACAGGACCACGTCGATTTTTTCCTGTTCGGCGAAGCGGCCGATCAGCGCATGCGCCCTGGCGGTAATCAGTTCGCGTTCTTCGTTCTTGCGGTGCTGCAGGTCGTCGCGGTAGGCGATTTCCTTGCGCCGCGCCTCGGCGTCGAGGTCGTACACCTCGCGGCGGCGGCGCGTGCGTTCCGGCTCGGCCATGCCGGCCTCGTCGGCCTCGTACTTGTCGGACAGCTTGCGCAGGCGCGCGACCATCTCCGCGTTGGCCTTGGCGCGGCCGGAAAACTCGGCCGCGATGCGGGCGTCGGCCGCCTTGGCCTGCTTCGTCTCCGAGTACAGGCGTTCGGGCGCGACGTAGACCACCCGTGCCGGGCCGCCTTGCGCATGCGCCACGGCTCCCAGTACCAGCAAACCCAGCGCGCTCCATCTGATTCTAAGAAGTGTCACGTATTTATTTGTCGAGCAGCTTGATGATCTTGTCGGTGATGTCGATGCGCGGGCTGGTCCAGGCCGATTCCTGCAGCACCACGTCGAGGTGCTCCTGCTCGGCGATCTGTTCGATCAGCTTGTAGGCTTTCTGGGCGATGTTGGCGCGCTCTTCGCTTTTACGCTGCAGCAGGTCCTCGTTGAACTCGCGCTGGGTGCGCTGGACGTCCTTTTCCAGGTCCGCCACTTCGCGGTAGCGGCGGGTGCGTTCCGGCTCGACCAGGGTCGGCGCGTCGGCGTCGAGCTTTTCCGACAGCGTCTTCAGGCGCGCCAGCATGTCTCGGTTGGCCTTCTGGCGCTTGGAAAACTCCGCCTCGATCTTGGCGTCGGCCGCTTTGGCCAGCTTCGAGTCGGTCATCAGGCGCTCGGTGAAGACGAAACCAATGCGGCTCGGCGCGGTCTGCGCCTGCGCCAGCGAACATGCGCACAAGGCGGCCATGGCGAGCGCTCTGGGCAGCAAGGCAGTCACAGTTTTCAACATAATTCTCCGCTATCTGGATAGTCTAAGTCGACAAGCAAGGATCAGAAACCGGTACCCATCTGGAACTGGAAGCGTTCCAGGCGGTCGCCGAACTTCGCATTCAACGGCTTAGCATAACTCAACTTCAAGGGGCCGACCGGCGAGATCCAGCTTACGCCCAAACCGGTCGAGTAACGCAGCTCCGACAGGCGCATCTTCTGGTTTTCCTGGTACACCTGGCCGGCGTCGAAGAAGCCGAACCAGCGCAGGCTCTTGTCGGTGCCGCCGCCCGGGAACGGCATCTGCAGTTCGGCATTGCCGATCAGGCGCTTGGCGCCGCCCAGCGCGTCGCCGAAGTGGGTGTCGACCACGCCCAGCGAGGAGCTGGTGTAGCCGCGCACCGAACCGATGCCGCCGGCGTAGAAGTTCTTGAAGACCGGGTAGCTGGTGCCGCGGATGCCGTGGCCGTAATCGAGCTCGCCCTTCAGGGCCAGCGTGATCGAACGCGTCAGCGGACGGTACCACTGCTGCTCGTACACCGCGCGGTAGTACTTCGAGTTGCCGACCAGGTCGAGCTCGAGGTTGGCGCGCTGGAAGCGGCCGGCCGTCGGCGTGATCGCGCTGTCGCGGCTGTCGCGCGCCCAGGCGGCCGTCAGCGGCAGCGAATTGGTGGTGGCCGATCCCACGCCGCCCGGAATGTGGGAGAACTGCGCCACGTAGTCCTTGTAGCGCTGCGGGCTCGTGTCGTCGGTCTCGATGGTGGTGCGTTCCACGCCGGCGCCGAAGTACACGGTGTCGGTCTCGGAGAACGGCACGCCGAAGCTCATGCGCCCGCCAGTCTGCTTGACGGTGAAGCTGCCGGTGTTGAGCGCCGGCGGACGGGTGGTGCGCAGGTACACCTCGAACGAACGCGAGATGCCGTCGTCGGTGAAGTAGGGATTGGTCTGCGAGAACGCGATGGTGCGGCTGTAGCGGCTGGTGTTCAGCTCGATGCCGACGGTGTTGCCGCTGCCGGCGAAGTTGGCCTGCTGGATCGCCGCGGTGAAGGTGAACTTCTCGGCCTGCGAGAACGCGCCGCCGATCATGAAGTTACCGGTCGGCTTCTCGACCACGGTCAGGTTGATGTCGACCTGGTCGGAGGTGCCCTGCGCTTCCGGCGTGTCGACGGTGACGTCCTTGAAGTAGCCGAGGCGGTCGACGCGGTCGCGCGACAGCTTGATCTTGTTGCCGTCGTACCAGGAGCCCTCGAACTGGCGGAACTCGCGGCGAATGACTTCGTCGCGCGTGGTGGTGTTGCCGACGATGTTCATGTGGCGCACATAGGCGCGCTTGCCCGGATCGATGAAGAAGGTGAACGCGACTTCGCGCTTTTCGCGGTCGATTTCGGGATTCGCGTTGACGTTGGCGAAGGCGTAGCCGAAGGTGCCGAGGCGGTCGGCGATGCGCTTGTTCGAATCGGTCAGGCGTTCGCCCGAATAGGTCATGCCGGGTTTCAGCAGCAGCAGCGACTTCAGTTCCTCTTCGCGGCCGAACATCTCGCCATCGAGCTTGACCGCCGAGACGGTGTACTTCTCGCCTTCGGTGATGTTAATCGTCAGGTAGATGTCTTTCTTGTCGGGCGTGATCGAGACCTGGGTCGATTCGATGTTCACTTCGAGGTAGCCGCGGTTCAGGTAGAACGACTTGAGCGCCTCGATGTCGCCGGTCAGCTTGGTCTTCGAATACTGGTCGGCCTTCGAGTACCAGGTGAACCAGCCGGACGTGGACAGCGCCATCGTCTCGCGCAGCTCCTTGTCGCTGAAGTGCTTGTTGCCGACGATGTTGATGCCGCGGATGCGCGCGATGTCGCCTTCGTCCACGTTGAACATGACGGTGACGCGGTTACGCTCGATCGGCGTGATGGTGGTGGTGATCTTGACGCCGTACAGGCCGTGCGAGAGGTACTGGCGCTTGAGCTCCTGCTCGGCGCGGTCGACCGATGCCTTGTCGAAGATCTTCGCTTCGCCGACGCCGATTTCCTTGAGCGCCTTGACCAGCACGTCCTTCTCGAATTCCTTGGTGCCGGTGAAGTCCACGGTGGAGATCGCCGGACGCTCTTCAACCAGCACGACCAGCACGCCGTTTTCTTCTTCCAGGCGCACGTCCTTGAAGAAGCCGGTCGCGTACAGCGCCTTGATTGCGGTGATGCTCTTCTCATCGTCGAAGGTTTCGCCCACGCGCACCGGCAGGTAGGTAAACACGGTGCCGGCTTCGGTGCGCTGGATCCCTTCGACGCGGATGTCCTTGACGACAAACGGATTGACTGCGAGTGCATGGCCGGCGCACAGGGCCAGGGCGGCGGCGCCGATCAAACTGCGGCGAAAGAATGGCAGGGCAAAACGATCTGAATGTAATTTCATTGGCAAAATCAATGGTCAATCATAAGACAGCGTACATGTTCGAAAGACGCCGGCTACAGCAGCCGGACGACGTCGTTGAAGACAGCTAGCGCCATCAGCAGGACCAGCAAGCCGATCCCGGCGCGCTGCGCGAAGGCCCCAATCCGCTCGGGCAAGGGGCGGCCGGTCAAAACTTCCAGCGAATAATACAGCAAATGTCCCCCATCCAGCACCGGAATTGGTAACAGATTCATCACGCCGAGGCTGATGCTGATGAAGGCGACGAAGCTCAAAAACACCTGCGCGCCCATCAGGGCGGTGCGCCCCGCGTAATCGGCGATGGTGATAGGGCCGGTGACGTTCTTCAGCGAGACCTCGCCGGTGATCATCTTGCCGATCATCTTGATGGTGAGGACGCTGGTGTCCCAGGTCTTGACCGAGGCCTTGGCGACCGCTTCGAACGGGCCGTAGGACACCGTCACCATCTCCGGCGCCATGCTGGTCATGACCTTGATCGCCCACAGCTTGCGGGATGCGTCGAACTCGGGCGCCACGGTCAGCGCGAACGGGCTGCCGGCGCGCAGGCCTTCGAGCGCGAGCGGGCGCCCGCCGGAAGCGCGCACCGCTTCGACCAGCGCCAGGCCGTCGATCACGCTCTTGCCGTCGATGGCCGTCACCAGGTCGCGCGGCTGCAGGCCGGCTTTCGCGCCGGGACCGCCGGCGATGACCTGCTCGATCACCGCCTTCGGCAGGCCGGGACCGAAACCGAGGCGCGTCATGACGTCGCCTTCCACATCGAGGCCGGCGAACGCGCGGCTCGGGATGACCGCGGCGAACTGGCCGCCCTGCGCCTGGCGCACGTCGAGGCGCGCCTCGTGCTGGTCGACGATGGCGTCCACCAGCTCCCAGCGCATTTCGTCCCAGCTGGCGACAGGCTTGCCGTTGACCGCGACGACATGCTCGCCGCCGCGCAGGCCGGCCGCGTAAGCCGCCGACGTTTCGGCCGGCGCGCGCAGTTTGGTCGACGGCTCGACCGAGCCGTACATCGACAGGCCGGCGTAGACGACGATCGCGAGCAGGAAGTTGGCCAGCGGGCCGGCGGCGACGATGGCGATGCGGCGCCAGACGCTCTGGCGGGTGAATTCGTGGAGCAGGTCGGCCTCGGTCATGCTTGGCGCGTCCGGGTCGCGCGAGTCGAGCATCTTGACGTAGCCGCCCAGCGGCAGCGCCGAAATGGCCCATTCGGTCTGGTCGGGGCCGAAGCGGCGCGACCAGACGATCTTGCCCATGCCGACCGAGAAGCGCAGCACCTTCACGCCGCACAGGCGCGCCACGACGTAATGTCCCAGCTCGTGGAAGATGATCAGCGGACCGAGCGCCAGCAGCAGCGCGAGCACCTTGACGATCAGGGTCATCGCACCAGCCCGGCGACGATGCGCTGCGCCGCGGCGCGCGCCAGCGCGTCCTGCGCCATCACCGCCTCGATGCTGCTGGCGGCGCCGTGCGCGTTTTCGTGCATCACTCGGGCGATCACGCGGTCGATGTCGCGGAAGCCGATGCGGCGATCGAGGAACGCTTCGACCGCCACTTCATTGGCCGCGTTGAGCAGCGCCGGCGAGGTGCCGCCGGCGACCAGCGCCTCGAACGCCAGCGCCAGGCACGGGAAGCGCGCGAAGTCGGGCTTCTCGAACTGCAGCGTGCCGATGGTGGTCAGGTCGAGCTGCCCTACTCCGGATTCGATCCGCTCAGGGAAGGCCAGCGCGTGGGCGATCGGCGTGCGCATGTCGGGGTTGCCCAGTTGCGCCAGCACCGAGCCGTCGACGTAGGACACCATCGAGTGGATTACGCTTTGCGGATGGATCACCACCTCGATCTGCGACGCGGGCGCGCCGAACAGCCAGTGCGCCTCGATCACTTCGAGGCCCTTGTTCATCATGGTGGCCGAGTCGACCGAGATCTTGCGGCCCATCGACCAGTTGGGGTGTTTGCAGGCCTGTTCCGGCGTGACCTCTTCCAGCGTCTCGACCGCGCGCGCGAGGAAGGGGCCGCCGGACGCGGTCAGCAAAATCTTGGCAACGCCGGCGCTTTCGGGCGAACGTGCGTACGACTGCGGCAGCGACTGGAAAATCGCATTGTGCTCGCTGTCGATCGGCAGCAAAATTGCACCATTTTGGTGCACTGCATCCATGAACAATTGGCCGGACATGACCAGCGCTTCCTTGTTGGCGAGCAGGATCTTCTTGCCGGCCCGCGCGGCGGCCAGGGTCGGCGCCAGGCCGGCTGCGCCGACGATGGCGGCCATCACGGTGTCGGCTTCGGCGGCCACTTCGCACAGCGCTTGTTCACCGTACGAGACGTCGCAGCGGATGTCCTTCGCGCGCAGCAGTTCGGACAGGCGCGCGGCCGCGCCGGCCGTGCCGACCACCGCGCGGGCCGGGCGAAACTGCGCGCATTGCGCGGCCAGTTCCTCGACCTTGCCGTGCGCGGTCAGCGCGTGGACTTTATATTTGTCGGGATGACGGGCGAGCACGTCGAGGGTCGACACACCGATCGAGCCGGTGGCGCCTAGGATGGTGATGTGTTGCATGGTGTGCCTTTAGAGCCAGGTGTCGATCAGCGCTGCCAGCGGCAATACGGGGATCAGGGCGTCGATCCGGTCCAGCACTCCGCCGTGGCCGGGCAGCAGGCTGCTGCTGTCCTTGACGCCGGCGCGGCGCTTCAACTGGGATTCGAACAGGTCGCCGACGATGCTCGCGGCGACGATCACCGCCAGTATGCCCGCCAGCGCGGCCCACCCGAACTTGGACTGGACGTGCACCGCGAAGGTGTCGGCCAGCGCGGCGCCGCCGAAGACCACGGTCAGCGCGGCGATGACGAACACCGCGATGGCGCCGCCGATCGCGCCTTCCCAGGATTTGCCGGGAGAGATCGATGGTGCGAGTTTGTGCTTGCCGAACGCCTTGCCCGCCGCGTAGGCGCCGATGTCGGCGATCCATACCAGCGCCATCACCGACAGCAGGTAGATGGGCGAATGGCGGAACAGCGCGACGATGGCGGCGAAGCAGGCGACGATCGCGATCGCGTAGGTCACCGACAGCATGGTGTTGGCGGTGGTGGCCAGCGCCGGCAGGCCGATCTTCAGCGACGGCGCCAGGCGCAGCAGCCAGATCAGCGCGCTGATGGCGAACCAGAACGTCATGACGGTCCGGGGAGCGATGAAGAAGGCGTAGGCGAAGGCAGCGGTCCAGGCGGCGGCGATCAGCAGCGCGCGGCTCGAATCGGGATTAAACAGGCGAAAGCCTTCCCACATCGCGGCGCCGAAGAACACCGTGACCACCACCGCGAACGCGATCGCGTTGTCGAAGTAAAGCACCGGCAGCAATACCGCCAGCAACGCGACCGCCGTGATGATCCGGGTCTTGAGCATTTATTTTTTCTTTTCGGCCAGTTGGTCGCCGGTGCGGCCGAAACGGCGTTCGCGGCCTTGATACGAGGAGATCGCCGCGTCCAGCGACTGGGTCGAGAAATCCGGCCAGAAGGTGTCGGTGAAATACAGCTCCGAATACGCCAGTTGCCACAGCAGGAAGTTGGAGATGCGCTCTTCCCCGCCGGTGCGGATGAACAGGTCCGGCTCGGGCGCGTACGCCATCGCCAGGTGCTCGGCCAGCTGCTCCTCGGTGAAATCGTTTACACCCGGATGCGCGGCCACCATTTTGCCGGTGGCCTGCATGATGTCCCAGCGCCCGCCGTAGTTGGCGCAGATGGTCAGGGTCAGGCGCGTGTTGTTGGCGGTGCGGCGCTCGGCGCTGGCGATCATCTCGCGCAGCTTGGCGTCGAAGCGCGACAGGTCGCCGACGACCTTGAGGCGGATGTCGTTGGCATGCATCTTCGCCACTTCGCGTTCGAGCGCGGTGACGAACAGGCGCATCAGCAGCGACACTTCCTCTTCCGGACGGCGCCAGTTCTCCGACGAGAACGCGAACAGGGTCAGGTACTCGATGCCGCGTTCGACGCAGGCCTCGACGCAGTCGCGCACCGCTTCCACGCCCTTGACGTGGCCGGCGACGCGCGGCAGCAGCCGCTTGGTGGCCCAGCGGCCGTTGCCGTCCATGATGATCGCCACGTGCCGGGGCACCTTGGCGACTTCAGGGACGGCGGTGGTGGAACTCTTGAAAATCATCTGGCGCGTTATACCGTCAACACTTCTTTTTCTTTGTCGACAACCATCTTGTCGACGTCGGCGACAAACTTGTCGGTCAGCTTCTGGATCTCGTCGCTGGAACGGCGCTCGTCGTCTTCCGACGCCAGCTTGTCCTTCACCAGCTTCTTGACCTGCTCGTTGGCGTCGCGGCGGATGTTGCGGATCGCGATCTTGGCGTCTTCGGCCTCGTTCTTGACCAGCTTGACCATTTCCTTGCGGCGCTCTTCGGTCAGCATCGGGGTCGGCACGCGGATCTGGTCGCCCTGCGAGGACGGGTTCAGGCCCAGGTCCGAATCGCGGATGGCTTTTTCGATCGTCGCGGCCATTTTCTTCTCGAACGGCGCCACGCCGATGGTGCGGGCGTCGATCAGGGTCACGTTGGCCACCTGGGCCAGCGCGGTTGGCGAACCGTAGTACTCGACCATGATGTGGTCGAGGATGCCGGTGTGGGCGCGGCCGGTGCGGACCTTGGCCAAATCGGCGCGCAGCGTCTCGATCGACTTGGTCATGCGATCCTGGGCGTTTTTCTTGATGTCAGCGGGTGTCATGCTGCTCTCCTGTAGCTTTTTGAGAATTGTTGCTTGAAAATAATGCGTTATTTTACACGTGAACCAGGGTGCCTTCATCTTCACCCATGATGACGGCCATCAGCGCGCCCGGCTTGACGATCGAAAACACCTTGATCGGCAGCTTCTGGTCGCGGCACAGTGCGAACGCGGTGGCGTCCATCACCTGCAGGTGCTTGGAGATCGCCTCGTCGAAGGTGATCGAATTGTAGCGGGTGGCGTTCGGGTCCTTCTTAGGGTCGGCAGTATATACGCCATCGACCTTGGTGGCCTTCAGCACGATCTCGGCGCTGATCTCTGAACCGCGCAATGCCGCTGCGGTGTCGGTGGTGAAGAAGGGATTGCCGGTGCCGGCGGCGAACACCACGACCTTGCCCTCTTCCAGGTACTGCAGCGCTTTCGGGCGCACGTAAGGCTCGACCACCTGGTCGATGCCGATGGCCGACATCACGCGCGCGGTCACGCCAGCCTGGCGCATCGCGTCGGCCAGCGCCAGCGCGTTCATCACGGTGGCCAGCATGCCCATGTAGTCGGCGGTGGCGCGGTCCATGCCCTGGGCGCCCGGGGCGACGCCGCGGAAGATGTTGCCGCCGCCGATGACCACGGCCAGTTCCACGCCCAGCTTGGCCACTTCGGCGACGTCGGCGACCATGCGCTCGATGGTGCCGCGGTTGATGCCGTACGGGTCGTCGCCCATCAGTGCTTCGCCAGACAACTTGAGAAGAACGCGTTTATAGGCTGGTTTGGTCATGTAGAGGCTCCTGGGTGACGGTTATTCGATGCTGACCGGCGGGCGCCGCGCGGGCGCGCCTGCCGGCCTCACCGCCCGCGAGGGACGGTGAAAACTGCGACAGCTAAAAAAACGGGCCTTCCGGCCCGCTTTGCAACTTACTGCTTCGAGGCAGCCATCTGGGCTGCGACTTCCGCGGCAAAGTCGTCCTGCTTCTTCTCGATCCCCTCGCCGACCACGAACATGGTGAACGACTTGACGGTGGTGTTGGCCGCCTTCAGCATCTGCTCGATCGACTGCTTGTCGTTCTTGACGAACGCCTGGTTCAGCAGCGAGACTTCCTTCAGGTACTTCTGGACCGAACCTTCGAGGCGCTTGGCCAGGATTTCCGGCGACTGGGCCGGCTTGCCCGCGGCGGCTGCCTGGTCGGCGTCTTCCTGTGCTTTCAGTGCGGCGACCGAACGCTCTTTTTCGATCAGCTCGGCTGGAACCTGGTCGGCCGACAGCGACACCGGCTTCATCGCGGCGATGTGCATCGCGACGTCCTTGCCGACCTGCTCGTCCGCGCCTTCGAACTCGACCATGACGCCGATCCGGTTGCCGTGGATGTAGGAAGCCAGCTTGCCGGTGGTTTCGAAACGCTGGAAGCGGCGGATCGACATATTTTCGCCGATTTTACCGATCAGTGCGGCACGCACTTCGTCCAGGGTCTTGCCGTCGAGCGGCAGGGCCAGCAGCGCGGCGACGTCGGCCGGGTTCTTCTCGGCGACCAGCTTGGCGGCGTTGTTGGCCAGGGCCAGGAAGTCGTCGTTCTTGGCGACGAAGTCGGTTTCGCTGTTGATTTCCAGCAGCGCGCCGGTGTTGCCGGCGATGTAAGCGACGACCACGCCTTCGGCGGTGATGCGCGACGAGGCCTTCGATGCCTTGCCGCCCAGCTTGACGCGCAGGATTTCTTCGGCACGTGCCATGTCGCCATCGGCTTCGGTCAGTGCTTTTTTGCATTCCATCATTGGTGCGTCGGTCTTGCCGCGCAGTTCCCCTACCATCGCTGCAGTAATCGCTGCCATGTGAATTCTCCTAGTATCTATCCGTCGGGGGCGCGCATTGCTGGCGCCGCGCTATCGACTTCGGTTTAAAAAAAAGGGTGACGACGCCACCCTTTTTGATTCAAGCAGGGTCGCCCCTGCCTGTGAATTACGCCTGCTCGGACACTTCGACGAAGTCATCGCCCGACGACTTGACCATGTCGGCCACTTCGTTGGTGGCGTTGGCACGGCCTTCGATGATCGCATCGGCGACGCCGCGGGCGTACAGCATGATGGCCTTCGACGAGTCGTCGTTGCCCGGGATGATGTGGGTCACGCCGGCTGGCGAGTGGTTGGTATCGACGATGCCGATGACCGGGATGCCCAGTTTGCCGGCTTCGGTGATCGCGCCCTTGTGGTAGCCGACGTCGACGACGAAGATTGCGTCAGGAACGCCGCCCATGTCCTTGATGCCGCCGATGGACTTCTGCAGCTTGACCATTTCGCGCTCGAACATCAGGCCTTCTTTTTTCGACAGCTTCTCGACCGAACCGTCGGCGATCTGAGCTTCCATGTCCTGCAGGCGCTTGATCGAGGTCTTGATGGTCTTGAAGTTGGTCAGCATGCCGCCGAGCCAGCGCTGGTCGACGTAAGGCACACCGGCGCGCTGTGCTTCAGCGGCGATGATGTCGCGCGCCTGGCGCTTGGTGCCGACCATCAGGATGGTGCCGCGCTGGGCAGCGACCTGCTTGACGGTTTTCATCGCTTCCTGATACATCGCCATCGTCTTTTCGAGGTTGATGATGTGGATCTTGTTGCGGTGACCGAAAATGAACGGCGCCATCTTCGGGTTCCAAAAACGGGTTTGGTGACCGAAGTGGACACCGGCTTCCAGCATTTCACGCATTGTTACAGACATTTAATTCTCCAGGGTTGGGTCTGGAATCCGGTCAGTCACCATGGAGGCACCCTTTGCGACCGGACTCGCGATTTAACATTATTTGCACTACGTTTTACATCTGTGCCCGAAAACCAAACCGAGCAACCCGAGATTATAAGGGGATTTGGGCATTCTTTCAAGCGAAACCATGGCCTGCACGCTGGGGCAGCCACGTGCGCGGCCGGGGCCCGACCCTGATAGCGCGATTCAAAACCTAGGGTCGGGTCATCCGGACCTGACCCCGGGTTGGCGCCGCAAGGGGCTTTCACCGATAACTGGTCACAGCAGCGCGGCCTCAATGGCCGACATGACCGTAGAATCGTCCCGGTTTGCAAGCCAAACAGCGTGAATCTGCCTGGAAAGCAGGTGGCGCTCCATCCGCGGATCGACCTTACCCTCGACAAACAGTAGGCAATCTCCGCCATCGCGCCGCGCGGTCTTGCCGATCAGGCCTAATAGAATGAGGTTCGGCAATGACAAGCCCGGCACGGAGTTAATCTCAACGAACAACCGCCGCCCGGTCTCGGTGTTTCGAATTGCGAAAGTCGGCTCATAGTAGTAGGGGGGATTCTCCCCGCCTTCCAACTCGATTGGGTCGGCACCGTATTCCCACAGGAGCGGTGACCGCAATCGGCTTCGCAGAACGTTCGCGATCCAGAGTTCTTGTTCAGTAAGAGGAACAGAGCCGTCATCGATGTAAGTATGCTCAGCAAGCTTGTTCACAATACTTCCTTCCATACCCAATCTCTGGCGTGAAAAATAAACACGGAAATCTCGATTAACACGCCAATAATTGCTGCAAGCGCGCCTATCCCCGCGGACTGGACTGCTGAAGTTCCTGACAGTCGGTATGCGGTCAATGCAAACACAATTGCCGGAACGACCATCCGGCTCAACCATTTTTCCGCAAGCGCTTGAAAGACTTTGCGCGAAGGCGAAACGCGCTCCCCGCTGATCATGAGCACATGTTGCTTCGCCTTGTCCTGTGCAAACAGGTACGCCAAAGCTGTTCTCTTGCGAGATGTTAGAAACGGCCAGAGCTCACGCGTTACCCGCTCAACCTGCGCCTTCAAATTCGTCATTCTCTTCGCAAAAATGTGAATGAAAATTGTATCTGGTCCATCGAAAAAATACAGAATGGTCACTGCATCCCGGAGACCCAGCGCCGCGACAACGGTGGGAGCTGTTTGCCTCGCGTCCCCGGCCATGCCGGCGCGTCGCAACGCCTCCACCGCCGGAATAGCAGTGGCGCCGATGTGATTCGTCAGTGCCTGCCGCAACTCTTCGCCGTCGTATTTTGCAGTGATGAAGATCTGTGCGTACATTTTAGTCCTTGCAGGGAGGATTGCGAGGCTAGCGAAAAACTGGGCCGCAACGGTCGATCCTAGCGTCAAACCCGGCCACCCGAAATGACGCCCGCGGAATTACGCGTCGAATTTCCCGCCATCACCGGCGGCTCCGGAATCGGCTTCCCGCGTCGCCGATGGCGCAGTTCCCTTATAATGTCGACATATCTGCACGGGTCCGCACCTCGACGGCCCGCTGCGTCCGTTTATTACGATTGCGACCTCTATGTCCTCCATCTCCATCAAGACCCCCGAAGAAATCGCGGGCATGCGCATTGCCGGCCGGCTTGGCTCCGAAGTGCTCGACTACATCACCCCGTTCGTCAAGGCGGGCGTCACCACCGGCGAACTCGATCGCCTGTGCCACGAATACATGGTCAACGTGCAGGGTTCGATCCCGGCGCCGCTGAATTACTGCCCGCCCGGCTACACGCCGTATCCGAAGGCGATCTGCACCTCGGTCAACGACGTCATCTGCCACGGCATTCCGGGCGACAAAGTGCTGAAGAATGGCGACGTGGTCAACCTCGACATCACCGTCATCAAGGACGGCTACCACGGCGACAACAGCCGCATGTTCTTCATCGGCGAGCCGTCGATCCTGGCCAAGCGCCTGTCCGACGTCACCTACGAGTGCATGTGGCTGGGAATCTCGAAGGTCAAGCCGGGCGCGCACCTTGGCGACATCGGCCACGTGATCCAGCAGCACGCCGAAAAGAACGGCTACAGCGTGGTGCGCGAATTCTGCGGCCACGGCATCGGCACCGTGTTTCACGAAGAGCCGCAGGTACTCCACTACGGCCGTCCGGGCACGCTGGAAAAGCTCGAAGCGGGCATGATCTTCACGATCGAGCCGATGATCAATGCCGGCCGCCGCGACATCCGCGAAATGGGCGACGGCTGGACCATCAAGACCAAGGATCGCAGCCTGTCGGCGCAGTGGGAGCACACCGTGCTGGTCACCGAAACCGGCTACGAGGTCCTGACCTTGTCGGCCGGCTCCCCGCCGCCGCCGGCCATCATCGCCAAACAGCCGGCTACCGCGGCGGCGTAAGCCATGCCCGCCGCCGTCCAGATCAGCCTCGCCCGCGACCTCCTCAAGCAGCAGCTGAAGGCGGATCGCCAGCTACTGATCGCGGCATTCCGCGAGGACGGCAAGCCCGAGAAACTGCTGCGCGGACTGCGCCAGAGCGTCGACGCGGTGCTGGCCGAAGCCTGGGCCGGCGCCGGCCTGCCGCCGAAGTCCGCGCTGGTCGGCGTGGGCGGCTACGGCCGCGGCGAGCTGTTTCCCTACTCCGACGTCGACCTGCTGATCCTGCTGTCCGAGCCGGCCGACGCGATCACCCGCTCGCGCCTGGAAAATCTGGTGCAGCTGCTGTGGGACCTGGGACTCGAAATCGGCAGCAGCATCCGCACCATCGACGAGTGCATGACCGAGTCGCAGGCCGACATCACCGTACAAACCAGTCTGCTCGAAGCGCGCCTGGTATGCGGCGACCACGAGCTGTTCGAGCAGCTGCAGCAGCGCTATCGCGCCGCGCTCGACCCGCAGGCTTTTTTCCAGGCCAAGACCGCCGAGATGCGGCTGCGCCACGCCAAGTACGAGGACACCGCGTTCGCGCTCGAGCCGAACTGCAAGGAGAGTCCGGGCGGGCTGCGCGACCTGCAGGTGATCCTGTGGGTGGCCAAGGCCGCCGGCCTGGCCAATTCGTGGAGCCAGCTCGCCACGCGCGGCATGATCACCCAGACCGAGGCGCGCGCGCTGATGGAAAAGGAAAGCGCGTTCAAGGACATTCGCATTCGCCTGCACCTGCACACCGGGCGCCGCGAGGACCGGCTGGTGTTCGACGTGCAGACCGCGATCGCCGAATCGCTGGGACTGGCGCCGACCGGCGACGGCGTCAACGCGCGCCGCTCCAGCGAGATCCTGATGCAGCGCTACTACTGGGCCGCCAAGACCGTCACCCAGCTCAACACCATCCTGCTGCAGAACATCGAGGCGCAGCTGTTCCCGCAGCCGGTCGTCCTGGTCGAGATCAATCAGCGCTTCAACGAAGTGAACGACCTGATCGACATCCGCGACGACGACACGTTTGAAAAGCATCCGTCGTCGATGCTCGAGATCTTCGTCGTGATGACCGAGCGCCCCAACCTGAAGGGCATGACGGCCCGCACCACGCGCGCACTGTGGCATGCGCGCAAAGCCATCGACGACGCCTTCCGCGCCGATCCCGTGAACAAGGCGCTGTTCCTGCGCATCCTGCAGGCGCCGGTCGGCCTGGTGCACGCGCTGCGCCGGATGAACGACATGAGCATCCTGGGCCGCTACCTGCCGGCCTTCCGCCCGATCGTCGGGCAGATGCAGCACGACCTGTTCCACGTCTACACGGTCGACCAGCACATCATGATGGTGGTGCGGAACATGCGCCGCTTCACGATGAGCGAACATGCGCACGAATACCCGTTCTGCAGCCAGCTGATCGCCAACTTCCGCGATGCCTGGCTGCTGTACGTGGCGGCGCTGTTCCACGACATCGCCAAGGGCCGCGGCGGCGACCACTCCAAGCTGGGCGTCGACGACGCGCGCACGTTTTGCGAAGGCCACGGCCTCAAGCCCGAAGACACCGAGCTGGTGGCCTTCCTGGTCGAACAGCACCTGACGATGTCGCAGGTGGCGCAGAAGCAGGACCTGTCGGATCCCGACGTCATCTCGGCCTTCGCCGCCACGGTCGGCGACGAGCGCCACCTGACCGCGCTGTACCTGCTGACGGTGGCCGACATCCGCGGCACCAGCCCGAAGGTGTGGAACGCGTGGAAGGCCAAGCTGCTCGAAGACCTGTACCGCGTGACACTGCGCGTGCTGGGCGGCGAGCCGCATTCGGCCGACCGCGAGCTGCGCAACCGCCAGGACGAGGCGCGCGCCATGCTGCGCCTGTACGGTTTGCCCGAGCACGCGCACGAGGCGCTGTGGAGCCAGCTCGACGTGGCCTGGTTCCTGCGCCACGACGCCGCCGACATCGCATGGCTGACGCGCTCCCTGCACGACCGCCTGGAGTCGCCCAAGCCGGTCGTCAAGTGTCGCCTGGCGCCGATCGGCGAGGGCCTGCAGGTGGCGGTCTACCTGAAAGACCAGCCGGACCTGTTCGCGCGCATCTGCAGCTACTTCGACCGCAAAAATTTTTCGATTCTCGACGCGAAGATCCACACCACCGCGAACGGCTACGCGCTCGACACCTTCCTGGTGACCGAGCAGAATTTCGCCAAGAGCTACCGCGACATCATCAGCCTGATCGAGCACGAGGTCTGCGAGCTGCTGACCAAGCAGACGCCGCTGCCGGCGCCGTCGCGCGGGCGCCTGTCGCGCATGTCGCGCACCTTCCCGATCACGCCGACCGTGGACCTGCGCCCGGACGAACGCGGCCAGTATTACCTGCTGTCGATTTCGGCGGCCGACCGCACCGGCTTGCTGTACTCGATCGCCAGCGTGCTCACGCGCTACCGCATCAACCTGCACACCGCGAAGGTCATGACCCTCGGCGAGCGCGTCGAGGACGTGTTCCTGGTCGACGGCAAGGTGCTGTCGAGCTCGCGCAACCAGATCCAGCTTGAAACCGACCTGCTGGACGCCCTTAAAGTTTAATTGGAATTAACGCATGTCTGAATTGTTACGCCTCTCCAAACGCATGTCCGAACTCGGGCTGTGCTCGCGCCGCGAAGCCGATGAATGGATCGCCCGCGGCTGGGTGCGGGTGGACGGCCAGGTGGTGTCCGAACTGGGCAGCAAGGTCACGCCGGACCAGAAAGTCACGGTCGAGCGCCAGGCCGCGGCCGAGCAGTCCAAACGCGTGACGGTGCTGATCAACAAGCCGATGGGCTACGTCAGCGGCCAGGCCGAGGACGGCTACACCCCGGCCGTGGCCTTGATCAAGCCGGAAAACCGCTGGCCCGACGATCCGTCGCCGGAGCAGTTCCATCCGACGCAATTGCGCTCACTGGTGCCGGCCGGCCGTCTCGACATCGACTCGGTGGGCCTGCTGATCCTGACCCAGGACGGGCGCGTGGCCAAGACCCTGATCGGCCAGGACACCGCGATCGAAAAGGAATACCTGGTGCGCGTCGAGTACACCAAGCCGGGCACGCTGCCCGAGTCCGACCTGAAGAAGCTGTGCTTCGGGCTGTGGATGGACGGCAAGCCGCTGCTGCCGGCCAAGGTGCGCTGGCAGAACGAGGACCAGCTCAGCTTCACGCTGAAGGAAGGCAAGAAGCGCCAGATCCGCCGCATGTGCGACATGGTCGGCCTGAAGGTCATCGGCCTCAAGCGCGTGCGCATCGGCAAAGTCAAGCTGGGCGACCTGCCGGTCGGCCAGTGGCGCTACCTGCGTCCGGAGGAACACTTCTGAGCGCGCGATGAGCAGGCCGGCGCCGCGCGGCGCGGCCTTGTTGCTGTGCCTTTGCCTGTGCGGCGCCAGCACGGCGGCGGAACCCTGTCCGGCGGAAGTGCGGGTCAGCCTGCCCAATTTCGAGATCGCCCCCTATGTGCTGGGCACCGACAAGGTCGAGCACCCGCCGGGACTGCTGATCGAATGGACCCGCAATGCGCTGCGCGCGGCCGGCTGCGCACCCCGGGTCGTCGTCAAGCGCAGGCCGCCGGACCGCCAGCTCGCGGAACTCGAAATGGGCCTGCTCGACGTGCTGCCGGGATTCGCGTACAGCGCATCGGCGCGCAAGGCGCTGGCCTACCCGATGAAAAACGGCGCGGCCGATCCGCGCAGCGCCGTGATGGCGGATGCCGTGTCCTTGTACGTGCGGGCCGACGAGCGGCGCGTGCGCTGGGACGGCAGGACCCTCAGCAGTCCCAACCCGGTCGTGGGCACTTCCACCGGGGGCGCGATCACCGCCGGAATCGCGCGGCAGCACGGCTGGAAGCTCGAAAGCGCCGCAACGCCGGAGCACGACCTGCACAAGCTGAGCGCGCACAGGATCGATGTGATCCTCGAACCCGACGTGGTGGCGGCGCATTACCTGACCGGCCCGCTCGGACGTGCCGTGCGCAAGCTCGAACCGCCCGTGCAGGTGACTTACCGCTACGCTCCGGTCAACGCGGACTTCGCGGCACGCTATCCGGAATTCACGCGTCGCTTCTGGCGGCAGCTGTGCCGCCAGTCGCGCACCCACTCGCCGTCGCTTCCCGAATGCGATTAAGCGCAAATAAACTTCAAGGAAAAATCATGCGACCTTCCCTCATCGTCGCCGCCGGCCTGCTGGCCGTAGCGCACACGGCAGGCGCGGCGCTGCCGGTGGTGGCCGAAGCCCCTCTGCGCGCCCACCTTTCGTTCCTGGCCGACGACCTGCTCGAAGGCCGCGGCACCGGCCAGCGCGGCGGCGACCTGGCCGTGCGCTACCTCGAAACCCAGGCCGCGGCGATCGGCCTGCAGCCGGCCGCCGGCAAGTCGTATCGCCAATCGGTGCCGATGCTGGGCATCCGCACCCTGCCCGGCAGCTCGGTGACCTTCGAGGCGGGCGGCAAGACGCTCGCCCCGAAGGCGCCGCTCGACATCGTGTTCGGCAACGGCAACGGCCAGGCCGAGGTCAGGATCGATGCGCCGGTGGTGTTCGCCGGCTACGGCATCCACGCCGACGACGAACGCTGGGACGACTTCCGCGGCGCCGACGTCAAGGGCAAGCTGGTGATCATGATGGTCAACGACCCGAAGCCGACCGCCGCCGAGCCGAACCGCTTCGGCGGCAAATCGCTGACCTGGTACGGCCGCTGGGTCTACAAGTACGAAGAAGCGCTGCGCCAGGGCGCGGCCGGCGTCCTGCTGATCCACACCCCCGAATCGGCGTCGTATCCGTGGAGCGTGCCGTCCAACGGCTTCGGCGACGACAAGTTCCACCTGGCCGCGCCGGGCAACCCGCTGCAAGGCTGGATCACCGAAGACACCGCGCGCGCCCTGTTCGCGGCGGCCGGCAAGGATCTCGACACCTTGCGCGCGCAGGCCGAGGTGCGCGGCTTCAAGGCGGTCGACCTGGGCGCCACGGTGCACGCAACGCTGCACAGCGCGATCCGCAAAGTCGAACAGTTCAACGTGGCGGGCATCGTGCCCGGTTCCGATCCGGCGCTGCGCGACGAGGCGGTGATCTATTCGGCGCACTGGGACCACCTGGGCATGGGCGCGGCGAACGGCAAGCCGGACCACATCTGGAACGGTGCGATCGACAATGCGTCCGGCGCCGCGGCGCTGCTGGCGATGGCGCAGGCGGCGGTCAAGCATCCCGCGCGCCGCACGCAGATCTTCCTGTGGCCGTGCGCCGAGGAGCAAGGGCTGATCGGCAGCCTGGCGTACGTGCGCAATCCACTGTGGCCGCTGGCGAAGACCGCCGCGGACCTGAACCTGGACAGCATGAACTTCGTCGGCAGGACGCGCGACATCGGCGTGGCCGGCAGCGAGCGCAGCACCTTGCGCGCGACCGCGGCGCAGGTGGCCAAGTCGATGGGGCTCAAGCTGGCGCCGGCCACACCGGACCTGGGCGGCGCCTACTTCCGGGCCGACCACTTCAATTTCGCGAAAGTCGGCGTGCCCGCCTTTAACGTCGGCTCGGCGGTGTTCTCTGGGGACGGCTCGTTCGAGTTCGATCACGACGCCAGGGAATCGAGCGCGCGCATGGTCGGATTCAAGAATCACTATCACCAGGTCAGCGACGAATATGATCCGGCGTGGGACTTGTCGGGCATGGTGCAGCAGGCGCAGTTCACGCTGAACCTGGGCTATGCGGTGGCGAACGCGAAGGCCATGCCGGCGTGGATGCCGAACGACCCGCTGGGGAAAGTGAAGCGCTGAGGCTTACTGGAGCAGCTTGAACTTGAGCTGCACCGAGATGCCGCCGTACATCCGGTCCTTGTACGACGGGACGAATCCGAAGTTGACGCCGACCCGCTGGTATTCGAGCGTCGCCACCGGAATCAGCGCCGGAAACCAGCGGCCGTCGCCGATGCGCGGATAGCCGTTAAAAGCCGCCGCCACGGCGCCCAGCCGCACCGGCCCGAGCGCGAACGGCTGCCAGATCGCGCCCGCATAATTCGAATACCGACGGTCGCTGTTGTAAAAGCGCCCCGCCGTCAGCGCCAGGTCGGCGCGCCAGCGGTACTCGGCGCCCAGGCCGGTGTTGCGGCCGTTCAGGTCCTTGTCGCTGTGGAAGTGCCCGGTCAGGAAGCCGCTGTCGATCCACAGCTCGCGCACCGGCGCCGGCTCGACGCGCGTGAACACGTCGTCCGCACGCGCCAGCGGCGCCAGCACCAGCAGGCCGATCGCGGCCAGCTTCATTCGTCGTCGTTCGGGTCGAGGTCGGGGAACATCACGCTTGTGTAGCCGAAGCGCGAGAAGTCGGTGATCCGCATCGGATACAGGATGCCCAGCAGGTGGTCGACTTCATGCTGGACCACGCGCGCATGGAAGCCGTCGGCCTCGCGAACAATGGCGGCGCCGAACTGGTCGACGCCCTCGTAGCGCAGGCGGGTGAAACGCGGCACCACGCCACGCAGGCCAGGCACCGACAGGCAACCCTCGAACGCCTCGTCCATCTCGTCCGACAGCGGCGTCAGGATCGGATTGATCAGCACCGTCTCGGGCACCGGCGGCGCGTCGGGATAACGCTGGTTGTCCTTGAAGCCGTAGATCACCAGCTGCAGGTTGACGCCGATCTGCGGCGCGGCCAGCCCGGCGCCGTTGGCCGCATGCATGGTGTCGAACATGTCGGCGATCAGCGCGTCCATTTCGGGCGTGCCGAATTCGGTCACCGGCTCGGCCACGCGCAGCAGGCGCGGATCGCCCATCTTCAAAATTTCACGAACTGTCATTTTGCCACCAGTTCCTTGTGCGTCTGCTCGAGGAAGGCGCGGAAGCCTTCGGCGGTCTCGGGATGCTTGAGCCCCATCGCCGTCGTCGCCTTCAGGTAACCGAGCTTGGAACCGCAATCATACCGCTGTCCGGCGTAGCGGTAGGCCAGCACGCGTTCGGAGGCCATCAGCGCCGCGATGCCGTCGGTCAGCTGGATCTCGCCGCCGGCGCCGGCGCCGATCTCGGCCAGGTAATCGAAAATCCGCGGCGACAGGATGTAGCGCCCCACCACCGCCAGCGTCGATGGCGCCGCTTCCGGCAGCGGCTTTTCGACGATGCCCGACACCAGCTCCAGGTCCGGCCGGTACGCCGACGCGCTGACGATGCCGTACTGGCGCGTGTTGGCGCGCGGGACGTCCTGCACCGCCAGCACGCTGCATTTTTCGTAGCCGTAGACGTCGGCCATCTGCGCCAGCACCGGCTTCTGGCCGGAGGCGGTGTCCATGAAATCGTCTGCCAGCAGCACCGCGAACGGCTCGTCGCCGACCACTGGGCGCGCGCACAACACCGCGTGGCCGAGGCCCAGCGGCGCCGACTGGCGAATGTAGATGCAGTTGACGTGCTTCGGAATCACGTTGCGCACGAAGTTCAGCAGTTCTTCCTTGCCGGCCGCTTCCAGCTCGCTTTCCAGTTCGTAGGCCGTGTCGAAATGATCCTCGATGGCGCGCTTGTTGCGGCCGGTGATGAAGATCATGTCGGTGATGCCGGCCGCAACCGCCTCTTCGACCGCGTACTGGATCAGCGGCTTGTCGACGATCGGCAGCATCTCTTTGGGCTGGGCTTTGGTCGCGGGCAGGAAGCGGCTGCCTAGCCCCGCTACCGGGAAGACGGCCTTGGTGATTTTTTTCATTCTGGTTCCGTGGATGATGATTTGAGCAGTTGCTGCAGGTCGCCTTCGTCGAGGATGGCGATGCCCAGCTCCTGCGCTTTGGCCAGCTTGCTGCCCGCGTCGTCGCCGGCGACGACGTAGGCGGTTTTCTTCGACACCGAACCGGATACCTTGCCGCCGGCCGCTTCGATCAGCGCCGCGGCCTCGTCGCGGCTCAGGGTCGGCAGCGTCCCGGTCAGCACGAAGGTCTTGCCGGCTAGCGCGCCGGTGGGCTTCATGACGTGCGCGCCCTCCTTCCAGTGCAGGTGCGTGCGCAGCTGCGCCACCAGCGCGGCGTTCCCCGGATCGGTCAGGAATTCGGCGATCGAGCGCGCCACCACCGGGCCGACGTCGGCGACTTCCAGCAGTTGGATGCCGCCCTCGAAGCCGGCCGCGTGAAGCAGCGCGTCGAGATTGCCGAAGTGCTGCGCCAGCGCCTTCGCCGTCGATTCGCCGACGTTGCGGATGCCCAGGGCGTAGATGAAGCGCGCGAACGTGGTGTCCTTCGACTTCTCCAGCGCCGCCAGCACGTTCTGCGCCGACTTGGTGGCCATGCGGTCGAGCGCGCACAGCTTGTCCTGGTCGAGCGTGTACAGGTCGGCCGCGGTATCGATCACGCCCTTGTCGACCAGCTGCT
Organism: Massilia sp. P1_C10; assembly: GCF_056406475.1. NCBI lineage: Bacteria > Pseudomonadati > Pseudomonadota > Betaproteobacteria > Burkholderiales > Oxalobacteraceae > Massilia > Massilia sp. P1_C10. The sequence continues at coordinate 94,818 of NZ_JBFUAC010000005.1, forward strand.
CGATCAGCTGGTCGCCCAGTCCCTCGACATCGATCGCGCGGCGCGACACGAAGTGCATCAGGCCACCTTTCTTCTGCGCGCTGCAGTGAGTCCAGCCGCCGGAGCAGCGCGCCACGGCTTCGTCCTCGGGACGCACGATGGCGGAACCGCACACCGGGCAACTGGCCGGCATGACGAATTCGCGCACGCTGTCGGTGCGGCGCTCCGGCACATACGCCACCACTTCGGGAATCACGTCGCCGGCGCGGCGCACGATGACGGTGTCGCCGATGCGGATGTCCTTGCGCCGCACTTCGCCTTCGTTGTGCAGGGTCGCGTTTTCGACCGTCACGCCGCCGACGAACACCGGCGCCAGCCGCGCCACCGGAGTGATGGCGCCGGTGCGTCCGACCTGCACGCCGATGTCGAGCACCTCGGTCAGGGCTTCCTCGGCCGGGAACTTGTGCGCCATGGCGAAGCGCGGGGCGCGCGAGATGAAGCCCAGCTTGCGCTGGTCTTCCAGCCGGTCGACCTTGTAGACCACGCCGTCGATCTCGTAGGCCAGGCCGGCGCGGCGCTTGCCGATGTCGGCAAAGTAGTCCAGCAGGCCGGCGGCGCCGGTGACGACCGCGCGCTCCTTCGATACCGGCAGGCCCAGTTCGGCCAGCCAGTCGAGCAGCACGGAATGCGATTCGGGCATGTCGGCGCCTTCCAGCGCGCCGATGCCGTAGCTGAAGAAGCTCAGGTTGCGGGACGACGTGATGCGCGAATCGAGCTGGCGCAGGCTGCCCGCCGCGGCGTTGCGCGGGTTGGCGTATTCCTTCTGGCCGGCGTCGCGCTGGCGTTGATTGAGCTTGGCGAAATCGGCCTTGTACATCAGCACCTCGCCGCGCACTTCGAGCACCTTCGGAACGGCGTCGCCACGCAGGCGCAAGGGGATCGCGCGGATCGTGCGGATGTTGACGGTGACGTCCTCGCCGGTTGTTCCGTCGCCGCGGGTGCCGGCCTGCACGAACACGCCGTCCTCGTAACGCAGGCTGATCGCCAGGCCGTCGAACTTGAGTTCGCCGTTGTAGTCGACCTGCTCGGCGCCGAGGCCTTCGCGCACGCGCCGGTCGAAGTTCTCGACGTCCTCGGGCGAGAAGCCGTTATTCAGCGACAGCATCGGCACGGTGTGCGTGACCTGCTTGAATTCCGGGACCGGCGCCGCGCCCACGCGTGACGTCGGCGAATCGAGCGACGCCGCTTCGGGGTGCGCCGCCTCGAGGTCCTGCAGTTCGCGGAACATGCGGTCGTATTCGGCGTCCGGGATGGTCGGCGCGTCCTGCACGTGGTAGGCGTAGATGTGGCGATTCAGTTCGGCGCTCAGCCACGCCATGCGCTCGCGGAAAGCTGGTACGGTGGTCACGGCGAAACGGTCCTCAGCTGAACAGGCGCAGCGCGCGGGTCGAGCCGGCCGGAATGTCGGCCGCCGCCATCTCCTCGTAGAACTCGAGCACCTGGCCGTTGATCTCGGCCAGCGTCTCGTCCGTCAAAGGCTGGCTGCTGTCGTCGACCAGGGTCGCGTCCAGGCGCTGGCCCAGCGTGCGGGCGCAGGCGACCATGCTGCCGAAGCCGTCGCGCGCGGGCGCCACTACCGGCACGTCGAGAAGCAGGGTCAGGTGCGAGGTGGTGTCGGCGCCCAGGGTGACGTTGGTCGACAGCGTGAACAGCACGCCGCCGTCGCCGTCCGGCATGGCGAAGCGGCCGCTTGGCCCCACGTCGAAGCCCTGCTTCTCCAGCGCGCCGATCAGGGTCGAAATGGCCCATGGGGCGCCGTTCGACATCAGGTTCACGCCAAGCTGGGCGTCGTGGCCGGCGACGAAACGGTGCAGGTTCTTGGCCTCGCCCATCACTTCGATCATGTCCGGAATTTCCGGCTCGGCGCCGATGTCGTCGGACAGAGTGCGCAGGCGCGTCACCAGTTCGGAGTATTCGAGTTCGTTCAGCGCGGTGGTGCGGCTGGCCATCTGCACGCCGGCTTGCAGCTTGGTGTAGACGCCGCCGTGCGAGATCGGCTCCCAGTCGCCGGAAACGGCCAGGCCGATGTAGTGGATCGGCTTGTTGCCGACGTGGCGCAGCGTGTGCAGCGCCGGAATCAGTTTGTCGCCGCGCACCGCGATCTCCAGCGCCAGCGGGATCAGGCAGTCGATCAGCGGATCGACCAGGCTTGTGGCCTGTTCGGCCGCGGCGGTCGCGCGCTCTTCGACGTCGTCGGCGCCGATCACGGTATTCGGCAGTTCGGGCTCGACGCGTTCGCCGCTGTCGCCGCCACCGCCGGCGCCCAGCTCGAAGCTCGGCTCCTGGCGCGGCGCCGGCGCGTCGCCGGTGCGCATCAACACGTCGTCATGTTCGGACGAGAAGGCGCGCTCTACGCTCTTGCGCGCCTTGTGCTCCTGCCACTTGTTGTACACGAATACGGCGCCGACAAAAACGACGGCGCCGCCGATCAGGCTCATTTGAAGATCTGTCATTCTGTTCCAAAAATTCGGTTAGTAAATCACTGGCCTGTCAGGCTATTCGCGCAAGCGCGATCATGATACCAATAACAAGAGCTATATGCCATTTACAGAGGGTGCGCGACGCTTACGCCGCCTGCAGGCCGTCGACCATGCCGGCGGCCGACTCCATGTCCACCGCGACGATGCGCGACACGCCCTGCTCCTGCATCGTCACGCCGATCAGCTGGTTGGCCATCTCCATCGCGATCTTGTTATGCGAGATGAACAGGAACTGGGTGTGTTCGGACATCCGCTTGACCATGCGGCAGAAACGCTCGGTGTTGGCGTCGTCCAGCGGCGCGTCGACCTCGTCGAGCAGGCAGAATGGCGCCGGGTTCAGGCGGAACATCGAGAACACCAGCGCCGTCGCCGTCAGCGCCTTTTCGCCGCCCGACAGCAGGTGGATGGTGGCGTTCTTCTTGCCCGGGGGCTGGGCCATCACCTGGACGCCGGAATCGAGGATCTCGTCGCCGGTCATCACCAGCTTGGCGTTGCCGCCGCCGAAAAGAATCGGGAACAGCTCCGAGAAGTGATGATTGACCTTGTCGAAGGTGTCCTGCAGCAGGTCGCGGGTCTCCTTGTCGATCTTGTGGATCGCGTCTTCCAGCGTGACGATCGCCTCGGTCAGGTCGGCGTTCTGCGAGTCGAGGAAATTCTTGCGCTCCGACGCCTGCGCCAGTTCGTCCAGCGCCGCCAGGTTCACGGCGCCGAGCATCGAGATGGCATTGGTCAGGCGCGTCACTTCGCCTTGCAGGTATTGCGCCTTCATGTCCGGCTGCAGCTTCTCCTGCAGCGCCGCTTCGTCGGCATCGACCGCCTTCAGCGCTTCGGCGAACTGCTCCTGGTTCAGGCGCGCGGCCTGCTCCTTGAGCTGCATCTCGGAGATCTTGTCGCGCTGCGGCTGCAGGCTGCGCTCGGCGCCCATGCGCGCTTCCTCGGCGTGGCGCAGCTGCTGCGTGATCTGGTCGAGCTCGTGGCGCGCATCCGACAGCGCGCGTTCCTGGCCGCTGCGGCGGTCCAGCAGCTCCTGCAGGCCGTCGCTGGCGGCGCCCGATTCGAGCGACTCCAGTTCCCGGCGGCCGGTTTCCAGGCTTTCGCCGACCTGCGACGCCTGCTGCGTGGCGGTGGCGATATTGCGGCGCAGTTCCTCGATCTTGCTGCGCTGGGACTTCTCGGCGAACTGCGCCTCCTGCGCCGCCCGTTCGAGTTCGCGCAGCTTCTCGCGCGCGTTGGCCAGCGCCTGTTCCTGCGCGAGGAAAGCGGTCTGGCCGTCTTCGTGCGCGCCCTGCAGCTCGGCCAGCTCCATGTCGAGCTGCTCGAACTTCTCCTCGGCCTCCATGCGAACCTGCTGCTGCTCTTCTTCCTGCATGGCGATTTCGGCCAGGTCGGCGTGGATCTGCGTGCTGCGCTGGTTGAAGCGGGCTTCGACTTCGGACTGCTTGACCACCTCGATCTGCAGGCCGTGCACCGATTGCGTCAGGGTGCCGATGCGCAGGCGCGAGTCCTGGATACGGCGCGTCAGTTCGGTCACGGCGGCGTCGGCACGCACCGACCGCGCACGCGCCTCGTCGGCAAGCAGCGCCTGGGCGCGCAGCTGCTTGCCGATGTTGTCGATTTCCTGCTGGCGCCCCAGCATGCCGTCCTGCTCGGCATCGGCGGCGTAGAAACGCACCGACGACGCGGTGACCACATGGCCCTGGCGCGTGATGAACGAGCCGCCCGGCGGCAGCGAGGCGCGCGCGGAGAAGGCGCTGGCGGTGTCCTCGGCGACGTAGACGCCGTGCAGCCAGTCGTTCAGCACGCCGCGCAGGCCAGGCTCGTTGATCTTCAGGAGGCTGGCGAACGGTTTGAAGCCGGGAATCTCGGCCGGCGCGGCGGCGGCCAGCGACGGCGCGTACAACGCCAGCTTGGCCGGCGGCGCGTCGGCGAAGAAAGCCTTGGCCCACTCGATGTTCGACATTTCCAGCGCCGCGGTGCGTTCGCGCAGCACCGCTTCGAGCGCGGTCTCCCAGCCCTGCTCGACGTGCAACTTCTGCCAAAGGCGCGGCAACCCATCGAGTTCGTGCTTCTTCAGCCACGGCTGGACCTTGCCCTCGGTCTGCACCCGCTCCTGCATCTGCTTCAGGGCCGACAGGCGCGCTTCGAGCTGCGCGTTGGCGGCCGATTCGGCGTTCACCTGCGCCTGCGCCGCGGCGCGCTCCTGCTCCATGCGCTCCTGCTGCTCGGTGGCCTCTTCCAGCACCATCGACTGCTCTTCCAGTGCCTGCTGCTTTTCCTCCAGCTGCAGCCTGAGGTTTTCCAGGTGCGCGCTGTCGGGCAGGTTCAGGCCGTTCTTCTCCTGCTGCAGGCGTTCGCGCCGGGTCGCCAGGCCGGCCAGGATGTTCGATGCGTTGCGCTGGTGCGCCGACGACAGCTCGATCTGTTGCTGCGCCTGCATGATGCGCGCACGCGATTCGGTAGTGGTGTTCTGCGCCGCGCGCCAGGCCGCGTCGAGCGCCGGCAGGCTGTCCGACTGCGCCTCGGAGGCCATCTGCGCGTGTTCGACGCGCGCGCCAAGCTCCTCCAGCATGTACTCCGCTTCGCCCAACTGCTCCTGGTAGTCCTGGCTTTGCGCCTGCCACTGGTTGCGCTGGGCTTCCAGCGTCGCCAGCTGGTTCTGCAGCCGGCTGCGCGACTCGATGACGAACTTGATCTGCGCTTCCAGGCTGCCGATCTCGGAATTGGTCTGGTACAGGTGGCCCTGCGCCTGGTGCAGGCGGTCGCCGACGGCGAAGTGGGCCTGGCGCATGTGTTCGAGTTCGAGTTCGACGTGGCGCAGCTTGGCGGTCTGTTCTTCCAGCCCGGTCTGGGCCTGCTCCATCTCGCGGAAGTAGCGGGTCTGCTCGGCCTGCGCCTCGTTCTTGCGCAGCAGCCAAAGCAGCTTCTGCTTCTCTTCCTGGTCGGCCTGCAGCGAATGGAAGCGGTTGGCGACGACCGCCTGCGCTTCGAGCTTTTCCAGGTTGGCGTTCAGTTCGCGCAGGATGTCCTCGACCCGCAGCAGGTTTTCGCGCGTGTCGTTGAGGCGGTTCTCGGTCTCGCGGCGGCGCTCCTTGTACTTCGACACACCGGCGGCCTCTTCGAGGAACACGCGCAGTTCTTCGGGGCGCGACTCGATGATGCGCGAGATCATGCCCTGGCCGATGATCGCGTAGGCGCGCGGACCCAGGCCGGTGCCGAGGAAGATGTCCTGGATGTCGCGCCGGCGCACCGGCTGACCGTTGATGTAATAGGTGGAGGTGCCGTCGCGCGTCAGGGTGCGCTTGACCGCGATCTCGGCGTACTGCCCCCATTGGCCGGCGGCCTTGCCGTCGCTGTTGTCGAACACCAGTTCGACCGAGGAGCGGCCGGCCGGCTTGCGGTGGGTCGAGCCGTTGAAGATCACGTCCTGCATCGACTCGCCGCGCAGTTCGGACGCTTTCGATTCGCCCAGCACCCAGCGCACCGCGTCGATGATGTTCGATTTGCCGCAGCCATTGGGACCGACCACGCCGACCAGCTGGCCAGGCACCGGGAAATTGGTGGGATCGACGAAAGACTTGAATCCCGACAATTTGATGGAAGAGAGACGCACGTTGCTTGACTATCCTATGGCCAGGCCGGAAACCGGCAACACCCCGGAGGCGGTAAAGACGGTGATCATACCATGCGGGGAATAGGGTTATCTTACCCGAAGTTGCGATTTGGCAATAGTGATTTGCGGTCAATGCCGAACTGCGCGGCATCTTTCCGGTCAAACAACTTTCAACCGAACGAGGCGGCCGGAAGCGCCAGCGGTTCGTTGACCGCCATCGCCTCGGCCAGCGCGCGCGCCACCACGCCGTCCTGGCGCACCACTTTCACGCCGCCGTCGCGCCAGGCGTCGGCCAGCTTTTCGATCGACAGCGAAAACGCTTCCTTGCGTGCCGCGGTCGAGAAAATGAACAGGCTGCGAAGCGGACTGATCCACGCGAGCTTGACCGTCTGCACGGAGCCTTCCGGCGCCGCGAATTCGAGCCACATGCCGCGCTCCAGCGCTTCGATGGCGGCCAGCGCCGGATCGGCCTGCGCCTGGGCGGCCTCGGCGTCCAGGGCAGCGGCCAGCGCCTGTTCTTTCTCGAGCCGCCGCTGGGCGTCCTGCTGCGCCACTTCCAGGGCGATTTCCAGCTGACGCTCGGGCGACAGCACGATCGGCGCGCGCACGATCGAAGCGTGGCACTCGGCCAGCTCGGCGAAGAACTGCAGGCGGTCGGCGTCCTGCCACTTGATGATGTCGAGCCACTTATTGAGGGTGGCCAGCAAGGTCGGCAGGCGCGCGATCAGGTGCTTGCGCTGCTCCTGGGTGATTTTCGGCTTGACGCTCCAGATCAGGTCGTCCATGGTGCGGGTGGCGTTGTTGACCGCGCCCGGCTTGCCCGGCTCGACGCTGTAGGCGATCGTCAGCACCGAGGTCCATTTCTTTTCGAGGAAGGTCTCGACCACTGCGACGACGTCGCCGCCGCCGACCCGCAGGGCGACGGCGTTGCGCGCCGAGCGGGTGGCGGCGCTGACCTTTTCCTGCTTGAGCGCGGCGGCGATCGGCGCCGAGATTTCAGCGGCGGCGACGCCCTGCTCGCTTTCCAGGCTGGCCTCGAGTTCGGCAACCGCATCGGCAAAGCCGGCGCCGTCGTCGCGGCCGACCCGGTCGACGCCGCGCCGCATCGCCTGGAACAGCGGATCGTCGGCGCCGCTGCGCTGCTCCCAGCCCATGCGCGACATCAGGTCGATCATGCGCCGCGCCGGGTGCTGCTCCTGGAAGAAGAACTCCTTGTCCATCAAGGCGGCCTTCAGCACCGGCACCTGCAGGAACTGGATCAGCTCGCGCGTTTCCTTCGGGATGTTCTCGTCGATGTAGACGGTTTCAAAGATCCGCGTCAGCAGGTCGATGGTGCTTTCGTCGCCGCGCGACAGGCTGCCGCGCGGCAGGCTCGCTTTCAGGCGCGGCAGGTAGAACACGTTGCCGGCGGCGCCGCCGCCCGCGTCGGCAACCGGCTGCTGCGGCAAGTCGTTGGCGATCCGCGACAGCAGGTCGAGCAGGACCGGCGGCGCCGCCTGCGCCGGCGCGGACTGGGCGAAGCCGCCGTGCGCGGCTGCGCCGTGCGTCATCGCGCCATTCACCGGCGCGGCGGGAACTGCGGAGGCATGAAATACCGGAGCGGGCGACCCGTGATGAAACCCCGCGGCGCCGCTGGGACGCCAGCCACCGCTGCCCTGCGGCATGGCCGGCAGCTCGGGAATCAGGGGAATCCCGGTATCGTTGGCCGCGCCGGAGGCCGCATCGTCCGAGAAAAACTGGCGCAGCTGCTGCGCCAGCGCCGCTTTGCCGGAGGCGCGCTCGGCCCGGGCACGCGCCGCGTTGTCGGTCTTGCGAATGCGCAGCGCGTCCGATTCGCCCTTGGCGGCGGCCAGCGACCGGTTCAGCGTTTCGTACAGCGGGGCGAAATCGAACAGTACCAGCGGGCGCAGCAGCGGCGCCATCAGGCCGTGCGCTTCCGCATCCGGCTCGAACTCGGCCCAGGCCCGGTTCAGCGCGATCAGGATCACGTCCGGGCGGAACGGGTTCTGGGCCAGGCGCAAGGTGTCGCGTCCGAGCAGGTAGCCGAGCCGCACGTTGAGAGTGGCCAGCAGCTCGGCGCAGGCCGCCTCGAACGGCCGGCTGATGCCGCCGAACGCGACGCTGCGGTCCATCTCTTCCATCGGCACCAGCGCCAGCGCGTCGGCGGCCCGGTCCAGCAACTGCTTGCGGGTCGGCGCCAGCACGTCGATCTCGCGCCGCACGCCCTGCTCCAGCGCGGCGCTGGCGAGGTGGATGAAGGCGTAGCTGTTGGACTTGAGCAGGTTGCCGGACTTGACCCGGTGGTACACGGTATGGGCGTCGAGCGCGGGGTCGTCGACATCGAGCAAGGCCGACACCATGCGGCCGGCCAGCGCGGTCAGCTGCTCGTTGAGATGGGCGATCGCGATGCCGCCCAGGCTGTCCAATTGCAGGCGCGCCGGCGCGACGCCGGTCCGGGATGCCGCTTGCTGTTGGAGAGTCGTTGCCATGGATTGCCTCGGTCGCGAAATGACTGCGCTACCCCATTCTGGCACATTATTGCCGCATGGCAATAGTTAAAAGGCCATTTGGCCGCTTTTTTTCGCTTCGTCATGATTTTCGCCACAATCGCGCCCGGCTTTTAAGTTGACGCGACGCAATGGTCACGCCCCGCGTTTCCTTACCATGGGGAATCCCGCCGCTTGCACGAAGGAAAAATCCATGAACGCCATTCGCCAGCTGGAAACCCGCACCAAGCTGTTCGCCAGTTTCGCCCTCGTGCTCAGCCTCGCCATCCTGGCGTCCAGCTGGCTGCTGGGGCAACTCGCGCACATGAGCGACCTGGCCCAGGCCGGGCAGAAAGCCAACGCCGCCGCCGCGGCGCTGGCGCGCGCCGAATTCGACGCGGCGACCACCTGGAGCCTCGTGTTCCTGGCGAGCGGCCTGGCGGTGTCCGGCCTGCTTTGCATGTGGCTGGCGGCCGAGGTGGCGCGGCCGGTGCACGAGGCCGTCATCGTGGCCCGGCGTGTTGCCGCGGGCGACCTGAGCAACAAGTTCGACGGCTCGGCACAGGGCGAGGCCGGCCTGCTGCTGAAGGCGATGCAGGAGATGAACGACAAGCTGGTCGGCATGATCGTCGAGGTGCGCGCCGGCACCGAGGCGATCACCTGCGGCGCCGGCGAGATCTCGATGGGCAGCCAGGACCTGTCGGCGCGTACCGAGCAGCAGGCCGCGTCGCTGGAGGAAACCGCCTCGTCGATGGAGGAGCTGACCGCCACCGTCAAGCAGAACGCCGATCACGCCCACCAGGCCAGCAAGCTCGCGGTGTCGGCCTCGGAAGTGGCGGTCAAGGGCGGCGAAGTGGTGTCCGAGGTGGTCGGGACCATGGCTTCGATCAACGATTCCTCCAAGCGCATCGCAGAAATCATCGGCGTGATCGACGGCATCGCGTTCCAGACCAACATCCTGGCGCTGAACGCGGCGGTCGAGGCGGCGCGCGCCGGCGAACAGGGGCGCGGTTTCGCGGTGGTGGCGTCGGAAGTGCGCAACCTGGCGCAGCGCTCGGCCGCGGCGGCCAAGGAGATCAAGGCGCTGATCGACGACTCGGTGGAAAAGGTCAACGCCGGCACCCTGCTGGCGGACAAGGCCGGCAACACCATGAACGAGGTGGTCACCAGCGTCAAGCGGGTCACCGGCATCATCGGCGAGATCGCCGACGCCAGCGCCGAGCAGACCACCGGCATCGAACAGGTCAACCAGGCGATCGCCGCCATGGACCAGGCCACCCAGCACAATGCCGCCCTGGTCGAAGAAGCGGCCGCGGCGGCGGCGTCGATGCGCGAACAGGCCGCCAGCCTGAACCGGGTGATCGGCGGCTTTGCGCTGGGCGCCGGCCATGCGCGGCCGGCGGCGCAGGTGCACCTGATCGGCGCCAAACCGGCCGCGACGCCGGCCGCCGGCGCGCCAGCCGTGCCGCTGCGCAAGGTCGCCGGCACGCGCCCTGCCCCCGCCCCCGCCCGCGCGGCGCGCCGCGCCACCGCGGCGAAACCGGACGTCGACTGGGAGGAGTTTTGAGCCGCCGCACGCTTGAAATCATTTCAATTTTGTAGGTGGATCTCCTACACTGGTTCAAGCCCTCTTCCGATACCGATCCTGAAGTGTGAATCCCATGATTGTGGCTCCGGAAACGCTAGAGAAAGCGTAATTTCCATAGCAACCGGCAGCAGGGCATTTTCAAACTTTGTAAAGGAATGAACATGAACAAGCAGAAAAAGATGCAACAGCAAAAAGACCAGCAGAACCAGTCGCGCAGCCAGGGCGCCAGCCAGCAGAGCGGCAGCCAGCGTTCGGACAGCCAGCAGTCGGGTTCGCAGGGTTCGGGATCGCGTTCGGGCGGCCAGGGCGGCACCCATGAGCAGCACGTCGAAGCCGGCCGTCAAAGCCACAAGAACGACGCCAGCCGCCAGTCGCAGTCGCAATCGGGTTCGCAGCAATCGGGATCGCAGTCGGGCAGCCAGCAGTCGGCATCGCCCTCGGCGGGCACCCGCGGCGGCACGCCCGAGCAGCACGCAGCGGCCGGACGCCAGAGCCACAAGAACGACAAACGCTAAACTTAACTAATCGAAGAAAGCCTGCCAGCGGTGATGCCGCCGGCAGGCTTTTTTCTGTTGAGGGCGGAGTCAGGTCCCGCGGGCCAGACTACGGTGATCAATCAGATGTTGCTGAGGTGCGCGCCCTTGGGCGGCGCGAAGTCGCCGATGTCGCTGATCATGCCGGCGATTTTCGCATCGCGCGCGGTCAGGTGCAGGTCGGAGTACTGGTGGATCGCCCACTGCTCCGGCGCCAGTTCGATGTGCTTGCGCAGGATGGACTCGGTGCGCGCGTCGTCGGCGCGCAAGCCCTCGACGATGATGTTGAGCGCATCGGGCCGCGCGCCCGGCGACGCCGTCGCGTGCGACTTGTGTACCATGAATCGCGCCGTCTCGCTGGCGTAGCGGCGGGTCCCGCTCAGGTACAGGATCACCGCGATCGAGGCCACGGCGCCGCCGTTGTACATGACGAATTCGACCGGCGCGTTGGACAGGAAGTTATACAGGCACAGGCCGTCGCTGACGTAGCCGCCGTTCGACTGAACCAGCACGTGCGCGACGTCGATGCCGTCATCGGTCATGTGCGACACGGCTTCGAACACGCGGTGCACCATGTCGCTGTTGACGTCTCCCGACAAGGTGAACCAGGCTTCTTTTTTTTCGTTGGATTGATCTTCGCTCATGGCCGTTTTACCCGCTATGTGAATTCCTCATTCTAACAAATAGGGGTAAATATGGCCTTGCGCCGGGCCCATTCGTGCGCGCCCCCGCCCCTGCGCGCGCCACCTGCCAGGTTGACACTTTGGCCCTGCTTGCGTATCCTCCACAGTCTTGATCGGGAGAGGGCAGCCGCGCGCTGCCGCCGAAGGGGCATCACCCAAAAACTCTCAGGCAAAAGGACCGGTCAGGGGTCGCGGCGCAATCTGCCGCACCACACTCTGGAGAGCGGCCGCGGCGCACAGCCGGCGGCCCACCGAAGGGGCAGGCGGATCCATCGTCCGCTATCTCTCAGGTACCAAGGACAGAGGGGCGCGAACATCCATCGGAAAGGCTCACGCCGTCCCATGCTGGTCGGCGGCCCTTTTTTGTTTACCTTGCCTCGAGGATTCCATGACGCTTCAAACGACCCCGCTCAATTCCGCACACCGCGCCGCCGGCGCCAAGATGGTCGATTTCGGCGGCTGGGACATGCCCGTCAACTACGGCTCGCAGATCGAAGAACACAACGCCGTGCGCACAGACGCCGGCATGTTCGACGTGTCGCACATGTGCGTGGTCGATATCGAAGGCGCCAACGCGCGCTCCTTCCTGCGCGGCCTGCTGGCCAATAACGTCGACAAGCTGCAGGTCCCGGGCAAGGCCCTGTACTCGTGCATGCTCAATCCGCAGGGCTTCGTCATCGACGACCTGATCGTCTACTTCTTCCGCGAAGACTGGTTCCGCCTGGTCGTCAACGCCGGCACCGCCACCAAGGACATCGCCTGGATCGACAACCGCAATGCGATCACCGCCAGCGGCGTCACCGTGACCCAGCGCCGCGACGGCGGCGGCGAACACGCGATGGCGCTGATTGCCGTGCAGGGCCCGAATGCGCGCGCCAAGGTGTGGGAGGTGCTGCCGACCGCGCAAGCCGCGGCCGAGCCGATGAAGCCGTTCAACGCCGTCATCGTCAAGGACACCGCGTTCGGCGAAGTGATGGTCGCGCGCACCGGCTACACCGGCGAAGACGGCTTCGAACTGGCCTTCCCTGCTTCGCAGGCGGAAGCGGCGTGGAACGCGCTGGCCGCGGCCGGCGTCAAGCCGGCAGGCCTGGGCGCGCGCGACACGCTGCGCCTGGAAGCCGGCATGAACCTGTACGGCCAGGACATGGACGACACCGTCAACCCGCTCGACGCCGGCCTGGCATGGACCATCGACCTGGTGTCCGAGCGCGACTTCGTCGGCAAGGACGCCTTGATCGCGATGGGCCAGCAATTCCAGTTCCTCGGCCTGATCCTGCGCGAAAAAGGCGGCGTGCTGCGCGCGCACCAGAAGGTCATCTCGGCCTCCGGCAGCACCGGCGAAATCACCAGCGGCACCTTCAGCCCGACCATGCAGCAGGCCATCGCTTTGGCGCGCGTGCCGATGGACGTGGCGGTGGGCGACACCGTCAAGGTCGAAATCCGCGACAAGCAGCTGGCCGCCACCGTGGTCAAGCTGCCGTTCGTGCGAAACGGTAAAATCCTGGTTTCCTGAATTACCAACACCGGGGTCCGACCCGCGGGGTCGGACCCGAGCCGCAACTACACTCACTTTGGAGCGAACAACATGAACATCCCAGCCGACCTGAAATACACCGAGTCCCACGAGTGGGTGCGCGCCGAAGCTGACGGCACCGTCACCGTCGGCATCACCGAGTACGCGCAGGATGCGCTGGGCGACATCGTGTTCGTCGAACTGCCGGCAGTCGGCAAGTCGTTCACCGCCGGCGACGACGCCGCGGTGGTGGAGTCGGTCAAGGCCGCCAGCGACATCTACGCGCCGCTGTCGGGCGAAGTCACCGCCGTCAACCAGTCGGTCGCCGACTCGCCAGAATCGATCAATTCCGACGCCTACTCGGCATGGCTGTTCAAGCTCAAGCCAAGCGACGCCAACGCGATCAACGGCCTGCTCGACGCCGACGCCTACGGCAAGAACACCGCCGACTAATTGCCGGCAGCGCTCCCCTTCCCCATCCCGGCCACGGCGCCCGCGCGCCGTCGGCCAGCACTTCTTTTTTGGCCCCTACCATGACCCGCACCAGCCTGACACAACTTGAAGCACGCGACGCGTTCATCCCGCGCCACATCGGCCCATCCGAATCCGAGCAGGCAGCCATGCTGTCGACCCTCGGCTACGCATCGCGCGATGCGCTGATCGACGCGATCGTTCCGCCAAACATCCGCAACAAGAGCAAGCTCGATCTGGGCCAGTTCTACGAGCCGATGACGGAGCAAGCCGCGCTGGCCAAGCTGAAAGCGCTGGCGGGCCGGAACAAGGTCATGAAGTCAATGATCGGCCAGGGCTACGCGAACACCTTCACGCCGCCTGTCGTGCTGCGCAATATCTTCGAGAACCCGGCCTGGTACACCGCGTACACGCCTTACCAGCCGGAGATCTCGCAGGGCCGCCTTGAAGCAATCCTGAACTTCCAGCAGACCGTCACCGACCTGACCGGCATGGGCATCGCGAACTCGTCGATGCTGGACGAAGGCACCGCCGCCGCCGAAGCGATGACGCTGATCCAGCGCGTCGGCAAGTCGAAGTCGCAGGTGTTCTACGTCGCCGACGACGTGCTGCCGCAGACCCGCGAAGTGGTCGAGACGCGCGCGCAGCCGCTCGGCATCGAAGTGCGCACCATCGCCGCCGCCGACATCGAGACGCTCAATGAAGCGTGCTTCGGCGTGCTGCTGCAGTACCCTGGCGTGAACGGCGAAGTGCGCGACTACCGCGCCGCCTGCGAACACCTGCACGCCGCCGGCGCGATGGTCATCGCCGCCGCCGACCTGCTGGCGCTGACGCTGCTGACGCCTCCGGGCGAATGGGGCGCCGACGTGGTCGTCGGTAACAGCCAGCGCTTCGGCGTGCCGCTCGGTTTCGGCGGCCCGCACGCCGGCTACCTGGCCACCCGCGACGAATTCAAGCGCAGCATGCCGGGCCGCCTGGTCGGGGTGACCATCGACGCCCAGGGCAACAAGGCCTACCGCCTTGCCCTGCAGACGCGCGAGCAGCACATCCGCCGCGAAAAAGCGACCTCGAACATCTGCACCGCGCAAGTGCTGCTGGCGGTGATGGCGTCGATGTACGCCGTCTACCACGGCCCGGCGGGCCTGAAGCAGATCGCCACCCGCACCCACCGCTTCACCAGCATCCTGGCCGCCTCGCTCAAGGGCGCCGGCTACAAGCTGGCCAACGAGAGCTGGTTCGACACCCTGACCGTGGTGACCGACCGCGCCGCGGCGATCCACGCCGCCGCCGTCGAACACGGCGTCAACCTGCGCAAGGTCGACAACGGCCACGTCGGCATCTCGCTCGACGAGACCACCACCCGCGAAGACATCGCCCTGCTGTGCAAGATCTTCGGCGTCGATGCGGCGCCGGACTTCGAGGCGATCGGCGACGACGCCTTCCCGGCGCAACTGGCCCGTACCAGCGCCTACCTGACCCACCCGACCTTCCACCGCTACCACGCCGAGCACGAGATGCTGCGCTACCTGCGCAGCCTGGCCGACAAGGACCTGGCGCTGGACCGCACCATGATCCCGCTCGGTTCGTGCACGATGAAGCTGAACGCGACCTCGGAAATGATCCCGGTGACCTGGCCCGAGTTCTCCAATATTCACCCGTTCGCGCCGGACGCGCAGACGGTCGGCTACCGCGAGATGATCGGCCAGCTGGAAGACATGCTGTGCGCGCTGACCGGCTACGCCGCCGTCTCGCTGCAGCCGAACGCCGGCTCGCAGGGCGAGTACGCGGGCCTGCTGGTGATCAAGGCTTACCACGAGTCGCGCGGCGAAGGCCACCGCAACATCTGCCTGATCCCGTCTTCGGCCCACGGCACCAACCCCGCATCGGCCAACATGGTCGGCATGCAGGTGGTCGTCACCGCCTGCGACGCGCGCGGCAACGTCGACCTGGACGACCTGAAGGCCAAGGCTGAACTGCACAGCAAGAACCTGGCGTGCGTGATGGTGACCTACCCGTCGACCCACGGCGTGTTCGAGGAAGGCATCGACGAACTGTGCGAAGTCATCCACTCGCACGGCGGCCAGGTCTACATCGACGGCGCCAACATGAACGCGCTGGTCGGCGTGGCCGCTCCCGGCGCGTTCGGCGGCGACGTCTCGCACCTGAACCTGCACAAGACCTTCTGCATTCCGCACGGCGGCGGCGGTCCCGGCGTCGGCCCGATCGGCGTTGGCGCGCACCTGGCAAAATTCCTGCCGAACCAGCGTTCGACCGGCTACACCCGCGACGAAGCCGGCATCGGCGCGGTCAGCGCGGCGCCTTACGGCTCCGCCTCGATCCTGCCGATTTCGTGGATGTACATCGCGATGATGGGCGGCGCCGGCCTGACCGCGGCGACCGAGACGGCGATCCTGAACGCGAACTACATCGCACGCCGCCTGGCGCCGCACTATCCGGTGCTGTATTCGGGCCACGACGGCCTGGTCGCGCACGAGTGCATCATCGACCTGCGCCCGCTGCAGGACGCCACCGGCATCAGCAACGAAGACGTGGCCAAGCGCCTGATGGACTTCGGCTTCCACGCGCCGACCATGAGCTTCCCGGTGCCCGGCACCTTGATGATCGAGCCGACCGAGAGCGAATCGAAGGTGGAGATCGACCGCTTCATCGAGGCGATGATCGCGATCCACGCCGAGATCGTCAAGGTCGAGCGCGGCGAGTATGACCGCATGGACAATCCGCTCAAGGGCGCTCCGCACACCGCGGAAGTGGTCATGGCGGACGACTGGCAGCACAAGTACACGCGCGAAGAGGCGGCCTTCCCGGTCGCTTCGCTGCGGCGCCAGAAGTACTGGCCGCCGGTCGGCCGCGCCGACAACGTCTACGGCGACCGCAACCTGTTCTGCGGCTGCGCGCCGATCAGCGACTACGAGTAATCCTCACGCTCGTTTCGACGCCAGCCGCAGGTGCGGCCGGCGTCCCGGCGCCCCGGTCCGCACGGCCGGCGGCAGCAACGCCGTTTCGTCGAGGCTGAAACCGGCGACGGCGCGCGCCAGGCTCACCGCCTGGCGCTGCAGGCTTTCGGCGGCCGCCGCGGCCTCGGTTACCAGCGCCGAATTCTGCTGCGTCATCTGATCCATCTGCACGATCGCCTGGCTCACCTCCAGGATGCCGGTCGCCTGTTCGGCGCTGGCATGGCTGATCGCGCTGATGATCGACCCCACCTGCTGCACCGAAGTGGCGATGTCGGCCATGCTGTGGCCGGCCTCCTCCACCGTTGCGCTGCCACCGTCGATTTCGGCCACCGACAACGCCACCAGCTCCCGGATCTCGCGCGCCGCCGTCGCCGTTTCCTGCGCCAGCGTGCGCACTTCCGACGCCACCTGGGCGAACCCGCGTCCGTGTTCGCCCGCGCGCCCGGCTTCCACCGCCGCGTTCAGCGCCAGCATGCCGGTCTCGTTGGCGATGCGGTCGATGCGGCAGGCGATCGTCGCCACCTTCCCCGAGCTGCCCTTGATCGAGCGCATCGTGCCGACCAGGCGCTCGACCACGTCGCTGCCGCGGGTAGCCACGCTCGACGCGCTGGCGGCGAGCTGGTTGGCCACCTGGGCGCTGCGCGCGTTCTGGCTGACCACTGCGTTGAGCTCCTCCATCGAGCTGGCGGTCTGCTGCAGCGAGGTGGCCTGCGCTTCGGTGCGGCTGGATAAATCCGCGTTCCCGCGCGCCATCTGGCGCGAGGCGTTGTCGATCGAGCGCGCCGCCTCGAAGATGCCCTTGAGGGTCGCGTTCAGGTTGCGGATGCTGGTGTCGAGCACGCGCGAGGTGTCGGAGATTTCATCGCTGCCGTAGTCGCGCTGGCGCACCAGCAGGTTGCCGCTGGCGAGGTCGGTCGCGGCGTCGCCGATATCGGTGATTTCGCGCAGCAGCGAACGGCGCACCGCCACCGTGATCGCCAGCGACAGCGCGATCGACAGCGCGACCACCAGCGGCATCAGCGTGGCCATCATGCGGAAGTCGGCTTCCGCGCTGTCCGAGGCTTGTTCGCTCAGCTGCTGCTCCAGGCGCGACAGTTCGCCCAGGCGCAGCGCGACCACGTCGAACGCGCGCTCGGCTTTCGACATCGCGTTGGTGCTGGTCGACTGGTCGGGGCGCGCCAGCTCCATTACGTCGCGCACCGCCTTCAGGTAGCCGAGGTGCGCCGTGTTGGCCTGTTCGACCAGGCGCCGTTCGGTGCTGTCCTTCTCGGTCAGCGCGGCCAGCGCGGCGAACTGGCGCCCGATGCCGGCGTGGCGCTGGTTGATGTCGCGCGACAGTGCATCGATGCGCGCCTGCGAAAAGCCGGCGCCGATCCAGGTCAGCAGCTGGTAGATCTCGGTGTGGGCGTGCTGCGCCGATTGCACCAGCGTCGCGGTGTCGCGCAGGTGGGCGGCGCGCTGGTCGACGATGACGTCGAGCGAACGGTTCTGGCGCACCATCGCGTAATAGGCGCCGGCCGACAGCACGATCAGCAGCAGCAGCACCACGCCGGGCGCGAGCAGCAGTTTGGGGCCGATGCGCAGCTTCGACAGCATTGCCTGGCAACTCGCGGGCAGGCCAGGCAGGCGGCGCGGGGCGAACTGGATCTTCAAGATGGCACCTCCCGGATCAGCGAATCGGCGCGCGCCGGAATCCGCGCGCAGGTATGATGACGGTCATGGCATTTCATGTGCATGTGCAATATTTCCAAGACGCACAGGCCAATTTACCCCCATCGCGCCCGGCCGGTTTGAGCACCGTCAATCCCGACCGGCCGATCGCAAAAAAAGGACAAGATGAATCGATCGGTGATTGCCGCACTGCTGTCGGCGCTGGTGTTTCCCGGCGCAGGCCATTTCTACCTCAAGCGCCCGGCGCGCGCGCTCGCCTTCCTGGCGCCGGCGCTGGCCGCGGTCGGGTATTTCCTCGGGAAGGTCGCCGGCCAGGTCGGCGAGATGGTCGACCTGGTGCGGGCCGGCAAACTGGCGCTGGACCCGGTGGCGATCGGCGCGCGGCTGGAAAACAGCGGCATCGATTCGCCCATGATGACGATCGCGATCTGGGTGATGATCGCGTGCTGGGTCGGCGCCATCGTCGACGCGGCGCTGCTCGGGCGCGCGGCCCGGCAGCCTTGATGGATCGGCTTACGCCAGCTTGGCGGAGTGCTCGCGCGTGGCGTGGAAGGTCAGCTTCGGCCAGCGTTCCTCGGTCAGGCGCAGGTTGACGTTCGACGTGGCCAGGTAGGCCAGGTTGCCGGCCGCGTCGTAGGCCACGTTGTGGCCCAGCGCCGCCTCGAAGTCCGCCAGCACCCGCTTGTCGCCGCTGACCCAGCGCGCGCTGCTGATGCTCGATCCTTCGAATACCGCGTCGACGCCGTACTCGTTGAGCAGGCGGCTGGCGACCACTTCGAATTGCAGCACCCCGACCGCGCCCAGGATCAGGTCCGTGCCCTGCACCGGCTTGAACACCTGCACCGCGCCCTCCTCGCCCAGCTGCTGCAGCCCCTTGTGCAGCTGCTTGATCTTCAGCGGATTGCGGATCCGCACCGAGCGGAAGAAGTCCGGCGCGAAGTAAGGAATGCCGGTGAAGGCCAGCATCTCGCCTTCCGAGAAGCTGTCGCCGATCTGCATGTTGCCGTGGTTCGGCAGGCCGATGATGTCGCCGGCGTAGGCTTCCTCGACCTGCTCGCGCGACGAGGCCATGAAGGTGACCACGGACGACACCTTGATCTCGCGGCCCAGGCGCAGGTGCTTGACCTTCATGCCGCGCTCGAAGCGTCCCGAGCACACGCGCAGGAAGGCGATGCGGTCGCGGTGCGCCGGGTCCATGTTGGCCTGGATCTTGAAGACGAAGCCGGTGAACGGCTGTTCCGTCGGCGCCACCACGCGCACCGACGCGTCGCGCCCGCGCGGGGCCGGCGCCCAGTCGACCAGCGCCGACAGGATTTCGCGCACGCCGAAATTGTTGATCGCCGAGCCGAAGAACACCGGGGTCTGGATGCCGGCCAGGAAGCGCTCGAGGTCGAACGGATGCGAGGCGCCGTGCACCAGCTCCACTTCCATCTTGAGCTGCTCGATCTCGAGCGGGAACATCTCCTGCAGGCGGGGATTGTCGATGCCCTTGACGATCTCGTAGGCGCCGTCGGCCTTTTCCTCGCCGGCCTTGAACAGCATGATCTCGTCGCGCAGCAGGTGGTACACGCCGCGGAAGTTCTTGCCCATGCCGATCGGCCAGGTCACCGGCGCGCATTCGATCTTCAGCACCGACTCGAGTTCGTCGAGCAGCTCGAGCGGATCGCGCGTTTCGCGGTCCATCTTGTTCATGAAGGTGACGATCGGCGTGTTGCGCATGCGGCAGACGGCCAGCAGCTTGATGGTCTGCGCCTCGACGCCCTTGGCCGCGTCGATCACCATCAGGGCCGAGTCGACCGCCGTCAGCACCCGGTAGGTGTCTTCCGAGAAGTCCTGGTGGCCCGGGGTGTCGAGCAGGTTGATGACGTGGTCGCGGTGCTCGAACTGCATCACCGACGAGGCCACCGAAATGCCGCGCTGCTTCTCGATTTCCATCCAGTCGGACGTCGCGTGGCGCCCGCTCTTCCTAGCCTTGACGGTGCCGGCCATCTGGATCGCGCCCGAGAACAGCAGCAGCTTCTCGGTCAGCGTGGTCTTGCCCGCGTCGGGGTGCGAGATGATGCCAAATGTGCGGCGACGTTCGACTTCGCGGGCGATGGTCGCGGCGGATTTGGGAGTAGGTGTGTCGGAGAAGTCCGGCGTTGTCAGATCAGAATCGGTGGCCATAATCGAGCCCATCAAATGGCCCTTGCGAGAAAACCCTCAATTTTACCGATTTCGGCGCGCACCGGGTTAACTGATTGCCCCCGCCGGGGCAAAATCAGCCGCAAGTCGAGGCGGTGGTCTTGCTCAGCTGGGGACGGCCGGTCGCGCTGATGCGTACCTGGCGCTGCTTGGTCACCACCGACGGGGTCGCGCGGCACAGCGTCAGCAGCGCCGCGGCGGCGCTGCTGCCCGAGGGATCGAAGGCGATCGCGGCCTGGCCGGCCGCCTCGGTCGCCTTGTAGCCGCCGGCAATCGGGCCCTGGGCCTGGATCACCAGGGTGCCGGCGCCGGCCGGGTCGCAGTAGGCCAGGTCGGTCGAGCGGCACATCACCAGCCAGCCCTGTTCCCAGCCGCCGGTGCCGCAGCTGGTGCCGTTCGACGACACGCACATCGTCACCACGGCGTTGCGCTTGATCGCTTCGGCGCGCGCGACCATTGCACTGGACATCAGGCTGCTGGCGTAGTTCGACAGCCTGGTCGAGACGATCAGTTCCTTGAAACCAGGCGCGGCCATGCTGGCCAGCACGCCGGCGATCGTCAGCGCGACCAGCATCTCGATCAGCGTGAAGCCTGTTTGCCGGGCGCGGCCGGCTGCGCGCAGCGTGCTCATTTCTGAATGTACCAGTAGACCCGGCGCTTGGCGTTCTGATTGATCAGGCTCGACGGCACGCCGTTCTCCCGCGCCTGGATCGACGATTCGGTGCCGCAGCCGATGCACACCGATTTCTTCACGCTGCAGTCGCCGTTCATGCACACGTCGATTTTTTCAGGGGGCGGCGGCAGGCCGCCGCCCATCACGACGGCGTTGCAGGTGCCGTCGATCGGGCGCGCGGTCGCCACGCTCAGGTTGTACACGTGCGTGGTTCCCAGGTTGGAGGTGCAGGCGCCGGGCGTCGGCACCGCCGGCATGTGGGTCGAGAAGGTCGTCACGCCAAAGCGCGTGGCGGCCGGGGTGACCACCTTCTCGCCGCTGCGCAGGGCCAGGTACCAGCCCTTGCCGGCCGGCGCCGCGCCGCTGGCGCCGCACACCCCGTCGACCGCGCCGACCGGCGCCAGCGAGGCCAGGCAGATCAGCGACTGCCCGGGGCAGTTGGTGGCCGCCTCCGAGGCGAGCCAGGTCGCATCGGCCGGCTTGTCCTTGATCTTGAAGAAGAAGTTGGCCACCGTCGCCGTTTGCGGGAAATAGGCGGCGCCCAGCGGCTTTTCGCGGTCGCCCGATCCGATATAGATGCTGACGCTGCCGTCCGACTCGACGATCACGCTGGGGGCGAACATGAACTTGCGGTTGTTGGCGCAGCTCGTCGCGGTGGCGCAGCCGAGCGCGGCAACCTTGGTAATGGTCCAGTCGGCCGGCGCCGCCGATTCGATGTTGACGCGGTATACATTGCCGCCCAGGTCGGAGGCATACGCGTATTTGGCCAGCCCATTGGCGCCGGGCACGATCTTGACGTCGCCGACGACGCCGCGGTCGGTATTGAGCGAGGTCAGCACCGTGCCGGTGGCGGCGTCGAGCACGAAGATCTTGTGGCCCTTGCTGCCGTTGGTGCAGGTGTTGGTGTCGGCGTCTTCGCATTCATCGTAGCCGCCGCCGGTGATCAGCATCGGCGTGACGCCGGCGAAATAGCCGGCCGCGCGCACCGGCTGCGGCGACGACCAGGTCTGGCCCATGCCGCTGGTGCCGCTGGTGCATGAGCTGTCGGTGGTGGTGTTGCAGCCGGCTTTCCATTTCAGCGCCGGCGCCGTCGCATCGCTGACATCGAAGGCGTACAGCGCGCGGCCGCCGCGCCGCATCGCGGCGAACAGCCAGGTCGTGGTGGTCGAGCCCGCGGTGGTCTTGTAGGCCGACAGCGGCCCGTCGATCGCGTACGGCTTGGCGGCGCCGCTGACCGTGCCGCCCACCTGGGGCGTCACGCTGACCAGCTGGGTATTCGAACGCAGGCGCTTGATGTTGCCGAAGAATTCAGGCGGCATGAAGGCCCACAATTCGGCGCCCGCCGCCGTGCTGCCGTAAGCGGCGCTGCGGTTGCCGTTGACGGCGTGCAGCATGCCGTCGTTGCTGCTGTAGAACACCACGACGTCCGAGCCGTAGCTCAGCGCCAGCGGGTTAGAATGGATGACGTCCCCGTGCGCCGATGGCCGCATCTCGGTCGCCGGCTTGGACAGTTCGCCGTCGACGTTCTGGCCCTTGGACCAGCTGATCAGCGCATCGCGCTCGGTGGCGTCGGCCGCGCCCAGCAAGGCGGTGGTGGCGACCGCGCTGTCGAAGTTGACCAGCGCGTTGCAGTTCGACGCCGAACAGCTTTTGACCACGCGCGAGGCCGGCGTTCCGGCGCGCAGCATGTAGGCCTGGGCGCCCTTCTCGACGATGTTGCCGTCGGGCGTGTTGGAGTTGGCGTACAGGTCGGTGGCCGAGCCGGGCGGAATGCACTTGCCCTTCGGATCGTTGATCCAGTAGGTATCGGTGGCCGTTTTGACGGGCGTCCAGAAGCTGCGCGCGCATTCGGCCACGAAGCCGGTCTGCGCATTGATCGCGCTGGCGTCGTCGGCGTCGACCAGGTTGTAGGTGCCGCCCAGCTTGTACTGTTTCAGGTTGCCCATCCAGCGCGGCTTCGAGTCCGGATCGGGACGAAACATGCCGACGAACAACTGGTTCAGGTAGGCGCCCTGCACGTTCGCGCTGGCCGGCAAGCTGACCGCGGCAAACACGCTGTTGACCGACTGGATCTTCGACAGCGCGTTGTTGATCGCCTCTTCGATCTTGCCGGTGCCGGTGACGTCGGTGACGGCCGTGTAGTTGCTGATGCCCGACATGCTTTTGAGCAGCGCGGTCCAGCCCGGCCCCTGGCCGGAGCTGCCGGGAAGCACGTCGATCGAGTACGTAACGATGCCCTGCGGGCTGCTGCGCATGAAGCGGGCCCACTCGTCGGCGGGATTGGACTGCGAACCGCTGGGCGACAGGTTGATGGTGCGGATAGCCGCTGTGCCCGCCGCTCCGCCGCCGGCGGCGGCGGCCAGCAGGTTGTTCGCCACCGTGTCCTGCGAGTTGCTTTCCTGGTTGGCGCCGTTACTGATGTAGATGATGTAATTCTTGCCGCAGCTGCCGCTGGCGATCGGCGACTGGTAAGTGGTGGCGTTCATCGACGCCAGCGCATTGCCTGGCAGCGCGTAGATGGCCTTGCTCTGGCTGGTGCCGGCGACGTTGGCCAGGTAGTCGGTCTTGACCTTCTGGTTGCCCGAGTACGGCGCGCGGCCGGCAAAATACGCATACGCCTCGGCCATGGTCACGCCGGACGCGCCGCCGTTGCCCTTGTCGGCCAGCTGGTCCAGGTTGCGCACCAGCGCTTCGTACTTGGTCTTGTTGTCCTCGGTCATGGTACGGATCGCCGCCCGCACATAGCCGCCGTCCATGCCGGAGTTGCCGGTACCCGATTCGGTCGACAGCATGATGCCAATGTTGAACTTGTTCGCCGGGAGATTGTGCAGGGTGTTGGCGATCGCCGCCCGCTCGATGCTGAAAGCGGTGTTCCAGTTCGCGGTGTTGTCGATGATGAACAGCACGTTCGGCAGGTCGGCCGCGTTGGTGCTGCCGATGTTGGTATAGAGGTCGAGGTCGGTCGCGGGTGCGGTCAGCTGGACACCCAGCAGGCCAGCGGCGATGATGCTCTTGGTGATCACGCGTTTCATGGAATTCCTCTGTAAGATCAGGCGCACGGCGTGCCGGCCGCTGGTGGACAAGCGACATCGCACTGCGCTTGCGAGATCGTCCGGCTGATGCCCTGGTGCAAGCGCACTTGCGTGCCCTTGCCGGTGGACGAGGCGGCCACGTCCCATACCACCGAGTACACCTTGGTCACCGCGGTGCTGGCGCAGACGGTCGAGCCGTCGAGGTTGGTGACGCAGTCGCTGCCGGCGTCGCCCGACGCGGTGGTCGCGGTGGCCTTGATGCAGACCGGCGCCGCCACTTCGACCGTGTAATCGGTGACGCCGTTGTTGTCGATGTCGACGTCGATATGGTCGGGCGTCGGCGTACTGCTGAAGTCCCACGAGCCGACCACCTGTTCGAGCGCCTTGTTGCCGGCCGCCAGCGCCTCGTTGCGCGACTGCATATTGCCCACCGCCTTCAGGTTCGAGGTGCTGAAGCGAAAGGCCATCGTGACGGTCAGCGTGATGAGCACCAGCATGATCATGCCGACGATCAGCACCGCGCCGTGCTGGTCGGCGGGCTTGCGGATGGTCTTCATTGCGAGGTCTCCCGGCGCCCTGAAATCGTGGTCAGGCGCACTGTGTTGGCGAACAGATGGCGTTTGTAATGGTCGTTAAACGGGCCCAGCACGCTGGGACAGGTGCCGTCGCTCTGCACCGAGGCCATGCAGTAGGTCTTGGTGTCGGTGAAGCCAGGCGTCGCTTCGGTATTACGTACCAATACGTAGAACTTGGCCGCGACCGCGTTCGCCAGCTGGTCCGCCGTGCAAGGCGACGCCGTGGTGCAGCGCACGTACAGGTCGGGATTGCCGTCGCCGCGGTTGGTCGGCAGCGTGTTGCGCACAGGATCGGTGTTCGCCGCGCAGGTGGCCGGGTCGACCTTGGTCACCGCCGCGCCAAGCGCGACCGCGGTATTCAGGCCGCAGCGCGTGACCTTGTTGTCGATGCCGATTTCCACGGCGAAGCCTTCGACGCCTTCGACCAGTGCTTCGGCCGGCTGGTGCGACAGCGCGACCGTCGCGCCCGGGTCGAACGAGGACCGCACCAGGGTCGGAATGCCGTCGCCGCTGGCGTTGGACCAGGTCCGCACGTAGTACATGGTGGAGACGAATTTGCGCTTGTCCGCCGTCGCGGCGGTCGAGCAGTCGGCGCCGCGATTGTGCAGCGTGAAGCCGCTGGTGCCCAGCACGTCCTCGGCGATCGCGTAGGTCGAGGTCGAGTCCGGCAGCGGACTCCACGAAGCGGAGACGGTGGCGACACCGGTGGCGCCGTTGTAGGCGCTGATGGTGCGGCTCTGGCCCGCCCCCGCGCCGGACACGATGCGCACCGTCATGCCGACATAGGCGTTGTTGGAGGCCGAGGTGGTGTTCGAAGGAGCCGCCGGCGCCAGCGCAATCGTCAGTGCGGTATTGCCGGCCGGCTGGACTTGGCCAGCGGCCGCGCTGGTGCACAGCGAGGACTGGAAATACATCTTGCCGCTGACGTCGGTGTCGCAGCCGCTCGTGCCGGTCACGCAGGTGGAGGCGTGGCGCACCACCAGCACGTCGGTCGAGGCCTTCTTGTCGGTCAGCGTGCAGGTGCCCGGGGCGGCGTCGCTGCTTTGCAGGGGGATGCCGATCAGGGCGTTGAGGTAATCGCCGGTCCAGTTGGAAGCGCTGTACGCCAGGCAGGGATCGGGCGGCGCCGACGGCGTGTCGCCGGGGGTGCCGCCCCAGTTGACGTCGTCGAACTGCGGCACGAAGGTGCCCCAGAAACCGGCGTGCACGAGGTCGCTTTCGAGCAGCTGGATGGCGAAGCGGCCGTTCTCGATCTGGCTGTTCGATTTCGCCATCTCGTTGTTGGAGCCGGAGATATTGACGAACATCGCCGACAGCGCGACCAGGATCAGCAGGCCGATGGTGATCGAGATCATCAGTTCGACCACCGAGAAGCCGCGCTGCAGGCGGCGTGCGAAGGAGTGGCGGGTCATAGCGGAGCGATGCGGACGATGGTGGTGACGGCGCGGCGGCAGCGGTCGCTGACGCAGCTCGAGCCGGCGGCGCCGTTGTAGGCGTCCTTGCCGCATGCGACGCTGGCCGGCGGCGCCGACACGGCGGCCATGCCCTGCCAGGCGACGGTGACGAGGTATTCGTTGCTGTTGATCGATTCGATGCAGCCGCGCCCGCCGATCATGTTGCCGACCTTGTTGGTGTTGAGTTTTTCGGCGGCGCCCTGCAGCGCGCTGCACCATTCGCGCGCGTCGTTCTGCTGCAGCGTGGCCGTGGCCGACGGGCAGCTCATGCCGGCGCCGAGGGCGCTGGTGGCGCCGGTGACGTAATCGGCGGCGAAATTGCGGTTGGCTGACAGCCGGTTGGCCATGTCGTCGAGCAGGATCATGGCCTGGGCGCGCTGGTAGGCTTCCATCTCGGACAAGTGCAGGCGCGCCTGCAGCCCGGCCAGGCCCAGCAGGCCGACGGCCAGCACGACGATGGTGACCAGCACCTCGATCATCGAGGTACCGCGCTGGCGCGCCGGAGGATGGAGCGTCATCATGGCTACCAGTTGGCCGCCGGCGTGCGGGCGCCGGTGCTCGACAGGGTCAGGACGCCGTCGGCGGCCTGGCCGCCGGTGCCGGTGAAAGTGATCAGGTAGGTCGGCGCCGGATCGGTGGCGATGGTCACATCGTAGCTGTAATTGGCCGCGACCCGCGCCGGCAGCGCCCAGCCGTTCGCCACCAGGGTGGCCTTGTCGGCGTACACCCGGTTGGCGAGCAGGAACTGCTCCTCGCGGTTGGCGATGTCGAGCATGACGGCCTGGGCCTCGGCGCGCTTGGCGCGCACCACGTACCTGCCGTAGGCCGGCAGCGCCACCGCCGCCAGGATGCCGATAATGGCCACGGTGACCATCACCTCGATCAGGGTGAAACCGCGCGCTGGCTTGAATAGGGTTCGCTTCATTGCGTGCTTTCCGTTGAAAACAAGCGGCGTGCCGGCGCCGGATTGTCGTGCGGGTTAATATTTCTTTAGCGCAATAATAGACGAGAAAGCTGACGCGATCCTGAGTAATTCCTGACAAAATGCTGACAATGATGTTTTAGGGCAACAAGAGCCTAGGCGACGGGCGGAAAGCGCACCAGGAACTGTGCGCCGCCGCCGGGACGCTCGTCGATCGCCACCCGGGCGCCGTGGGCGGTGGCGATGTCGCGCACGATCGCCAGGCCCAGGCCGCTGCCTTCGGTCTGGACGTCGAGCCGCACGTGGCGCGCGAATACCCGCTCGCGGCTGGCGGCCGGAATCCCGGGGCCGGAATCCTCGACCACCAGCCAGCCCTTGCCGGGCCGGCCGCCGTCATGGCCGCAGCTGACCGTCACCGCGCCGCCGGCCGGCGTGTAGCGCAGCGCGTTGTCGATCAGGTTGTCGACCAGGTCGCGCAGCAGGAAGCGGTCGCCCTTGACCGGTGCGCTGCCCAGCTCGAAGCCGAGGTCGATGGACTTTGCCCCCGCCTGTTCGACGAAATGCTGGACCGATTCCTGCACCAGCTGCGCCAGGTCGATGGTTTCGAGGCGCTTGCGCTCGAAGCGGCTCGGCTCGGCCCGGGCCAGCGACAGCAGCTGGTTGGTCTGGCGAATCATGCGCGCCGTCGCCAGCTGCATCAGGCTTAGCGAGCGCGCCGATTCCGGGTCGGCGCCATGGCGCGCGGCCATCCACTCGAGCTGCAGCTGGATGCCGGCCAGCGGCGTGCGCAGCTGGTGGGCAACGTCGGCCAGGAAGTCGTGCTCGGCGCGCGCGCCCGCCTCCACCTTGCCGAGCAGTCCGTTGAAGGAGTTCACCACCGGGGCCAGTTCGTACGGCACGTCGGCGTCGATCGGGGTCAGGTCCTGGCCGTCGCGCCCATTCAGGTTGCTGCGCATGCGCCGCAGCGGCAATAATGCGCGGCTGGCCGAGAACCAGGCCAGGCCGACCAGCGCGGCGGTAAACAGCAGCGCCAGCGGCACCATCGCGCGCACCGTGGCCGCGCGCATCAGGCGGCGCTGGCGCACGGTCTTGGCCACCGCCACCTGCACCGTCTCGGCGCCCACGCGCGCGCTGCGCTGGGCCACCCGCACCGCTTCGCCGCGCATGGCGGCGTCGAAGGTCCCGGCCGCCAGCGCCGGGAAATCGGCGTCGCCCGCGACCAGCCGGCCGTCGGCGCCCCGCACCACAAAATAGAGGGCGTCGTTGGGGTCGGCCCGCAGCAATTGCTCGGCCGGCTGCGGCAGGTCGAGCGTCACGCCGCCGGGGCCGGCGACCAGGCGCGCGGCCAGCGCCGCGGCGGCGTCGCCGATGGCCTGGTCGAACGCCTGCTGGGCGGGAATCCAGGCCAGCAGGTAAGCCAGGCTGGCGCCGGCCAGGTTGAGCACCAGGATCGGGCCGATCAGCCATTGCAGCAGGCGCACCCGGATACTGGTCATGCGCCCTGCTCGACCATGTAGCCGAAGCCGCGGATGGTGCGGATGGTGACGCCGGCGTCGGCGATCTTCAGGCGCAGCCGCGAGATATACACCTCGACCGCGTTCAGGGTGACGTCTTCGCCCCACGGCAGGATCGCGTCGATGATCTGCTGCTTCGACACCACGCGGCCGGCGTGCTGCAGCAGGTATTCGAGCACCGCCCATTCGCGCACCGACAGGTCGATGATGCGTTCGCCGATGCGCGCGCGGCGCGCTCCCGTGTCGAGGCGAAGCGCGCCGAACGCCAGCAGCGCCGGCGGCGGCGCGTTGCGGCGCGCCAGCGCCTTGATGCGCGCCACCAGTTCGGCGGTGGCGAAGGGCTTGACCAGGTAGTCGTCGGCGCCGGTCTCGAGGCCGCGCACGCGGTCTTCGACGGCGTCGCGCGCGGTCAGCAGGAGCACCGGCAAAGCGCTGCCGCGCTCGCGCAGGCGCCGCACCACTTCGAAACCGTCGATGCCGGGCAGGCCGATGTCGAGCACGGCGACTGCCGCCTCGGTCGCCTGCAGCGCGGCGTCGGCGTAGAGGCCGTTGCCGAGCACCTCGACGCGCATGCCGTGGGCTTGCAGGGTACGGGACAGCCCGTCGGCCAGGACCGCGTCGTCTTCGACCAGGAGAACGTGCATGGGCGCTATATAAGAGGTGGCATGAAAGCGCTCATTATGCGGCATAACCGTTCTCGTTCCCAACTCTTCCCCGGGGGAAGGCTGGGCTGCTCTAGTAGGACTGGGCTTACAACGCGTTATGCTGCCAGCCTACACAGGGGCGACTGCTAATCTTATGTTCGCCAACAGACCAAACCTTTAATCTTCTTACATCGCGATCGGCAAACAAAACAGCGCCAGAATCGTCCTGAAGTAATGAAGAGATAAAGAGGATAAAAATGAACAGCACTCAACTTGGTACCGCTCAGAAGGCACAATCGGTAAACCAGATTCCTGGCGCCACGCCGGAATTCAAAGTTGGGTCGAAACCGGTGGTCAGCTATAGCGGCACGCAGCAGAACGAATTGCTCGCCGCACTGCCACGGCAAGACCTGGAAAAGCTGTTCGAGCACCTGGAACTGGTTGCCCTGCCGTTCGGCAAGGAGCTGTTCGAGTGCGGCAGCAAGCTGGAAAACGTCTACTTCCCGACCACCGCGATCGTCTCCCTGCTGTACGTGATGGAAGACGGCGCCACCACCGAAATCGCCGTGATCGGCCATGAAGGCGTCTGCGGCATGTCGCTGTTCATGGGCGAGCGCGCCACCTGCAGCGCCGTGGTCCAGAGCGCCGGCTACGGCTACCGCCTCAAGGCACAGTTCCTGCGCGACGCCTTCAACCAGGGCGGCGCCCTGCCCCAGCTCCTGATGCGCTACACGAACGCGCTGTTCGCCCAGATGGCCCAGAACGCCGTCGGCGGCCGCCACAGCTCGATCGAACAGAAGCTGTGCCGCTGGCTGCTCGACCGCCTGGACCGCTCGCCATCGAACGAACTGAAGGTCACGCAAGAGCTGATCTCGATCATGCTGGGCGTGCGCCGCGAAAGCATCACGGCAGCGGCCGGCAAGCTGCAGGAAGACGGCCTGATCACCTACCGCCGCGGCAACATCACCGTAATTGACCGTCAAGGTCTTGAGGAATATGCGGGCGAGTGCTACAAGGTAGCGAAGACGGAATATGACCGCCTGCTGGAAGATGTGGCGGCGCGTTAATTGATTCAGGCGGCGCCGGCAAGTCCGGCGCCGTGTAAGGCATCGTCGTTCCCGGATCGGCCAGCGGTATCGTCGCTTCCACGCAAGTGCCGACGTCGTTGACGCCGCGCTTGACGCACAAACTTCCCCCCAGCAGCAAGGCGCGCTCGCGCATCCCCAGCAAGCCATGCGACTTCGGTTCCCGCGCCGCGTCCTGCGAAATCCCCACCCCGTCGTCGATCACTTCGAGCAGCAGTCCGTCGCCTTCGCGCACCAGGTGCACGATCACGTGGCGCGCACCGGCGTATTTGGCCACGTTGTTCAAGGCTTCCTGGACGATGCGGAACACCGCGATCGACTGCATCGGGCCCGCGGCATCGACCTCGCCGTCGACCAGCGCCTCGCAATCGAGCCCGGTCAGCTGCGCGTATTCGACGCAATAACTGTGCAGCGCGGCCGCCAGACCCAGGTGGTCGAGCAGGCTGGGACGCAGGTTCTCGACGATGCGGCGTTTCAGCTGCACCGTGTCGACCAGCGTCGCGCGGGCGCGCTCGAGCATCGCCGCCAGCGGCGCGTGTTCCGGCTTGAGCCGCTCGGCGACGGCGTTGATGTCGATGCTGATGGCGGTCAGGTTCGCGCCCATCTCGTCGTGCAGTTCGCGCGCGAGGCGCGCCTTCTCGTCTTCCGACACGCTGATCAGGTGGCGCGACAGCACCGACAGCTGCTCGGTGCGCAGCGCCACCATCGATTCGAGCGTGTCGTTGGCGTTCTGCAGGGCGCGCTGCGCCACCACGCGCGAAAAAAAGCTGCGGCGGATCAGGCGGTAAAACAGCAGGATCACGAGGATCGCAACCAGGTTGATGCCGATGCCGAGCACCACCGCGTTCTGGTACTCCTTGTAGAAGGCGGCGCCGCGCGCGGCCAGCAGGTCGTGCTGTTCGCGCGCGATGATCATCACCTGCAGGCGGATCTCGTCCATCATCGACTTGCTGTCGGCCGTCTCGGCGATCTTGACGATGTCGGCCAGGCCGCCGACCTTGTACACGGCCAGGGTCTGGTCCATGCCGGCCAGCTTGCGGTTGACCAGCGTGCGCAATTGTTCGAGGTTCTTCAGCTGCGCCGGGCTGTCGGCCAGCAGCGCGCGCAACTGGCTGAACTGGGCGTCGATCTCTGCGCGCGCGGTGCGCATCGGGCCGAGGTAGCTTTCGGAGCCGGACAGGAAATAGCCGCGCAGGCTGTTTTCGGCATCCATCACGAGCACGTTGAGGTACTGGACTTTTTCGCCGACGCGCGCGCTCTGGCTCTGCATCTCGTTGGCGCCCTTGAGGGACTGGAGGTTGTGCGCGAGGCTGAACCCGTTGACGATCAGGACCAGCACGCAGACGAGGCAAAGCATCGTCTTGTAGAACGGCAGGCCGGGTTTCAGTGCGGAATCGGTGGTGAAGTACATCCTCGGAGTCCTTTCACGCGGCAGAGCCTCTCTGCTGGCATTATAGACCGAGGAATCGGCGCGTGCGCGGCCAGATTGGCCGGCAGCGCCGTCTCGCCTGCTTAGTCGAGCAGGTTGTTTTTCATGGCGTAATAGGTCAGGTCGCTGTTCGACTGCAGGCCCATCTTTTCCATGATGCGGGTGCGGTAAGTCGACACCGTCTTGATCGACAGCGACAGCGCCACGCCGATGTCCGACACGGTCGCGCCCTTGGCAAGGCGCAGGAACACCTGGAACTCGCGGTCCGACAGTTCGGTGTGCAAGGCGGTGTTCGGATCGCGATCGAAACTTTGCGCCAGCAGTTCGCCGACGGTCGAGGAGACGTAGCGACGGCCCTGGTACACGGTGCGCACGGCGGTCTTGAGTTCGTCGGCTTCGCATTCCTTGTTCAGGTAGCCGTTGGCGCCCATCTTGAACAGGTTCAGTGCGTACTGCTGCGCCGGATAGCCGGACAGGATCAGCACCGGCAGGTTCGGCTGGCCCTGGCGGATGGTGCGCAGGATGTCGATGCCGCTCTGGTCGGGCATGGCGATATCGAGCAACAGCACGTCGCAAATCTCGCGGCGCGCGATGTCGAGCGCCTCGCGCCCCGTTGCGCCTTCGGCGACGACGGTGAAATCATCGCCCGAGGTCGAAAAAATCTGCTTGAAACCTGCTCTTACAATCTGGTGGTCGTCACAAATGGCAACGCGTATCATTGTCTTCCCTTAATTTTTCCTGAGCCAGGAAAGAGTCCGGTGCGTTCTTAAGGCCCGGTACTTCGCATGCGTTGGGTCAGCAACACTACAATAACAATATTCTATCACCCCGTGGGCAAGTGTAACAGCCGCTTGCGCGACCCGCTTACACGCCCCGTTCGAGCAGCGCCAGCAGCGCGACCAGCTCGGCGCGGATCAGGCCGGTGTCGGCGTCCGGCGCGGCGCCGTCGAAGCGCTCGTCCGCCTCGTCGCTGAAGGACGGCTCGGCGGCGCCACGGCTGTCGAGCTTGTTGCGCGCGCCGCTGATGGTGAAGCCCTGCTCGTACAGCAGCTCGCGGATGCGGCGGATCAGCAGCACTTCATGGTGCTGGTAGTAGCGCCGGTTGCCGCGCCGTTTGACCGGCTTTAGCTGGGTGAATTCCTGTTCCCAATAGCGCAGCACGTGCGGCTTCACGCCGCACAGTTCGCTCACTTCGCCGATGGTGAAGTAGCGCTTGGCCGGAATCGGCGGCAGCACGGCGAGATCGGTCTTGCTCAAGCGATCGTTCATGGATTATCAGGCGGCCTTGGCGAGCGGACTGGTCGCTTCGACCATGCCCTTGAGTTTCTGGCTCGCGTGGAAGGTGACGACGCGGCGCGCGGTGATTGGAATCTCCTCGCCGGTCTTCGGATTGCGGCCCGGCCGCTGCGGCTTGTCGCGCAGCTGGAAGTTGCCGAAGCCCGACAGCTTGACCGCCTCGCCGCGCTCGAGCGCATTGCGGATCTCGTCGAAGAAAGTCTCGACCATGTCCTTGGCTTCGCGCTTGTTCAGCCCGACCTGCTCGAACAGCAGCTCGGCCAGCTCGGCCTTGGTGAGGGTCGGCAAGTCCTTCTCGGCTTCCTGGCGGGACTTCGCGACCAGCATTGCCCTATGCAGGTCGGCCGCCAGTGCCGATTGAAGTACCGCCGAATCAACGTCGTTGTTATTAATTTTCCAGCCCTGCCTTATATCTAGCGAATGTGTTGGCGATTGC
The DNA here is from genome assembly GCF_056406475.1 of Massilia sp. P1_C10. Taxonomy (NCBI): domain Bacteria; kingdom Pseudomonadati; phylum Pseudomonadota; class Betaproteobacteria; order Burkholderiales; family Oxalobacteraceae; genus Massilia; species Massilia sp. P1_C10. Next base: position 128,111 of record NZ_JBFUAC010000005.1, read on the forward strand.
TCTTTGGCAATCAGCCGCGCATCGTTGCGTTGTGTTTTTGCTTTGCGGTGTCGGCCATCGCCGCCATCAGCGCGTCGACGACATCGTCCTGCAAGGTGCTTTGAGTATCTTGCAAGCTAAAGCGGAAAGCAAGACTTTTTTCGTCCGCCTCCAGCCCTTTGCCGCGATATTCATCAAACAAAACAATGGCTTGCACGATGTTTCCGGCTGGATTTACCTGCTTCTCGGCAATAAATGCGTCGATCAGATCCTGCGCGGCGACATTGTTTTTGACCACCATCGCGAGGTCGCGGGTCGCGCCAGGGAACTTCGAAATATCGGCGTGCTTCGGGACTGGGCGTTGCTGAAGCGCAACCACATCGACCTCGAACAGCACCGGCGCCTGCGCCAGCTCGTACTTCTGCAGCCATTTCGGATGCAGCTCGCCGATGAAGCCGACGGCCTTGCCGTCGAGCTCGACCGCGGCCGAGCGGCCCGGGTGCAGCGCCGGATGCTCGATTTTCACGAAGCGCAGCGGCACCGGGGCGAACATCGCTTCCAGGTCGGCCTTGACGTCGAAGTAGTCGACCGGGCGCGCGGCCATGCCCCACTGCTCGTCGAACGCCGGGCCGTAGGCCATCGCGGCCAGGCGCTTCGGCTGGTCGAAGCCGGCGATCGACAGCGCGCCGTCGACCGCGTACGGATTGCGCTGGAACACGGCGCCGATTTCGAACATGCGCACCCTGCCCGCCTTGCGGTTCAGGTTGTAGCGCACGTTGGCCACCAGGCTGCCGATCAGCGACGAGCGCATCACGCTCATCTGGCTGGCGATCGGGTTCTGCAGCTTGATCTGGTCGTCGTTTCCGGAGAAGTCGGTTTCCCACTGCGATTCGACGAAGCTCATGTTGACCACTTCCTGGTAGCCCAGGTCGGCCATGCGATGGCGCAGCGCGAACAGCGAGCGGGTATGCTCCGGCGCGATGATCATTTCGCTGGCCGCGACCGGCGGCCTGGCCGGGATGTTCTCGAAGCCGTACACGCGCGCGACTTCCTCGATCAGGTCTTCCTCGATCTCGATGTCGAAGCGGTACGACGGCGCCTTCACCGCGAACTGGCCCGGCTCTTGCGTGAACGCGAGGCCGAGGCGACGGAAGATGTCGGCGATGACGTCGTCGGTCAGGGGCACGCCGATCACCTTCTGGGCGCGCGCGGTGCGCAGCACCACGGGCGAGCGCACCGGCAGGTTGACCGACTGGTCATCGACCGGGCCGACCACCGTCGATTGCGTGCCGCAGATCTCGACGATCAGCGCGGTGATGCGCTCGATGTGCTCGACCGTGGTGGCGTAGTCGACCCCGCGCTCGAAGCGGTGCGCCGCATCGGTCGAAAAGTTATAGCGCCGTGCGCGGCCCTGGATCGCGTTCGGCCACCAGAAGGCCGCTTCCAGGTAGATGTTGGTGGTGTCGAGCGTGACGGCGGTGGCGTCGCCGCCCATGATGCCGGCCAGCGATTCGATCTGGTTGTTATCGGCGATCACGCCGACCCAGTCGTCCACCGACACCGTGTTCCCGTTCAGGAGCTTCAGCGTCTCGCCCTTGATGCCCCAGCGGATATCGAGGCCGCCGTGGATCTTGTCGAGGTCGAACACGTGCGACGGACGGCCCACTTCGAGCATCACGTAGTTCGAGATGTCGACCAGCGCCGACACCGAGCGCTGGCCGCTGCGCTCGAGGCGCTGCACCATCCACGCCGGCGTTTTTGCTTTCGCGTTCAGGCCGCGAATGACGCGTCCGGTGAAGCGGCCGCACAGATCCGGCGCGCTGATTTTCACCGGCAGCACTTCGTCGCCGTTGACCGGCACGATGCGCGTTGCCGGCAAGGTCATCGGAGTGCCGGTCAGCGCCGACACTTCGCGCGCCACGCCCAGCACCGACAGGCAGTCGGCCTTGTTCGGGGTCAGCTTGATGGTGAATTTGAGGTCGTTCAACGACAGGTAGTCGCGGATGTTCTGGCCGACCGGCGCATCGGCCGGGAGTTCCATCAGGCCGCTGCTCTCTTCCGACAGCTTCAGCTCCTTGGCGGAGCACATCATGCCCTGCGACTCGACGCCGCGCAGCTCGCCGACCTTGATCTCGAACGGCTTGCCGTCCGCGCCGGGCGGCAGCACCGCGCCGGCCATCGCGCAGATCGCCTTCATCCCGGCGCGCACATTGGGCGCGCCGCAGACGATGTTGAGCATGGTGCCGGTGCCGACGTCGACCTGGCAGACGTTCAGGCGATCGGCGTTCGGGTGCTTGGCCACTTCCAGCACTTCGGCCACAACCACGTTCGAGAACGGCGGCGCGACGGCTTCGACTTCTTCGACTTCCAGGCCCGACATGGTGAGCATGTGGGACAGTTCATCCGACGTCATCGCCGGATTGACCATGGTGCGGAGCCACTTTTCGGAAAATTGCATATGCGTGCCTTGCTGCGAAAAAGGTTATTAGTTGAACTGCTTCAGGAAACGCAAGTCGCCTTCGTAGAACAGGCGCAGGTCGTTGATCCCGTAGCGCAGCATCGTCAGGCGCTCGAGGCCGGAGCCGAACGCGAAGCCGATGAATTTCTCAGGGTCGAGGCCGAAGTTTTTCACGACGGTCGGATGCACCTGGCCGGCGCCCGACACTTCGAGCCAGCGGCCCTTGAGCGGACCGGAGCCGAACGCGATGTCGATTTCGGCCGACGGCTCGGTGAACGGGAAGTAGGACGGACGGAAACGCACCTGCAGGTCGTCGGTCTCGAAGAAGGCCTTGACGAAGTTCAGGTACACGCCCTTCAAGTCGGCGAACGAGATGTCCTCGGCGATCCACAGGCCTTCGACCTGGTGGAACATCGGCGAGTGGGTAGCATCGCTGTCGACGCGGTAGGTGCGGCCGGGCGCGATCACCTTGATCGGCGGCGTGTGCGTGCGCGCGTAGCGCACCTGCATCGGGCTGGTGTGCGTGCGCAGCAGCAGCGGCTTGCCGGTGCTGTCGTTGCCCTCGATGTAGAAGGTGTCCTGCATCGAACGCGCCGGATGGTTCTCGGGGCTGTTCAAGGCGGTGAAATTGGTCCAGTCGTTTTCGATCTCGGGGCCGTCGGCCACGTCGAAACCGATCGAGCGGAAGATCTCCTCGACGCGCTCCCAGGTGCGCATCACCGGATGGATGCCGCCGAGCGAACGGCCGCGGCCCGGCAGCGTGACATCGATGGCTTCGGCGTTCAGGCGCTGCTCGAGCTGGGCGTTGGCCAGCGCGTCGCGGCGCGCGGTGAGCGCGGTTTCGATCCGCACCTTGGCGGCGTTGATCAGGGCGCCCTGCGCCTTCTTCTGATCCGGGTCGAGCTTGCCCAGGCCCTTCATCTGTTCGGTGATCTGGCCGGTCTTGCCCAGATATTTGGCCTTGGCGTTTTCCAGTGCTGCAGCGTCTTCGGCGGCGATAAAGTCAGCCTGCGCGGTGACGACGAGTTGTTCCAGGGAGTCCATGCGTTGTTTTTTCCTGTCTGGCGCGGCGCGAAAGGTGCGCCACAATCAAAAACGGGGCACAGGTTTGAACCTTTGCCCCGCTCTTTTCACGCCGTCCGAAGACGGCGCTGCTGACAACGACCGTGCTTACGCGGCGATCTTTGCCTTGACGGCGTTGACAATCGCGGCGAAGGCCGGCTTGTCCATCACTGCCATATCGGCCAGGACTTTACGGTCCAGTTCGATAGCTGCCTTCTTCAGGCCGTTCATGAATACGCTGTACGTCACGCCATGCTCACGGGAAGCGGCGTTGATACGGGCGATCCACAGGCGGCGGAAGACGCGTTTCTTGTTGCGGCGATCGCGGTAAGCGTATTGGCCAGCGCGCATGACTGCTTGCTTGGCAACGCGGTATACCTTGCTGCGGCGACCACGGTAGCCTTTAGCTTGTACAAGAATTTTTTTATGGCGGGCACGAGCTGTAACCCCACGTTTTACTCTAGGCATAGTAACTCCTTAGTTTGTAAGTGAGATTAAGCGGTTGGCATCATACGCATGACGGACTTGACATCCGCGGCGTCGACGTTCGTGATTCCGCGCAACTGGCGCTTGCTCTTGGTCGTTTTCTTGGTCAGGATGTGACGTTTGAAAGCGTGGCCCGATTTAACGGTTCCACCTGGACGCACGCGAAAACGCTTCTTCGCGGAGCTTTTGGTCTTCATTTTAGGCATTGTAGTTCTGTCCTTGCGGACAGCTCCAGTAGAGGATTGCAGGTGGCAGCAACGCGCTGCGCTTAGATGCCTGCTTTCACATAATTCCTTCCGGTGAGGGAGGGAAGCCGGTGATTGTAGCACGATTTGCCGGACAGTTGGCAAGGGCCACAATGACAAAGGCGAGTGAGAGACTCACCCGCCTTCGCTGTTACGATACAGTTTTTTACCGGCAAGCCAGAAAAATGTATCGCAATCTTAGATCTTTTTCTTCTTCGGCGACAGGATCATGATCATCTGGCGGCCTTCCATCTTCGGAAACTGCTCGACCTGGCCGTACGGCTCGAGGTCGGCCTTCAGGCGTTCGAGCATGCGGAAGCCGATGTCCTGGTGCGCCATCTCGCGGCCGCGGAAACGCAGCGTGATCTTGGTCTTGTCGCCTTCGTCCAGGAACTTGATCAGGTTGCGCAGCTTGATGCCGTAGTCGCCATCGTCGGTGCCCGGGCGGAACTTGACTTCCTTGACCTGGATGATCTTCTGCTTCAGCTTCGCTTCGTGCGCCTTCTTCTGCTCCGAATACTTGAACTTGCCGTAGTCCATCAGGCGGCAAACTGGTGGCTGCGCGGTCGGCGCAATCTCCACCAGGTCGACGTTGGCTTCTTCGGCCAGACGAAATGCTTCGGCCAGGCTCACAATGCCGAGCGGCTCGTTTTCCACCCCGGAGAGACGCATTTCGGGAGCGGTGATTTCGCCATTGATGCGATGCGACTTGTCAGTAGCTATGGTGTTTCCTTTAAAAGTCTGATGATTCGGCCGCGCTGAATCAAGCTTTGGATGCGATCTCTTGCTTGAGACGCTCCACGAGGGCATCGACGGACATTACGCCCAGGTCGACATTGCCACGTGCTCGCACGGCCACAGTGTTGGCATCCCGCTCCTTGTCGCCTATCACCAGGATATACGGCAGTTTTTGGACGGAATGTTCACGTATTTTATAGGTTATTTTCTCGTTCCGCAAATCAGCGTGAACGCGGAATCCCGCTTTGCGCAACTGGTCCGCGACATTTTGCGTGAATTCGGCCTGCGCGTCCGAGATGTTCAGCACTGCAATCTGCACCGGCGCCAGCCACAGCGGCATCGCGCCGGCATGGTGCTCGATCAGCATGCCGATGAAGCGCTCCATCGAGCCGACGATCGCGCGGTGCAGCATCACCGGCACCTTGCGCGAGTTATCGATCGCGACGTATTCGGCGCCCAGGCGGCCCGGCATCGAGAAGTCGACCTGCATCGTGCCGACCTGCCATGGGCGGCCGATGCTGTCCTTCAGGTGGTACTCGATCTTCGGGCCGTAGAAGGCGCCCTCGCCCGGCAGCTCGGTCCACTTGACGTCGCACGAACGCAGCGCGGCGCGCAGCGCTTCTTCGGCCTCGTCCCACACCTCATCGGAGCCGATCCGGTTGTCCGGTCGCAGCGCGATCTTCACGTCGATGTTCTCGAAGCCGAAGTCCTTGTACACCTCCATCGCCTGCGCGTGGAAGGCGATCACTTCCGGCGCGATCTGTTCTTCGGTGCAGAAGATGTGGCCGTCGTCCTGCGTGAAGCCGCGCACGCGCATGATGCCGTGCAGCGCGCCGGACGGCTCGTTGCGGTGGCACTGGCCGAACTCGCCGAAGCGCAGCGGCAGGTCGCGGTAGCTCTTCATGCCGGCGTTGTAAATTTGCACATGGCCCGGGCAGTTCATCGGCTTCAGCGCATACGAGCGGTTTTCCGACTCGGTCGAGAACATGTTGTCGCGGTAGTTCTCCCAGTGACCCGTCTTCTCCCACAGCGTGCGGTCGAGGATCTGCGGCGCCTTCACTTCCTGGTAGCCGTTGACCTGGTACTTGGTGCGCATGTACTGCTCGACCTGCTGCCAGATCGTCCAGCCTTTCGGATGCCAGAACACCAGGCCCGGCGCCTCGTCCTGGAAGTGGAACAGGTCGAGCTGCTTGCCCAGCTTGCGGTGGTCGCGCTTTTCCGCCTCTTCCAGGTTGTGCAGGTAGAGTTCCTGGTCTTCTTTTTTGGCCCAGGCAGTGCCATACACGCGCTGCAGCATCTCGTTCTTCGAGTCGCCGCGCCAGTAGGCTCCGGCCAGCTTCATCAGCTTGAACACTTTCAGCTTGCCCGTGGACGGCACGTGCGGGCCGCGGCACAGGTCCGTGAAGCCGCCTTCGGCGTACAGCGAGACGTCCTCGCCGGCAGGGATCGACGCGATGATCTCGGCCTTGTAGGCTTCGCCGATCGACTTGAAGTAGTCGACCGCCTCATCGCGCGGCAGCACGCGGCGCGTCACCGGCTCGTCCTTCTTCGCCAGTTCGGTCATCTTCTTTTCGATGGCGGCCAGGTCGTCCGGCGTGAACGGGCGCTTGTACGAGAAGTCGTAGTAGAAGCCATTCTCGATCACCGGGCCGATGGTGACCTGCGCGTCAGGGAACAGCGACTTGACGGCGTAGGCCAGCAAGTGCGCCGTCGAGTGGCGGATCACGTCGAGGCCTTCCGGGTCCTTGTCGGTGATGATGGCCAGGTCGGCGTTCTGCTCGATCAGGAAGGAGGTATCGACCACCTTGCCGTCGACCTTGCCGGCCAGCGCGGCCTTGGCAAGGCCGGCGCCAATGCTGGCGGCGACCTGGGCGACCGTGACCGGGCCGTCGAATTCACGGGCGGAACCATCGGGAAGGCGGACTGAAACCATGCTGTTCTCCATGTGGCGCCTGGCGCCGAAATTACTGACAATTATGAGGGTAACAAAAATGCAGACGAAAAAAAACGCGGACTAGCCGCGTTTTTTCTTTTCAAAGAGCGAAAGAATCCACCTCGACTAGCGTCGCTGGAACAACTCCGTCGTAGTTCGCGGTGTCATAACCATGGTGCCTTTCTCGCTCTTGCTAAATTCTGGTGGGCGGTGAGGAATTCGAATCCCCGACCCCTTGGATGTCGACCAAGTATTCTAACCAGCTGAACTAACCGCCCGAAGACCAGCATTATAGAGAGGCCGAACGATTATGACAAGGGGTTTTATGTCTGTCGCTCCCGAAGAGGCGCGAAGCCATGCTGAACCAGCAGGGACGCGCCGCGTTTTTCGGACGCTCACCAGGGGTTCCCGCCTCCGCGGGAACGACTGGCAATAGCAGCAGCGCGACGCGACGGCCAACGCTCCATTATTATTTAGCAATGACTCCTACCACTCCTTCCCCAGACGTCCATGACACCCTCATCATCGGCGGCGGCCCTGGCGGCTTGACCGCGGCGATCTACCTGCGCCGCTTCACCCGCAAGGTTGCCGTCTTCGACAAGGGCGGAAGCCGCCTCAGCCTGATCCCCGTCTCGCACAACTATCCCGGCTTCCCGGAAGGCGTGGCCGGCGCCGAACTGCTGGCCAGCCTGCGCGAGCAGCTGCAGCGCTACGGCGGCGCCGTCACCAATGCGGAAATCCATAGCCTGCGCATCGAGGACGGCACCTTCGTCGGCGAATACGAGGGCGGCGAGGTGCGCGCGCTGACCGTGCTGATCGCCACCGGCATCGTCGACACCGGCCTGCCGATCGAGAACTGGCGCGAAGCGGTCGCCTGCGGCGCCGTGCGCCTGTGTCCCGTGTGCGACGGCTACGACGTGATCGACAAGCGCATCGCCGTGGTCTCGTCCGAAAAGAACCCGATCGGCCACGCCATGTTCATGCGCAGCTTCAGCGAAGACGTGACCCTGTTCGACCGCAGCGAAGGCTCGATCATCAGCGATGAGGAATGCCAGCAGCTGGAAGCGGCCGGCGTGACCTACGTGCGTTCGCCGGTGCGCAAAGTGGCCATGAGCGGCGACATGAAGCCGATCCTCAACACCGGCGACGGCAAGGTTCACGAGTTCGACGTGATGTATCCGATGCTGGGCGAGACCGCGCAATCGGATCTTGCAGCGGCGCTGGGCGCGGAGACGGCCGATTGCGGCGATCTGGTGGTCGACGATTTTCAGTGCACCACCGTGCCGGGCATGTATGCTGTGGGCGACGTGGTGCGCGGCCTGAACCAGATCAGCGTGGCAGCCGGCCAGGCGGCGGTTGCCGCTACGCGCATCCACAACACGCTGCCGTGGACACTCCGCCAGAAATGAGCGCGATGAAAAAGACCGTCCTCTGCATCCTGCTGTTCGCCGCGGCCGGCGCGGGCGCCCAGAACAAACTCGACCAGCTTTCCTGGCTGGCCGGCTGCTGGATGCAGGAAGGCGCCGAAGCGGGCACCGCCGAACAGTGGATGGCGCCGGCCGGCGCCACCATGGTCGGCATGGCGCGCACGGTCAAAGCCGGCAAGACGGTCGAATTCGAATTCATGCGCATCCACACGGCGCCGGACGGCAAGCTGCAATTCACCGCCCTTCCCTCCGGCCAGAAGGAAGCGACCTTCACCGAGATCCGCCAGGACGACGCGGGCGTCGTCTTCGAGAACCTGGCCCATGATTTCCCCCACCGCGTGATCTACCGCCACGAGAACAACAAGCTTATGGCCAGCATTGAAGGCGTGCGCAAAGGCGCCGCGAAAACCATCGCCTTCCCGATGCGGCGCGTCGCCTGCGAGCGCTTAGTAGTGGAAGCGGACAGCTTACCCGAACCGGTCAACTCTGTTTGAGATGCCCGCCCTCGCCTTCCCAGTTCACTTCTTCGGGAGGCAGGTCGTGGCCAGGCGGACGGTAGCGGCTCGATTTCTTGATCGCGACATCGATTTCCGCGGTCGTCATCAGCACGACGATCCTGCAGGCGGCGGCGCCGGCGGCGTTGACCTTCATCGACAGCGCGGCGGCGGAGCTGTTGTCGGGCAGTTCGCCGATGATGAAGACATCCTGGTCGCCGAACGCGTAATGCATCGACTCGACTTCGCCGCCGAGTGAGCTGAACAGTTCGTCGACAGCCGCGCGGCGCCCCGTGCCACCCTCCTTGAGCAGGCCGGCGATGCCTTCGGCACGGTAGCTCGCTTCGATCAGATATTTGGCCATGGCAACCCCCTTCCGCATTCGAGAGAAGATGGCCTATTCTGGCACTCTTTTCAAACGGTCAGCGCGGCGTTGCCAGTGCGATGCGGCGCTCGATGCGCGCCAGTTCCGCCGCGTCGCCCGCTGCCCTGGCGCGCTGCGAGGCTATGCCCAGCCAGGTCAGCAAAGGCCGGCGCCAGCCCTGCGCCGACGCGGTCTCGGTCGCGGTAGCGATGTCGCCCGGCGCGATGCGGCCGGCCTGCAGCATCGCACCCGCCGCGACCAGCCGCGCCAGCGGATCGGCAATCGCGGCCAGCGATCCGGCGCCGCGCGCGATGGCCTGGTGCTGCGGCGGCAGCAGCGCCGTATCGAGCCCCTGCCAGCGGCCGGCCAGGTAGGCCGCGTACGCGCGCTCGGCCGGCGTGGCGTCCGCCGCCAGCGGCGCGAAGCCTTCGCATTCGCCGACCACCACGCTGGCGGTGTAGACCGCGCAGCGCACCAGCTCAGCGTGCGCGACCAGGTCGGCGCGCCCGGTGCTGGCCATCTCGGTGCGGGCCCGGGCGAAGTCGTTGGCCGCGAGGGCGCTGTTCCCCTTCAGGTATTCGTCGGTGAAGTTCTTCAGCGAGTCGGCGGCGTTGGTGCGCCAGGACGGCTCGACAGGCTTGCTCGCGCATCCGGCCAGCGCCAGTGCAGCGCACATCAGGATCGTCTTCATGGCAGTTTCAGCTCCGTCTTTTTGGCGAATGGCCACTTGCGGTTGATTTCATCGACCAGGCGCGTGACCTTGTGCAGGCTGGCGTCGACTTCGGCCCGCAGCGCGCCCAGGTCCTCGGTCGCCACGCGCGCGTTCTTGCCCACCGCCTGCGCCTCGACCAGCACCGCATCGACTTTCTTCAGCGTCACGCTGGCGTCCTTCAGCAGCACGTGCAGCTGTTCGACGGCCGCTTCGGTGTCGTCCATGACACCCCTTTTGCCGAATACGCGCTGGTCGGCCTTCGCCAGCAGCGCGTTGACGCGATCGAGCGTGAGCATCAGTTTCTTTGCCTCCTCGTCGCTGCCGAGCGCGCCGCCGAGCAGCCCGTACTTGCCGGCCAGGCGCCCGGTTGCGGTCTGCACATTGGCCAGGCTGGCGTTCAGCGCAGAGTCGCTGCGCGTCATCGCGTCGAGGTTTTCCAGCAGCGCGCGGGCGCTGGCCACCAGCCGCGGGATTTCAGCGGCGGTGTCGCCGCGCAGCACGGTGCGCGTGGCGCCTTCCTCCAGCGGCGGATCGGTGAGGATGCCGCTGAACGCCTTGAGCCGGGTCTCGCCCACCAGCCCGCGCTCGAGGGTAAACACGCTGGACACGCGCAGCCACTTGGCGTCCTTCCTGGGCACGTCGACCAGGATGCGCGCCTTGCCGTCCGGCGCCAGCTCGACCTGGCGCACGCGCCCGACCGGGAAACCGGCAAAGGTAATGTCCATGCCGGGGATGACGCCTTCCGAATCTTCCGACACCAGCACCAGGCGCTGGGTCGGCTCGAACACGCCGCGCGCGTACATCACGTACAGCAGGAAGGCCGCGATCAGCGACACCATCAGGATCAGCAGGATCACCGCCTTCACTTCGACGTGAGGCAGCGCCTCGGGATTCGGCTCGGTCATGCGCGCTCCTTAAAAGTATTTGACGGCCAGCGACGCCGCTTCGATCACGAACAGAACGAACAGCAGGCGCACGGCGCCCGGCTGCATGGTGGAGCGGTCGGCGCGGCCGGTACGCTGGATCTCCAGGATCGCCGCCGCTGGAATCACGGCCACCGCGAGGCCGAACATGATGGTCTTGAGCGCGAAGCCGATCGACACGGTCGGCTCGAACACCCGGCCGACGGTGCGGGTGTAGTCGTCGACGCCCCATGGCGACAGGCCGTAGACGTTCAGGTAGGCCAGCACCAGCACCAGCATGCTGCTCACCAGGGCCAGCGTCAGCACCGCGCAGGCGTTGCCGGAGACTTCGGCGACCAGGTCGCGCCGCAGCCGCCAGGTCGTGCCCGGCGACTGGTCGGCGGCCAGCGGTTCCAGCGCGGTGGCGTTGAATGCGAGGCCGGCGCGCAGCGCGACGAACAGCGCGGCCGACAAGGGAATCAGTTCGAGCACCAGCACGCGCACCACCATTTCGAGCGCGAAGCGCGACAAGCCGTAGCTGACGGCGGTGACCAGGACGATGCGGATGATGACCAGGCTGACCAGCGCCGACAGCGCGCTGAACCACGGCAGCACCTGCCAGGCGCCGAGGTAGATCTGGCGCGCGGTGGCGGCTCGGTGCGCGCGCGTGTAGGTGGAGGGTGTGAAGGCCAGCACCAGCGCGATGGCGCCGAGCAGGAACATGCGCCACCAGCTGGCCGCCCAATGCGCGGCGAAGCCGAACCAGTGGCTTGGCTTGACGTAGAGGAGGCGGATCAGGCGCATCCGCCTATGATACAGCCCGCACCGTCGTTCCAGCGAAGGCTGGAACCCATGCTGAACATGAATTCGAAGTCAGCATAGGTTCCTGCCTCCGCAGGAACGACGTTCCTTGTTCAATTGCGCCGGGCTTCCTGCACGCCGCCCACTTCCATGATCGCCGCGAGCGCCTTCTGCAGCTGCGAGGTCGACCCGATTTCGGCGGTGAAGGTCATGCGCGCCTGGCCCTTGGCGCTTTGCGTGTTCACGCCGGTGACGTTGATCTTCTCGCGCGAGAACACCTCGGAGATGTCGCGCAGCAGTCCCTGGCGGTCGGCGGCGAGGATGAACAGGTCGACCGGATACACGGTGTCCTGGCCGGCGCGGCCCCAGTCGGTGTGGATCACGCGTTCGGGCGCCTTGGCGCGCATCTCGGCAAAGTTCTTGCAGTTGGCGCGGTGGATCGACACGCCCTTGCCGCGCGTGACGAAGCCGACGATGCTGTCCGGCGGCGCCGGCTTGCAGCACTTGGCCAGCTGCGTCATCAGGCCCTCGGTGCCGACCACCAGCACGCCCGACTTGGCGCCCTGGTCGACGCTCGATGCGCGGCTGGTGCGCACCACCACTGCATCTTCCGGCTCGGCCGGCTCGCCCGTGTCGTGCAGCGCCTGCTCGACGTGGCGCAGGCTGAACTCTTCCTTGCCGACGGAGACGAACAAGTCGTCGACCTTGTTGAAGCCCAGCTTCTGCGCCAGCGCTTCCAGGTTGACCGCGGTCTTGCCTTCGCGCTGGAGCGATTTTTCGACCATCGCGCGGCCATGCGCGAGCGTCTCTTCCAGGTCGATCGCGTGGAACCATGCGCGCACCTTGGCGCGGGTTCGGGTGCTGACCGTGTAGCCGGGACTGAGCCAGTCGCGCGACGGGCCGGCCGTGCCGGGAGCGCCTTTGGCGGTGATGATCTCGCAGGTCTGGCCATTGCGCAGCGGGGTATTCAGCGGCACCATCACGCCGTCGACGCGCGCACCGCGGCAGCGATGACCGACTTCGCTGTGCAGGTGGTAGGCGAAGTCGATCGGCGTGGCGCCGGCCGGCAGTTCGAGCACGCGCGCCTGCGGGGTCAGCACGAAGATGCGGTCGTCCAGGTTGGTCGACTTGAGCTTTTCGACCAGTTCTTTTTTCTGCGCGTCCTCCTGGCCGACCACGGCATCGGCGACGTCGGTCTTCCAGGCCAGCAGCTGGCGCAGCCAGGCGATCTTCTCGTCGTACTTCTGCCCCTTGAAGTTGGAGCCGCCCTCCTCCTTGTAGCGCCAGTGCGCGGCGATGCCGTACTCGGCGAAGTTGTGCATCTCCTGCGTGCGGATCTGCACTTCCAGCGGGCGCCCGTCGTCCGCCGTGACCACCGTGTGCAGCGAGCGGTAGCCGTTCGGTTTGGGCCGCGCGATATAGTCGTCGAATTCGCTCGGGATCGGGGTCCAGATGTCGTGCACCAGGCCGAGCACCGCATAGCAGGTTTTCTCGTCCTCGACGATCACGCGGAACGCGCGCACGTCGTACAGCGCAGTAAAATCGAGCTCCTTGCCGCGCATCTTGTTCCAGATGCTGTAGATGTGCTTCGGCCGGCCGAACACCTCGGCCTTGATGCCGGCCGCGGCCAGTTCGTCTTCGAGGCGCTTGATGGCCGACTGCACGAAGCCTTCGCGCAGCATGCGCTTCTCTTCGAGCATTTTGGCGATCTGCTTGTACGTTTCGGGCTCGAGGAAGCGGAACGACAGGTCCTCCAGCTCCCACTTCAGCTGCCAGATACCGAGCCGGTTGGCCAGCGGCGCGTACAGGTCCATCGTCTCGCGCCCGTAGGCGTGGGTCATCTCGTTGAACAGCTTGATCTCGGCGAAGTAGCGCAGCGTGGTCACGCAGGACGCGAGCCGCATCAGCACCACGCGCATGTCGGTGGCCATCGCCAGCAGCATCTTGCGCAGCGTCTCGATCTGCGCCACGGCCTGCTGGGCGGCGCCCTTGCCGCGACCGGCCGGCGCCTGGCCGGCCTGCTGGCCGACGGTCAGGTCGCGCAAGCGGATAAGCTGCCGCAGGCCGGACACCAGGTCGGTCACTTCCTTGCCGAAGCGCGTTTCCAGTCCCGCCGCGGCGGCCGGATCGATCACGGTCAGCTCGAACAGCAGTCCGGCGATGCGGGTTTCGGCGTCGCTGCGCAGGAAGGCCAGCGTGCTGGCGACGCCGATCGAGAATTCCAGCGCGGCCTGGCCGGAGCTGCACAACTTGTCGTCGTAAGCCTCGCCGGCATAGGCTAGCGCCGCTTCGACGCGCGCGCCGTCCTCCGGGCCGAGGCCCTGGATCAGTTCAGCGGTAGCGCTGCCCAGCGCGGCGATTGCAACCATGTCGGATCAGCGCAATGCCGCGGTGACGCAGATCTCGACCAGGCAGGCGGGATTGGCCAGCTTCGCTTCGACGGTGGCGCGCGGAGGCGTGTGGCCGCTGGCGACCCATTCGTCCCACACTTCGTTCATCGCCGGGAAGAGCGCCATGTCGGCGATGAAGATCTGGCACATCAGGATGCAGGTCTTGTCGCTGCCCGCTTCGGTCAGCAGGCGGTCGACGTGGCCCAGCACTTCGCGGGTCTGGCCGCCGATGTCCTGGGCGGTGTCCTCGGCGATCTGGCCGGCCAGGTACACGGTGCCGTTGTGGATCGCTACTTCGGACAGGCGTTTGCCTACGTGCAGTCGGGTGATTTCCATATTCTTCTGTTCCTTTATTGATTTAACCGACCAGGAACTTGCGAGCGATCGCAATCTGATCGGCGTTGATGAAAGTCGGCGCGTGGCCGGTGTTGGGGATTTCGACCAGCTGCGGCTTCGGGCCGCGCGTGAGCATCTTCAGCGCGGTTTCGTGCGACAGCAGGTCCGACTGGGCGCCGCGCACCAGCAAGGTCGGGCAGCGGATCGCATCGTAGGCGGCCCACAGCGCCGCCTCGTCGGCCTTGGCTTTCTCGGGCGTCGAGCCGCGCAGCGGTTCGGCCAGGCCCATGTCGTAGTGGCGCACCCATTCGCCGGCGTCGTTCTGGCGCAGCACGTCGGCCGCCAGCTTGTGCCATTGTTCGTCGGTGTGGGCGCCGAATGAAGCCGACACTTCGCGCACGAATTTGGCGCCTTCGTCGAAGGTCTTGAAGCGCAGGTCCTGGGCGATGTAGTCGCCGATGCGCTTCAGCGCCGCGGGGTCGAGGATCGGGCCGATGTCGTTCAATACCAGCCTGGCGATCGGGGTGTCCGGCAGCGAGGCCAGGCCCATGCCGATCAGTCCGCCCATCGAGGTGCCGAACCAGTCGACCGTGCCGCCGTCCGAGTTGGCGGTGATTCGGGCGACCAGGGTGACCATGTCGGCGACGTATTGCGGGATCTGGTAAAGCATCGGATTGCGCAGGCGTCCCGAGCGGCCGCGGCCCACCACGTCGGGGCACACCACGCGGTAGTGGTCCGACAGCGCGGCGGCGAGCGAATCGAAATCGTCGCCCACGCGGGTGACGCCGTGGACGCAGACCAGCACCTTCTGGTTATCCGGATCGCCCCACTCCTTGTAGGCCATGCGGTGCAGGCCGGCCGGCGAGAGGCACTGGACTGATTTGATTCTTGCTGCGGTCATGCATTCTCCCGTCGTCGAAGGACAGCTTCAATTTTGTCCACATCCGACATTTTACCGGTCGTTGCGATTAAAATCTTGCTCACACCCTTAGTCCAGCCATTTTTATAGAGGAAATCATGAAAAGTAGCATGTTGAGCGGCAAGACAGCCTTGGTCACAGGCTCCACATCGGGCATCGGATTGGGGATCGCGCGCGCGCTGGCCGAGCAAGGCGCCAACGTCCTGTTCAACGGCTTCGGCGACGCGAAGGAGATCGAAGCGCTGCACACCGGCGTGGCCGCCGAATTCGGCGTGAAGACGGCGCATCACAACGCTGACATGTCCAAGCCGGCGGAGATCGAGGCGATGATGGCGTTCGCGGCGGAGAAGTTCGGCGGCGTCGATGTGCTGGTCAATAACGCCGGCATCCAGCACGTGGCGAACATCGAGGACTTCCCGACCGAGAAATGGGACGCGATCATCGCGATCAACCTGACTTCGGCCTTCCACACCTCGCGCCTGGCACTGCCCGGCATGAAGCAGAAGAACTGGGGCCGCATCATCAACCTGGCGTCGGTGCACGGACTGGTGGGATCGGCGCAGAAGTCGGCGTATGTCGCGGCCAAGCATGGCCTGGTGGGCTTCACCAAGGTGACGGCGCTTGAGACGGCGCATACCGGCGTGACCTGCAATGCGATCTGCCCGGGATTCGTGCTCACGCCGCTGGTGCAGAAGCAGGTCGACGACCGCGCGGCCAGGGAAGGCATCAGCAACGAAGCGGCCAAGAAGGCGCTGCTGTCGGAGAAACAGCCGTCGGGCGAATTCGTCACGCCGGCGGAACTGGGCGCGCTGGCGGTATTCTTCTGCAGCGCGGCCGCCGACCAGGTGCGCGGCGTGGCGTGGAATATGGATGGCGGCTGGACCGCGCAGTGATGTAAAGGGTCTGACCCGCGGGGACTAGGCGTCCCCGTCAAGACCCAGGTGTACCACTAACCCACCACCGAAAGCCTAAATGCGGATCCTGTTTCTAATCGCGCTTGCCACCCTATCCCTCGCCGCTCACGCGGCCGATCCCCGCCCCACCCTGCTCACCGCCGATCGCGTCTGGACCGGTGAAGGCGCCGCCCACACCGGCTGGGCCGTGCTGGTCGCGCAAGGCCGCATCCAGGCCGTCGGCCCCATCTCCGCGATCATCGCGCCAGCCGACGCCGAACGCATCGACCTGCCAGGCAAGACGCTGATCCCGGGCCTGATGGACCTGCATTCGCACGTGCTGCTCCATCCCTACAACGAAACCAGCTGGGACGACCAGGTGATGAAGGAGCCGGTCGCCTACCGCACCCTGATGGCCGGCCGGCATGCGGCCGCGACCCTGCAAGCCGGCTTCACCACGCTGCGCGACCTCGGCACCGAGGGCGCCGGCTACGCCGACGTGTCCATCAAACGCGCGATCGACGAAGGCATGATTCCGGGCCCGCGGCTGTACATCGCCACGCTGGCCATCGTCGCCAGCAGCAGCTATGGGCCGGCTGCGCGCAACTACCGTGGCGACATGGAGATGCCGCAGGGCGCACAGGAAGCGACCGGCGTGGACGGCGTCACGCGCGCGGTGCGCGAGCAGTCTTCGCGCGGCGCCGACTGGATCAAGTTCTACGCCGATTACCGCACCGGCATCGACGGCACCGCGCGCCCGACTTTCACGTCCGAGGAAATGAAGGCGATGGTGCAGGCGGCGCACGTCACCGGCCGCAAGGTCGCGGTGCACGCCAGCACCGACGAAGCCACGCGCATGGCGGTGCTGGCCGGCGCCGACACCATCGAACACGGTTACGGCATCAGCGAGGCCACCTTTCGCCTGATGGCCGAACGCGGCACCGCCTACATCCCGACGCTGGCCGCGCCGGAAGCGATCGGCGAATATTTTCAGAAGCATGTGCGCGGCGGCGCGCCGACGGCCGGCATGACGCAAGCGGCGCAGGCGTTCCGGCTGGCGCGCAAGGCCGGCGTCATCATCGGCAACGGCAGCGACGTCGGCGTGTTCGCGCACGGGACCAATGCGCGCGAGCTGGAATGGATGGTGCGGCTCGGGATGACGCCGACCGAAGCGCTGCGCGCGGCCACCTCGGTCGGCGCCGCCATTCTCGGCAAGTCGAAGGAGCTGGGCCAGCTCAAGCCGGGCATGCTGGCCGACGTGGTGGCTGTTGATGGCGACCCGACCGCCGACATCGCGGCGGTGCGCAAGGTCGGCTTCGTGATGAAGGGCGGCGCCGTCTACCGCCGGCCGTAACGATGGGATTGCTGACGCAACTGCGGGCAAACCGGCGCGCGGCGGGGCTGGTGGCCGAGCGTCTTGCCGCGCGCGGCCACGGCCGATGGGACGTGATCCTGCGCCTCGCGCCGCAAGCGGCGGCCCTGCGCGCCTGGCGAAAGCTGGCGTATGCGGTGAACGACGGCGTGCTCCAGCGCTCGATAACGCCTTTGCGCTTCCGGCGCTTCGTCGCCGCGCACGGCAAAGAACTGGACGGCAGCTTCTTCGTCATCGTGATGCCGGACACCCTGCACTTCCTGCTGCCTTGCCTGCGGCTGGCCGCTCCGGACGCGCGTATTGTGCTGCTGTTGAACGGCGCGCGCCAATGGGAAGCGGACCTGCTGCGCGAGCGCTTTCCGCATATGCCGCAGTTCCGCGTGGCGGCGCTGCCCAATTCGAGCGTCGGGCACGGCGCGATGATCAATCTGCTGCTGCAGTGCTGCGAGCATGACTTCGGCCTGCTCGACCACGACCTGTATTTGTTCGATCCGTCGATCTTCGCGCAACTGCGCTTCGAAGAGGACGAATTCCTGCTTTGCCTGTTCAAGGCCGCCAGCGAAGATGGCCGATGGAATTACCCGCTCACGCATTTCCTGTATTTCCGGATCGGGATGTTCAAGCGGCTGATGGAACAATATGGGGTGGGAGCGCAGGCCTATCGCACGGCGCCGGCGTCGGCGCGCAGCCGGCTCGCGAGCCTGGGACTGGGCGACGGCGAGACGATGAAGAGCTATCACGAGTTCTACGACACGCTGCATGTCCTGCTGGCTCTTGCGTATGCCGACGGCCTGGCCTTCGCGCAGGTCGAGCCGGGCATCGCCGACAGCGTCTATCACATCGGCGGCACCAGCATCGGCACCCATCACACCAAGGACCTGATCCAGCTGTACACCCACCTGCGCTTCGTCGAATTGTCCGGCGAGCCGCTGCTGCGGCGGAACTACGCGCGGCTCGCGGCGCCGTTTACGTCAGCCGACGAAGTGCATCGCAAGCTGCAGGGCACGGCGCACGACTTCCAGCAGGTCGCGCTGGTCGACCGGCTGGTGGCGAAGCTGCAAGGCGCCTAGACGCAGGACTTGCGCAGTTCCTGCACCTGCGCCTGGCGCAGCTTGTCGATCGCAATCAGGCTGTTGGAGGCGGCGAATTCCTCGTAGCGTTTGGCGGCCAGCCCGAGATAGCGGCAGGCGGCCCCGGTCTGATTGGCGCGCAGCGCCACTTCGGCGGCGCTTTGCCAGGCCTGGGCGCTTTTCCGCAGCTTCGCGATGTCGTTCGGATCTCCCTCGTACTGCGCGAGCAGTTCCGCCAGCGCCGGTTCGGCGGCGGCGAATGCCTGCGCCGCGGTGCCGCGCGGCTGGATGTGCGCTTCGAGCAGCGTGATGCGCGCGTCGCGGGCGTCGCCTTCGAGCTTGTGCAGGGCCGCCAGCGTCTGCACGGCGTCGCGGCCGTGGCGCTGCAGGTTCTGCACGTGCGCGCGCGCCAGGTCGATCTCGATCAGGCCGGCCTTCAACGCGGCGTTGGCTGGATCGGCTTGCAATTGGGCGGCGTAGGTCTTGCGCGCCGCCGCGTACTCGATTTCGGCGCCGGGGTAGTCGGTGGCGGCCGTCAGGGCGTTGCCGATCGCGGTATGGGCGTCGGCGACGCCCAGCGCATCCTGCGCGCTGCCTGCATTTTTGGCGGCGATCATTTCGCGCATGGCCAATTCCTTGCGCAGCGCGGTCAGCCCGTCCTGCGGCTCTGCCGGGGCTGCCGCCGGCAGCGCGGCCGGAGCTGGTGATTTGGCCGCGGCCAGCACCGCCGCCGCGCGCTGCTCGGCCGCGACGCGCGTCTTGTCCGATTCGAGCGCATGCCAGACCGAGGCGCCCGTGAGCCCGACCAGGGCGACGGCGGCGATGGCCATCAGCGCGCCACCTAGCGGACTGCGTTTCTGCCCGCGGCGGCGATCGACGCCCAAGGGCGCCGCTTCCACCTGCTCATTTGCGACGAAGCGTTCGAGGTCGACGGCCAGGGCGTCTGCCGATGCATAGCGGCGCGCGGGGTCGGCGTCGAGCGCCTTAAGGAGGATGTCGTCGATGTCG
Organism: Massilia sp. P1_C10; assembly: GCF_056406475.1. Taxonomy (NCBI): domain Bacteria; kingdom Pseudomonadati; phylum Pseudomonadota; class Betaproteobacteria; order Burkholderiales; family Oxalobacteraceae; genus Massilia; species Massilia sp. P1_C10. The sequence goes on from NZ_JBFUAC010000005.1 coordinate 147,700, forward strand.
CCGCGCAGTTGCGCCGCCAGCTTCGCATCGGGCTTGAGAAGATCGTCGGGAGCCAACTCCGGCAGCGGCGGGTAGTGGCGCTCGGCCGCCTGGGCGACCGCGTCGGACGCGCGCATCAGGGCCGGACGCCCCTTGGCTGGAATGATGCCGGCCGCCTCCGCCGCGTTGGGCGAGCGGCCGCTCAGCAAGCCGTACAGGATCGCGCCAAGCGAATAGATGTCGGAACTGGTGGTCAGCGGCAGTCCGGCCAGCTGCTCCGGGCTGGCGAACAGCGGCGCGACAGTCCATGAGGTGGCGTCGCCGGCGTCGGCCAATATCACCTCGCCATCGGGGCGAACCAGGATATGGCCAGGCTTCAGGTCGCGGTGGATGTGCAGGTGCTGGTGCGCGTGGTGCATCGCGCGGCAGGCCTTCGCGAACAGCGCGGCGCGCTGCTTCAGGTCGAGCTTCATCTCGGCGCAGTAACGGTCGATCGGGACGCCGTCGCCGCGATCGGTCGCGAAGAACGGGATGGCGTCGGCGACGCTGGCAGGGTCTGCGACCGGGGCCACGGAAGGTTCGACCTGGCGCGGGAGCTCGTCGGCTTCATCGGTGCGGCCTTCCACCAGCTCGAGCGGCGCTTCGAGGAATTCGTCCAGCTGTTCGATGCGGGCCAATAGTTCTCGCACCAGCGCGAGCAGTTCGGGTTCGCCGGCGCACGCGTCGGCGATGAATTGCTGGCGTTCCGCAGGCGGCAGGTCGAGCGCCCGGTACAGCAGCGCGTTGGCGGGTTCATGCAAGTGTTTGATCATGGAATGGTCGCCGTTCGGGTTGCAGGACAGATGCAAGGAATCAATTTTCGTTAGCGTTGAGTATATTTTGACAATTCGAACTGCACAACCGATTTCCGCGCTGGGGGGGTGCGTTCTTGTGGAAATCCACAATTGCCGGTCGTGGCGAATTGGGTAATCATGCATACACTACTAAAACACCCACGCGAGACAGCCATGAAAAAACCGTTCTACAAAATCCTGTACGTCCAGGTCCTGTTCGCCATCCTGTGCGGCGTCCTGCTCGGCGTGTTCTATCCGAAGCTCGCCGTCGACATGAAGCCGCTTGGCGACGGCTTCATCAAGCTGATCAAGATGATCATCGCGCCGGTGATTTTCTGCACCGTCGTTGCGGGCATCGCCGGCATGCAAGACATGAAGAAGGTCGGGCGCGTGGGCGGCAAGGCGCTGCTGTATTTCGAGGTGGTGTCGACGTTCGCGCTGGCGATCGGCCTGGTCGTGGCCAACCTGATCCGTCCGGGCGCCGGCTTCAACGCCGATCCGGCCACCCTGGACACCAAATCGATCGCCGAGTTCACCGCCAAGGCCAAGGCGCAGAGCACGACGGACTTCCTGCTGAACATCATTCCGAACACCTTCGTCGACGCATTTGCCAAGGGCGAGATCCTGCAGGTGCTGCTGATCGCGATCCTGTTCGGCGTGTCGCTGTCGCTGCTGGGCGAGCGGGGCAAGCCTGTCACCAAATTCATCGACGACTTGTCGCACGCGATTTTCGGCGTGGTGGGCATCATCATGAAGGTGGCGCCGATCGGCGCGTTCGGCGCGATGGCCTTCACCATCGGCAAGTTCGGCATCTCGTCGCTGCTGCCGCTGATGAAGCTGATGGGTTCTTTCTACCTGACCTGCGGCCTGTTCGTGGTGGTGGTGCTTGGCGCGATCGCCTGGTGGACCGGTTTCTCCATCTTCCGCTTCATTTCCTACATTAAGGAAGAGCTGCTGATCGTGCTGGGCACCAGTTCGTCGGAAAGCGCCTTGCCGGCCTTGATGCGCAAGCTCGAGAAGCTCGGCTGCTCGAAGTCGGTGGTGGGCCTGGTCGTTCCGACCGGCTACTCGTTCAACCTGGACGGCACCAACATCTACATGACGATGGCGGCGCTGTTCGTGGCGCAGGCAACCAACACCGAGCTGACCATCTGGCAGGAGCTCACGATCCTGGGCGTGGCGATGCTGACGTCGAAGGGCGCGTCGGGCATTACCGGCGCCGGCTTCATCACGCTGGCGGCGACCCTGGCGGTGGTGCCGACCATTCCGGTGGCCGGCATGGCGCTGATCCTGGGCATCGACCGCTTCATGAGCGAGTGCCGCGCGCTGACCAACTTCATCGGCAACGGCGTGGCGACGATCGTCGTGTCGAAGTGGGAGCGCGAGCTCGACCACGACCAGTTGGCGGCGGAACTGAAGCATCCGTCGCATCTGGAAGAAGACAAGGAAATGTTCCCGGTGCGGGAAGCAGCTTAAGATTTTTCGCCGCTGTATGCGAAGGTGGGGTCAGGTTCGGCGAACCTGACCCCATATTTTTTATGGTTTTTTCTTCTGTTCTTCGGGGAAGACGTGGGACGCGTGCGCGCTGGTGTTGAAAGCCTTCTCGAACTCCGCTTCCGTCTTCCAGCGTTCCTTGCCGTCTGGCGTCCCGTACACCAAATCGGCATAGTCAATTGGCACCTTTCCCTTAATCAGTCTGTTTGCCCGATTCCAGCTGACTGCGACCAGCACTGGTTTGCCGGTTGTATCGATATCGTAGACCCGGTGAAACACCTGATGCGCTAGCAACGCGACATGGTGCGTGCTAAGCAGGTTGTCATCCACATCGGGCTTCGGTCCCGGGCGCGGCTGGCGCCAGTCTTCGATCGTGATGACGCGCACTACCTTTCCCTTGGAATCCACCTGTTCGTGCCGCAGCACGAATCCGTCAAGCATGTAATACCGATGACGTGAGATGTTCTCGTTTGGCCTGAAAAACTCGAATAGCTTGATGATGTGGCTGTCGACATAGGTTTGGCGCCGTCGTTCGTACTTGTAAATTAGATCCGGGTTGTCCAACACTGCTAATGGAACCGGGGGATTTGTGAACGTGTAGGTCGAACCCCGCCAATGGCCGAATGAATCCACGACTGTGTTTGCCGAATTATTCTCCCATTTCCCCAAGTTGGACCCAAAAATTACAGTGACCCCGTTTTTTGAGTCCACATCGGCATTCCCTAAAGGATCGTCGGGGCCTGGGCCCAGCCGAAACGGGCTATATTTCTCCACCCATGACCCGTCCGCTGCTCCTGAATGCCCAAGCGCCAGCAGCGTCGTCGAGTCACCCATGTAATCCGCATATTTGTATCTCCGCCAACTGTCTCGAATGTCCGGCGCGCCTTCAGGACACACTTTTGTAACGTTCGGAGCAACTGCCATAATGACCCGATTCTTCTCATCGTACCGCCGACACATCAAATCAACCGCAGCCTGGTTCGGCCGGTCGAAGAAGGCCTCGGATAAGCGCTCGAATCGCCCTTTAGCGTCGTAGAAATACATTCTAACTGCGAACACGACACTGCCAGGCGGGAATCGTGAGAGTAATTCGTGTGTTGCGATGTATTCCTTGGTGACCGGTTTAAGCCTGGCGACTATGTCCGGATCTCCTGAGCCTGGCGCCCACCAACTTTCAACACGGCACACCCGGAAATTGCCTTTGCCATCCGGCTCGTAATATGAGACTGAGTTGGTTGTCTGCGAGTCAAAGCGCACCGTCCCAGTTTTTTTCAAAAGATCGAGAGGCAAAGGGACTGGATACGCAGGATCATGCCCAATTGTCCTCCCTTCAAAATCTATTTGCTTTACCTGCGTGTATCCAACCAGAACTTTTACCTCTCGGCCCGGCGGTCGAAGCCAATGCTGCAAATCGTTGCACTCTGCCAGTGCAGGTTGCGCCGTGGAGGCTGTGATCAATGCGCAAATATCTCGAATCGCGCGGCAGGTATTGGGGAAGGTTTTCATTCGTCGTCTGTAAATTAAATTAGCCTATATCAACCGAAACCGCAGTGGCTTTGCTGGGGTCGCCACTCACGGAAGCATCCCTCCCCCAATGCAGGGGAGCTGCGACAAAAAATCCGACAACCAACCTACTTAGATGATCTATCGCCGATGCCACGTCATGCACAGTCCCATCAGCGTAAAGTTGCTGTCGCATTGCGTAACTGCGCTCGTCCAACGCGGACAATTGATGCTGGAGTAACTTCTTAGTCATAAAAGCTGGTTGTAGGGCGGGGGGAATCACGCCTCCGGCGCTTTTCCCCGACGGACTTTTCAAGTCACCTACTGGCGACCGTATTCGTTCCCTTACCCGCTTTTGGTAAGTAGCATTAGCCTTAACAGATTCCTCCCTGGTTCCCCTTGACAAGGTGTACTCGTCACGATGGAAGTTTTCCACCGACTGCGTCCACAGTTGGGTGTCCCCGACGCTATAAAGGGGCGGGTATGGCAAGGTATAGAATTTCCGGGACGCGACCTCCTCGAACTTGGTCATATGATTACGCGGCGTATGGCTAAAAACAGCCTCGTAAGCCTTCGAATTATCGAGAGCAATCTTTTGAATCGCCTTCACCACGACCGGATCGCAGGGTCGCTCGAGAATCTTTATCCAGCTAACTTGACCTGCCCTTGCTATCTTTTCCTGATCCATGATCACTCGGGGAGGGTGTGTGATGGGAGTCGGCACTAGTTTCTTCGCCCGCACTGCACGAGTAGTCGAATCGAAATAACCGGTCGCCCCCTGCTCCCCGCTGTCGACCAAGAATCCAAAATGTTTTCGCCACAGTTGCTGCCGCAACTCCCGTGCGAATTTTCGCGTTTGTACTTTGAGACCCGGCGCCCCCAAGTCCCGCAGCTCCACGCCTTCTGTGTCGACTACGACCGCCGCAATCTCGGTGTCGCCATTTCCCGTCAAGCTGCGATCGTTTGTATTCGCCGAGCCGACAATCGCTACCGCGTCGTCGACGATGATCAATTTTGAGTGAATGTAAATCTGTTCGGTGACCACATATCGTCCGATCTCCCTGGCAAAGTCCTCATCGAACGTTTTTGGATCCCGAGCATAAAGGACCGTCGCTCCGTAATTGCGCATGTTAAGGACGGTCAGATACTGAATCCACTCCTCTGGGTCACGCTTCTTTGCTTGAAGTGAACGTTTGATCCGGTTGATCAGACTTTCGCTGCCGTGCATAATTGTGGCCATCGCCAGCCAGTGCTGCTTCCACACCGCTTCCTCGCTCATCATGCCTTCCGGGTGTGTGGGAATCACGAGGTAGACATGGAAGGGGTTTGCAGGCTGAGCGCGAATATGCTGGTCAATCCGTTTCCACAATTCGTCGACGATAGCGTTCTTGAAACCGTCGTCTTCATTCCCAATCTTGCGCGAGTCGACCTTTCCGACCCGCCCAAAATTCGAGATAAAGAATTGTGTTTCGATGTAGATGTAGTTATCCGCGCTACGAATGCAGTTGACGACCGCCTCGTGGATGTTCGACTGGTGTGAATCGCACCAAGTTTTCAGTTGCGCCTGCCAGATATGACGATCGCGCCTATCCGGGTGCAACGATAGATCTTCCGGCGTGTGCCCCTCCATTCGCAAATGTGCCGAGGAAACCGAGCGGACGATCTGTACTTGGGCGCCCCCCTCCCGGCACGTTTGTGCCGCCGCCAAACGGTTCCAACCACCAATTTCATTGAGCCATTTTTCGGTAATTCGATATCGAACCAATTCGCCACGCCATTGTTGGCCGATTTCATTCAGGCGCGAATTCCAGCGCCTCACAAAATTCCGATGGATGTCCACCACGGAAGGCCCATCGATCTTCACGTGCACATCTTGCCATGGCATTCGCGGCTGACAGCCCTCGTCAAGAAGGAATTTTCCGTATGGGCTTACGAGCTCATATTTTTCGATCTTCTTACTCTCAATGGTAGTGACCTCACGCAGCTTGACCTGACACGGGTTGTACATATCGTTGAGGGCGTGACGCTCAGGATCGATGACGACATCGAACTCGGGAGTTTCCCAACGCCCGTAGCTTAAGTCGATTCCTCCAAGGAAGCCAACGCGGCCATCGACGACTACGAACTTTTGGTGGTGCGAATACTCGTGACTATCATTTTGGGCGGACGTAGAAGGCTGCGCGACAACATGTACGGACCCGGGATATTCGACTCTGTTCAAGGCATTGAGCCGATTCATCACCAAGGAGTCATAGGTGCCTGGCACGGAGTCCTTGATGGACATGTAAAGGAGAATCCGAATATGCACTTTCTTCGTGCTGATGATGTATCGGATGACATTGTGCAGACGGCCAGGGTAATCCTTAGCGCCTCGGCTGGCTAACTCGACATCGCATGCCATCTGCCAGTCTGCGATCCAGATGAAGCTCTCAGCGGCAAGCATTGCCGCGTGGATCTGTTCCATCGCCTCGCTTCCGCACGACAGCATTGATACTTTGTTGCCAGCACGCGGAATCGAAAATGGTCTTTGATAGCAGAAGTAGTGTCCGGTATCGAAGAGCTTGGTTTCGTCGTGCAAGGAAAGAAGAGATTCCGGTGGAAGCATCAGTGTCATAGTCGTCACGCCTTCGTGGCATCGCAAGGTTTTGAATCAATATGAGAGTCGAAATCGTGCTGGGCCCGTTGAGTGAAGGATTTAAGGTGTTCGTCGTCCAACTCTGACGCGGAATGAGCGTAGTTGAGTGAGTCCAGAATCCGACGCTGCCTTTTCTCTGCATCGTTCGCGGTCACACTTGTAAACGTCAGCTGAGTGGCATTCGGACCGCTCACGAGCCACACATCCCGAGGATGCTGCATGACTTCCGTCCAAATAGCCTTCTTTTGCTCGACGGTTAGCACGCAGTTTCCTTCGGCGTCGCTTGTGCCTTTCGCCAGCACCCTGCGCCAACGCTTCTCGTTCAAAACGTCCTTTTCCCTCGATCGGGTCAGTACGATGCTCCACGGTCTATCGGCTAGGGCTTTACCATGCGCCCCGGGAATGTCGGACAGCACCAGCGCGAAATTTATCTTGGCAATCGGTGGCGTGCTGTTCGGAAGAGTCGGCAGCCGGTAGCTCATCTTCGCGGGATCGTTGAATTTCTTCATGCCGGCGTGGACGGTGATTTTTCCGGGACACTGCACCGTGATGTTTCCGCCGGCGATGGTGATGTTCGCTCCGCCCGCTGTCGACAAGCTGATGCTCTTCGCGGCCGCCCAGTCGATGTGCGAGTTCGCGCTGATCACGTTGATTTCTTCGCGCGCCTGCAGCTTGAGCTGGTCCGACTGCGCCTGGTAATCGACTGCTTCCTTCGCCGCGATCAGCTGCAGTCCGACGCTGCCCTCGCCTGCTGCCACGGCGCCGGCCAGCACGCCGAGCGCCTGGCCGCACTGCGCCCGCATCTGCCCGCCCGACAGATATTGCGCATCGGCGCCGCTCATGATCGTCACCGTCTCGCCATTGGCCAGCTGGACATCCTGCCCGGCAACCAGGCCGAGCCCTGCTCGAGCGGCAATGCCGATCAGCGATGCGTTCGGGTGGGGCACGCCGCCGCCCGGAAGTTCGTGGGTGGCGGCGAACGCCGACGACATCGCCTTCAACGGCGCCGCGGCATCATCGAGCGCACTGGCATTCGGCTTGGCGGCACCCAGGTGGCCGGCAAGTTCAACCGTCAGGTGCGACTTGGCTGCTGCACTGAAACTCGCCGCAACCTTCGTCGCGTGTTGCAGCAGCGAGTTCGCCGCCGCGTTCTCTCCCGCCGGCTCGCGCGCATCGCGCGAGTGACTGATCTTGTAGCTCGAAACGAGCAGCCCGGCCCCCGCCCGCACCGCACCGTAAGCATCAGTCCGAAGTTCGGCCCCGCTGCCACGGAAGCTGCCGCGATAGTTGTCCACGCCATGGATCAGGTGTCCCAGATTGAGTTCGCTCGCGGCCTGCGTGCTCTTGAGCTGCACCCGGCCATAGCCGTCGGTGTCGTCGAACAGCAGCTGGTTGTAGCCACGACCGCCCAACTCCTTGCTGCGAATGCCCCACTGCGCCGACGGATTTCGATGCCCCGCGCTGTCGGACGAGGCGCCGTGCCACACCGGGCTGTTGCCGCCGGCGAGGTTTCCCTGCCCACCTCTGAAATGATCGTGGGCCTTTGCAAACACGCCGACGTCGCTGTTACGATCCACCTTGCCGCCGGGCGTCGGCAGCACGCCGCCTTCGCCTTGCCCGTTGTACAGCGCGCCGACGATCACCGGACGGTCGATGTCGCCCTCGATGAACTTGACCAGGACCTCCTGGCCGATGCGCGGCAGGAACTGGCTGCCTGTGCGCGGACCGGCACTACGCTGCGCGACGCGCACCCAGCAACTGACGTTCTCCTGCTGCCAGTGAAACCGAACGCGCACTCGCCCGAGGCGATCGCAATAGATTTCATCCGCGCCGTTCGGTTCATCGGATCCGTCGGCGCCGACCACAATCGCGCTCTGGCTGCCCTGCGCGGTGGGACCGAGGGAAGTCGCCGGCCGCCAGGGCCGCTCCGCCGCGATCGCCTCGAAGCAGTTGGCATAACCACTGCGCTGCGCTTGGTCGACGGCCTTGTCGAACTCGGCGAGGCCCACAGCACTCAACGATTCGGCCAGCAATTCCGCCACGCCGCCGAACAGCTTCTGCAGTCCAGTCTTCGCAGTAACCGGCAGATTATTCACCCCGAAGCTCGCGACCCGCAGCACCACGACTTCAACGCCGTCGCGATATTGCTTGATCGGGACGCCGCTGATCCCGAGCCGCGTTCCCGCGCGCAGCGTGCGCACCGTCGAGCGGCCCTGCCACATCAGGCCGCGCGCCTCGTGCGCCTCCATCGACATTTCCGCATAGCGCCGCGCCAGGTGCGAGTTCGGATAGGCGGATTCGCCGGGACAATCAAAGCTCTCGACGGCCTGCGCCTTCTTGCCGCCGATCGGGAACTTGGTCGGCACGCTGATGGCGACGGATTGCCTGGTCTTGTAGTGGTAGCTGAGCGTGGTGACAAGGGCCGGCCCGAGCGTGCGATCGACCTGAAGATACTGGATGCTGTCGCTCTTTTCCAGCGCACTCGCGGCGTGATAGCGCACCGGGCCGCTGGCGTCCCGGGGAACCGCGCACTCGCGGCTGCTGTCGGAAAACAGCACCATCCGCTCACTGCCCTCGTGCGATTCGAAACGCCACGAAATTCCCTCGGCGGCCAGCAATCGGCTGACGAAATCGAAATCGGTCTCGCGGTACTGGGCGCAATAGCTGCGCGGCATGGCGTCGGCGATGAAGCGGCCCACTTCCACGCTCCATCGCCAAGACGCGTGCGGTTGATACTTGGCGAACACCGAGTCGATGATCTCGACCACAGTGCGGTCCGCCCAGGCACGGCTGTTGGTGACCTGGCTGAGCAGCCAGATCCAGGGCGCCAGCCGCAGCCGATGGCGCGACAGCCCGCCGTCGCTTCCCAGCGTCGCCACCTGGCAGATGTGCCCGCCGAATGCAACGCGCGTGCCATCGGCCAGGCTGATTTCCAGGCTGGCCTGCCTGCCGAGCAGCGCTGGGGCGTCGAGTTTTCCGCGGGTGGACAACGCGATCACGTCGCGGAATCCGATCCCGTTCAGCGGATCGTCAGCCGCGAACGCTTCGACGAGCAGGCTGGAACGGTCGGGCAGCTTGAGTTCGTACAAGCGCGTCCGGCTGGTGAATTCGGACAACGCGGCAAGCACTTCGCCTGCAAGGGAAGAACGCATCTGGGGGAGCCTTCGCGGGTAGCGGTTCGGACAAAAAATGCCTGCCAGAAAATACTAAGCTCGGCCCCACGGCGCTGCTTGCGGGAAATCATACTTCGACGTGATTTCAGCAGGGTGATATCCTCGCATCCAGTCCGGTGAACTCATTGCTATAGGAAAACGAATGAAACGAGGAATCGACATTCAGCGACTTGCCTGTGCGTGCGCCATCGCGTTCTCAGCAATGGGAATTGATCGGCCAGCGCGAGCCACGGAGCCGTCCAACGATATTTCCAAGGCCATCAGCGATGTGCGCAGCGTCATCAGTTCGGCCGATGTCTACCTCATCTCCCGTGGCAGCATTCGCGCCTACGAGGAGAGCGATGTTGTCCGCTCCGGGTGCCGGTACGTCATCACCAACGGGACGGACTTGACCAGTCTGATCGACGTACTTGCAAGTGCTCGACTGGAAAAGGTACCAGCCAGCCAAGACGGCTATGACGCCCGGATCGTCATCCGCCTTTACCAAGGTGATTCTCGAGTTCACGCCCTCATTCTCGGACCCGACTACTCCAACGCGAACTCCAACGGCGAATATCGGTTTTCAGTCGGCGCCACCCACAGTGCGATCCCCGTCGAGGCAAAGAACGGCATCGAACGGGACCTGCGCTTCTGGGTCGCACAGCATCGGTCATTCGCGTCGAAAGCCTGCGGCCGATAGGCTTTTGATCGAACTCCCGCATCAATCCTTTTGTTTCGGATCGAACTCCAGCTTCTTCATCGCCGCATCGAGGCTGCGCGCGCTCTTGGCGTACGCCGACCAGGGCTCGTTGCCCTTGTCGAGCCGCGTATGCGCGTTGCGCACGTTCCACTGGTCGCCGGCCTTGACCGACTCCAGCTCCTCCCACGCCAGCGGCACCGAAATGCCCAGCCCCGGCCGCGTCCGCGCCGACCACGCGCAGGCGGTCGTCGCGCCGCGCCCGTTGCGCAGGTAGTCGATGAATATCTTGCCGACCCGGTTGCGCGGCCCGCTCTTGAACGCAAACCGGTCTGGCAAGGTCATCGCCATGTGGCTGACGATCTCCTGCGAGAAGTCCTTGACCGTGTCCCAGTCGTATTGAGGCTTGACCGGCACCACCACATGCAGCCCCTTGCCGCCGCTGGTCTTGAGGAAAGCCGGCAGCCCGAGCTCGTCCAGGAACGCCTTCATCAGCTGCGCCGCTTCCTGCATCGTCTTCCACTCGACGCCGTCGCCCGGGTCGAGGTCGAATACCATCCGGTTCGGCCGCTCGTAGTCCTTGCCGGTCGCGTTCTGGGTATGGATCTCGACCACGTTCCATTGCGCCGCCGACAGCAGACCGTTGGCGTTGCCGATTTCCAGCATCTCCGGATGATCCGGGTCGAGCGCCCGGTCCATCTGCTTGACGCCAGGCAGCTTGCCCACGTCCGCATGCTTCTGAAAGAACAGCTCGCCGCCCACGCCCGCCGGCGCGCGCACCAGCGACACCGGCCGCCCCTTCAGGTGCTCCATCATCAAGGAGCCGATCAGCGCGTAATAGCGAATCATGTCGAGCTTGGTCGTACCGCTCTGCTTGTCGATGACGCGGTCGCCGTTGGTCACTTTCAGGCTCGCCGGCAAAGTGCCGTGCGGCGCTTCGGGTTCGGTCTGCTGGTCCACAACTTCCTCCACATGTTTCGGCAATTCGCGCGTGATGACCTTGGCCGGCTTGTCGTCGCGCAGTCCCTGGAACACCGCGTGGCGCACCGAGCCCGACGCGGTCCACTCGGCGAAGCTCACTTCGGCGATCAGTTTGGGTTCGACCCAGTGATGCTTGCGGCCGGCCACCGCTTTCGGCGGGAACGGGCTGACATCGGTGTCGAGCTTGCTTAGTTTGGCCTTCAGGTCGCGCAGGCTCGCTTCGTTGAAGCCGCTGCCGACGTTGCCGGCATACTGCAGCACGCCGTCCTTGTCGTAGGTGCCGAGCAGCAGCGCGCCGATCCCGGTGCGCGAGCCTTGCGGATCGGTGTAGCCGCCGATCACGAATTCCTGCCGCTGCCCGCACTTGAGCTTGATCCAGTCCGGCGAACGCCGCTGCACGTAGCGCGACTCGCGCCGCTTGCCGATCACGCCTTCGAGACCCATCTTGCAGGCCGCGGCCACCAGCCCTTCCGGATCGTCGCCGAATTCCTCGCTGAAGCGCACGATGTCGGAGCCAGTATTGTCCAGGACGTTCTTCAGCGCAGCGCGGCGGTCGTCAAGGCGCACCTCGCGCAAGTCGTAGCCGTGCAGGTAGGGAACGTCGAACAGGAAATACACGATCTGGGCGGTGTCGCTGCCGTCGAACGCCAGCTGCAACTTGCCGAAGTTGGGGCGGCCGTGCTCGTCGTGGACAACGATCTCGCCGTCGTACCAGCCGTCCGGAAGCTGCATCCGCAACAGTTCCTTCTGCAGCGGCCCCAGCTTGCGGGTCCAGTCGTTGCCGTTGCGGGTGAACAGCGTGACGTCCTTGCCTTCCACGCGCGCCAGCATCCGGTAGCCGTCGAACTTGATCTCGAACACCCAGTCGTCCGGCGTGTGCGGCGGCTTGTCGACCAGCGTGGCCAACTCGGGGGCCAGCGTCTCCGGCAGGTCGGCCTTGACCGCTTGCGCCGGCGGCTGGCCGGGTTGCGCGGCGGCGGCCTTGGCCTTCTTGACCGGCGCAGGCGGCGTCTTCAGGTCCTTCACGCTGTCGGGCATTTCATCGACGAGGGAGAATTCGGCGGCGGGACGGGCGTAATCGTCCTTTTCCTTGATCAGTAGCCAGGGCTCCTGCTTCTCGCCCTTGCCCTTCATGCGGATCAGCGCCCACCTGCCGTGCATCTTGTGGCCGTGCAGCTCGAACTTCAGGTTGCCGGCGGCATAACCCTTGTGCGGATCGTCGAGCGGCTGCCAGGTGCCCTTGTCCCAGATGATCACCTTGCCGGCGCCATACTGCTTCTCCGGAATCGTGCCCTCGAAACTCGAATACGAAATGGGGTGATCCTCGACGTGCACCGCCATGCGCTTGTCGTGGGTGTCGTAGCTCGGTCCCTTGGGCACGGCCCAGCTCTTCATGGTGCCGTCGAGTTCCAGCCGGAAATCGTAATGCAGCCGGCTGGCCCAGTGCTTCTGGATCACGAACGACAGCGCGTCGGGACTTTGCTGGCCGCCTTCCGCCGGCTCGGACGTGATATCGAAGTTGCGTTTGGCCTTGTAGGCTTTGAGTGCGTCGGACATGGGCTGGCATCCTGGGACTGTAGCAGTACCGTCGAGTGTAGAGCGCGCCCCGGCGCCAGACTGTACGCCAGCTAACCATTTTTCAGCGAATTTAACCCCATTTCCGCGGCGGCAACGTTTCATCAGTAACGCCGGTCCCGTCCGGCACCCTGGAGAATCCCATGTTGATCCGCTGCCTGATCCTGCTTGGCGCCTTTCTGAGCGCGCCCGCGTTCGCTACCCGTACCACCGTTCAACCGGTCCTCGTGCAGGTAGGCCCCGGCGCCGAGCCGATCGAACTGCGCCGCCTGGCCATCCATGCCGACATCAGCGGCGGCATGGCCGAAACCACCGTGCGCATTGAGTTCTTCAATCCGAACCGGCGCGTCCTGGAAGGGACGCTGCAGTTTCCGCTGCTCGACGGCCAGCAGGTCACCGCCTTCGCGCTCGACATCGATGGCCGTATACGGTCCGCGGTCCCGGTGGAGAAGGCCAAGGGGCGCGAGGTATTCGAGGCGATCGAACGGCGCGGCGTCGATCCGGCGCTGCTCGAGACCACGCAGGGCAACAACTTCAAGCTGCGCATCTATCCGATCGCCGCCGGCGGCACCCGCACCGTGGAGCTGAAATACGCCGAAGCGCTCGTGCGCCATGCGCGCCAGTGGGCCTACCGCCTGCCGCTCGACTACGGCAAGGTGCAGGAGTTCGCGCTCGACATGAAGGTCAACGGCAAGGACGGCGCGGCGCCGGCGATCCGCGGCGGCCTGGCGGACCTGCGTTTCGAACGCGGCGTCGCCGATTACCGCGCCAGCATCACCCGCCAGCAGTTCACGCCGGAAGGCACGCTCGATATCGCGATCGAAGCGCGCGACCAGCCGCAGGTGTTCCGCCAGACCGTCGATGGCGCGACCTACTTTGTCGCCGAGATTCCGATCGACGCAGCGCCGACCCGCCGTCCCGCGCCGCGCACCATCGGGCTGCTGTGGGACAGCTCCGGCTCCGGCGCGAAACGCGCCCTCGATGCCGAACTGGCGGAGCTGGATGCTTACTTCAAGGCGCTCGGCAAGGTGGGAGTGCGCCTGGTCCGCCTGCGCGACCGGGCCGAAGCGCCTGTCGCATACCATGTCCGCAACGGCGACTGGAGTGTGCTGCGCCGCGCGCTGGAAGCGACCGTGTACGACGGCGCCAGCGCGCTGAACGACTGGAAGCCGCAGGCCGAGGTCGACCAGTACCTGCTGGTGTCCGATGGCCTTGCAAATTACGGCGCCGCGCAGGCGCCCACGCTGGGCGCGCACCAGCGCCTGTTCGCGATGAATTCGGCGGTGTCGGCCGACAGCGCGCGCCTGTCGGCGCTGGCCGAACTTAATCGCGGCGCGCTGGTGAACGTCGATCCGCAACGGCCGGGCGAAGCGGCGCGCGCGCTTCTGCTCCAGCAAGCGGGCATCGAACAAATGCGCGGGCGCGGCGTCGGCGAGCTGGTGGCGCAATCGCGCGCCGCGAAGGACGGCATGCTGCGCGTGGCCGGCCGGCTGCTGACCACACCCGGCCAGCAGCTGGTACTGACCATGTCGAACGGCGCCGAAATCGTCGTGCCGCTCGATGGCGCCGTCGCCGAACATCCGCTGGCAGGCATGCTGTGGGCAAGCTGGCGCCTGCGCCTGCTCGAAGCAGACCCGGAAGCCCATCGCGCCGAGATGGGCCGGATCGGGCGCCAGTTCCGCATTCCGACGCGCGAGACATCGCTGATCGTGCTGGACCGGATCGACGACTACCTGCGCTACGACATCGAGCCGCCAGCCGAACTGAAGCCGGCCTACGACAGCCTGAAGACGCTGCGCGGCCAGACCGCGGCGCTGGCGCGCAACAAACATTTCGACAGCGTCCTGCGACTTTTCGAACAGCGCGTAAGATGGTGGAACACCGACTTTCCGAAACTGCCGCCGAAGAAGTCCGAGCAGCAAGTGCGCACTGGCGAAACGGTCGACGCCATGACGATTGTGGAAGCGCCGGCCAGGGCACAGCGGTCGTCCAATCAGGGAATGCCGCCGCCCCCGCCCGAGTTTGCGCCCGCGCCCGCGCCCGCGCCGGCCACTGTCAGCGCCCGCGTTGACGTATCCGGCAGCAGAAGCAGAACGACAGCTTACGCAGCGACCGCCGCGCAAGCCGGCATCGCCCTGAAAAAATGGGTGGCCAATGCCCCGTACATCGAGCGTTTGCGCTCTGCACCGGCCGACAGGGTGTACGCGCTGTATCTCGATGAAAAGCCGGGGTACGCCAACAGCAGCGCGTTCTACCTCGATGTCGCGGACATCCTGATCGACAAGGGCAACCGAGACCTGGCGCTGCGCGTGCTCTCTAACCTGGCCGAGATGGATCTGGAAAACCGCGCCCTGCTTCGCATCCTCGGCTACCGCCTGTTGCAGGCCGGCGCGCCGCAACTGGCGTTGCCGGTATTCGAGAAAGTAGCGCGGCTGGCGAAGGAGGAACCGCAATCGTACCGCGACCTGGGCCTCGCGCACGCCGCGGCCGGCCATCCGCAACAGGCGATCGACACCCTGTACGAAGTGGTTGTGCGGCCGTGGGATGGCCGCTTCCCGGAGATCGAAACAATCGTCCTCGCCGAGATCAACGCGATCGTCGCCGGCGCGCGGACGCCGCTCGACACAAGCCGTATCGATCCGCGCGTGCTGAAAAACCTGCCGCTCGATCTGCGCGTCGTGATGACGTGGGATGCGGACAACGCCGACATGGACCTGTGGGTGACGGATCCGAACGGCGAGCGCTGCTACTTCGGCCACGCGCTGACATCGCTCGGCGGGCGCATGTCGCGCGATTTCACGCAGGGTTACGGGCCGGAAGAATTTTCGCTGCGACGCGCCACACCGGGCAAGTACAAGATCGAGGCGAACTATTATGGCAACCGCCAACAAGTGCTGGCCGGCGCCACGACCTTGCAGGTCAAGCTGTTCAGCGGCTTCGGCACCGCGCGCCAGAAGGAGCAGGTAATCACGCTGCGCCTGAAGGACCGGGGCGAAACGATCTACGTCGGAGAGTTCGACATGCCTAGTTCCGCAGCGCGTTGATCTTCTCGGTGGTCTCCGCCGGCACCGGGTAATCAGGGTAGGCGGCGCGGAACTTTTCCCACTCTTCGAGGGAGTCGCGCCGCAGACCCGCCTTCATCAGTTCGTCGATTGCGGCCAGCCAGGCTTTCGGGTCGGGCGAAATGGCGCTGCTGGCCGGATCGACCCGGCTGCGCCGGCCAGTCACAGTGACAGCGCGCGAAAGCTCGCCGTACGGGGCGGCCGATGCAGGCGCGGGAGCAGCCGGTGCCGGTGCGGGAGCAGCGGGCGCTGGAACCACCTGATTTGCTGCCGGCGCTACGTCCGCCACGGAAGCCGCGACCGCCACTTCGGACTTCGCTGGCGCCGCAACGCGCGCCTGGCGCGGCAACGATTTTGCGGGCGGACCCCGTCGCGTTGCCGGCTCAGACGGTGGCGGTGGCGGCGCCAGTTCTTCTATTTGCGCCGGGATGGCCGCCGGCGCGGGTGCGGGAACTGCCGCAGCCTGCTCCATCGCCGTGCGCTCCTGCCAGGCCTGGTGCGCCAGCACGCAGGCCAGAACGCTGGCAGCAATCCCTGCCGGCGCGCGCCAGCGCCACCCCAGCGGATGCATCGACGGCGCCCCTGTGCCTGGATCGTTTGCAGCGGGCGTTCGCAGTATCTGTTCCTGCGCACGCTTCAGAATCGCCGCATCCAGTTCGCTCGACGGGGACGGCTGCGGCAGCGCTTTCAGGCGGCGCGACAGATCGTCCTCGCCCTTGAGACAGGCCTCGAATTCAGCGTCGTTCATGTCTTCACTGTTCAAGCTTGCTCTCCTTGCGTTGCGTCGGCCGGCGCCAGGTGCTGACGCAGCTTCCGCATCGCGTAGCGCAGCCGGCTCTTGACCGTTTCGGCCGGCGCCGCCACCAGCGCCGCAATTTCATCGATGCTCATGCCGCTGAACTGCTGCAGCACCAGCGCCTCGCGCTGATCGCCGGGCAGCAGTGCGATGGCGCCGTGCAGGCCGTCCGCGCGGCGCCGGCTTTCCAGCGCGGCGTCGGGAGCCATTACATCCTGCGCCGCATCGGCCAGGGCGTCAAATACATCGCGGCCATCGGCGCCGGCGCCCAACTCGGCCGCCAGCACCGGCTGACTCTGGCGCAGCAGGTCGAGCAGGCGATTGCGGGCGATCTGGTAAAGGTAGGTTCGAAACGTGGCGTCGGGACGATAGACGGAGCGCGCGGAATGCAGGCTGGCCCACGCATCCTGCACGATCTCGTCGACCCATTCGGCGCGCGGCGAGCGCCACGCGATAAAGCGATACAAACCGAGTCGATGGCGTCCATACAGCTCGCGGAAAGCGAGCAGGTCGCCTTCGCGGTATCGGAGCATCAGTTGTTCATCGGTGTAAGGGGCGGCCATGTGCGGCCATTGTATTGCCAGCCCCGGCAATGCGCAATCGCCAGGGCTGGCCGACGACTTAAATGCTCCAGCCTCCGCCCAGGGAGCGGATCAGGGCCACCGTCGTCACCGCCTGGTTGCCGCGCAATTGCGCAGCGTTGCGTTCGACCAGCGCCAGGTTGCGCTGCGCATCGAGCAGGTCCAGGTAGCTCGAGCGCCCCGCCTGATAAAGCTTCCGGGCCAGGTCGGCCGAACGGCGCGCCAGCACGACGCCCGACTCCACCTGCTCCGCCTGTCCCGCCAGGATGCGCAGGCCGGCCAGGTTGTCTTCCACCTCGGCGAACGCCACCAGCACGTTCTGGCGATACGCCGCCACCGACTCTTCCAGCACCGCTTCGCTGCGCGCGACGTTTGCCTTGTTGCGGCCGCCGTCGATGATCGGCATCGACAGCAGCGCGCCCAGCATCCACGAGCGGCCACTGAGTTTCAGGATGCTCGACAGCGCCGTCGATTCGCCGCCTCCGGCAGCTGACAGGCCGAGAGCCGGAAACATCGCCGCCCGCGCCTCACCGATGCGCGCATTCGATGCGACCAGCGCGCGCTGCGCCGCGGTCACGTCGGGACGCCGCTCCAGCAGCTGCGACGGCAGCCCCGCCGGAATCACCGGCAGCAGCGTCGTCTCGAGCAGCGGGTTGGCTTGCGCGGAGAACGCGGCGGCCGGCTTGCCGAGCAAGACCGCCAGCGCGTGCTCCAGCTGCACGCGCTGCCGCTGCAGCCCGATCGCTTCGGCCCGCGCCGCAGCCAGGTCGGCCTTGGCACGCACCAGGTCGAATTCGCCGATGTCTCCGTTGTCGAAGCGGCTCTGGTTGACCTTCACGCTCTGGGCGCGCAGGTCGACGTTCCTGGCCAGCGTCGCCAGTTCCGCATCGGTCGAACGAAGCCGGAAGTAGGTCTGCGCCACATCCGCCTGCAGGGACAGCAGCACGGACTTGTAGGTCGCCTCGGACCCGGCCGCATCCGCCTGCGCCGCGCTGACGCCGGCGCCGATGCGGCCGAACAGGTCGACCTCATAGCTGGCGGTCAGCCTGGCCTGGTAGCTGCTTGCCTGCGCAACGGTCGGACTTGCGCCGCGCTGCGCGCCGACACCGGCCCCCACCTGGATGCTCCGATCCGCTTCGGCGATGCCGGCCAGCGCCCTCGCCTGCCTGACCCGCGCCGCGGCGACGGCCAGGCTGGCATTCGCTTCGGTGGCCTGGCCGATCAATCCTGTCAGCTCGGGATCGTGAAACGCGAGCCACCACTGGCCGCGCGGCTGCGACTCGGCCGGCCGCGCCACTTTCCATTGGGTGCCGTCGGGCGCCACCAGCGGCTGCTGCGATTCCTTGAACGCCGCAGGCATCGGCAGCGCCGGCACCTTCAGCTCCGGGACGGACGAACACGCGGCCAGCAGCAGCGCCGCCAGCAAAGGTGCGATCTTGATCATCAGTGGACTCCTTCAACTTGCGCGGCTACTGCCACGCTGGATTTCTTTTCAAAGCGTTTTGCAAACGTACGCAGGAGTACGTAGAACACCGGCGTCAGGAACAGGCCGAAGAAGGTCACGCCCAGCATGCCGGCGAATACCGCCACACCCATCGCATGACGCATCTCGGCGCCGGCGCCATGCGAGAACACCAGCGGCACCACGCCCATGATGAACGCGATCGACGTCATCAGGATCGGACGCAGGCGCTGGCGGCAGGCTTCGAGCGCCGCCTGCACCACGGTGCGGCCATGGTCTTCCAGTTCGCGCGCAAATTCCACGATCAGGATCGCGTTCTTGGACGCCAGTCCCACCAGCACGAACAGCGCGATCTGCGTGAAGATGTTGTTGTCGCCACCGGTCAGCTTGACGCCGACCAGCGCGCACAGGATCGACATCGGCACGATCAGGATCACCGCCAGCGGCAGGGTCCAGCTCTCGTACTGCGCTGCCAGCACCAGGAACACCAGCAGCACGCATAGCGGGAACACATAGATCATCGTGTTACCAGACAGGATGTCCTGGTAGGTCAGCTCGGTCCACTCGAAGCTCACGCCTTTCGGCAGCACTTCGCGGGCGATTTTCTCGATCGCGGCCTGCGCCTGGCCCGAAGAGACGCCCGGCGCCGGGCCGCCGTTGATATCGGCCGACATGTAGGCGTTGTAGCGCTGCACGCGATCCGGGCCATAGCTGTCCTTCACGCGCATCAGCGACGACAGGGGAATCATCTCGCCCTTGTCGTTGCGGACCTTCAGCTGCGAGATGTCTTCCGGCTTGGAGCGGAACGGCGCATCGGCCTGCACGCGCACCTGGTAGGTACGGCCGAACTGGTTGAAATCGTTCACGTACAGCGAGCCGAGGTTGATCTGCAAAGTCTGGTAGATCGTCGCCAGCGGCACGCCAAGCTGCTTGGCCTTGGTGCGGTCGACGTCGGCGAACAGCTGCGGCACATTGATCTGGAAGCTGGAGAACACGCCGGCCAGGTTCTTGTCGGCCCACGCCTTGCCCTGCAGCGCCTGCACCGCCTTGTACATCTCGTCGTAGCCGACGTTGGCGCGGTCCTCGACCATCATCTTGAAGCCGCCCGTCGTGCCGAGGCCATTGACCGGCGGCGGCGGGAACACCATGATGAAGGCGTCCTGGATCGTGCCGAGGCGCTTGTTGATCTCCGCCGCGATGGCGGCGCCGCTCTGGTCCTTGCTGGTGCGCTGGTCGAACGGTTTCAGCGTGGTGAACACGATACCGGCGTTCGGCGCGTTGGTGAAGCCGTTGATCGACAGGCCAGGGAACGCCACCGACGATTCCACGCCGGGCACCTTGGAGGCGATGTCGGACATGCGGCGGATCACGGCGTCGGTGCGGTCCAGCGAAGCGGCGTCAGGCAGCTGCGCGAAGCCCACCAGGTATTGCTTGTCCTGCGCCGGCACGAAGCCGTTCGGCACCACCTTGAACATGAACACCGCGCAGATTGCCAGCATGGCGTACACGCCCAGCGCCGCTGTCTTGCGCTTCAGGACGCCGTTGACGCCATTCTCGTAGCGCGTCGAAGTGCGGCCGAAGAAGCGGTTGAACCAGCCGAAGAAGCCGCCGAAGATCTTGTCCATTCCGCGCGTCAGCTTGTCTTTCGGCGCATGGTGAGGCTTGAGCAGCGCCGCGGCCAAGGCCGGCGACAGGGTCAGCGACGAGAACGCCGAGATCACGGTCGAAATCGCAATCGTCAGCGCGAACTGGCGGTAGAACTGGCCGGACAGGCCGGATACGAAGGCGATCGGCACAAACACCGCGCACAGCACCAGCGCAATGGCGATGATCGGGCCGCTGACTTCTTTCATGGCCTGTACCGTGGCGTCGCGCGGCGAGAGGCCGGCCTCGATATTGCGCTCGACGTTCTCCACCACCACGATGGCGTCATCGACCACGATGCCGATCGCCAGCACGAGCCCGAACAGCGAGAGCGTGTTGATCGAGAAGCCGAAGCCGAGCATCACCGCGAAGGTGCCGATGATCGACACCGGAACCGCCACCAGCGGGATGATCGATGCGCGCCAGGTTTGCAGGAACACGATCACCACCAGCACCACCAGCGCAACCGCTTCGAGCAGCGTGTGCATCACGGCCTTGATCGATTCGCGCACGAACTGGGTCGGGTCGTAGACCACGCTGAAGTCGACGCCTTCCGGGAAGTCCTTCTTCAGTTCGGCCATCTTGGCGCGAACGTCGGCGGACAGCTGAAGCGCGTTGGAGCCTGGCGCTTCGAAAATGGCAATCGCCGCCGCCGACTTGTTGTTCAGCAGCGAGCGCAGTGCGTAAGAGTTGGAGCCGAGTTCGAGGCGCGCGACGTCTTTCAGCTGCGTGATCGCGCCGTCTGCGCCGGTGCGCACGATGATGGCGCCGAATTCCTCGATCGAGGACAGGCGGCCCTGGGTGTTCACGGTCATCTGGAACTCGGCGCCTTTCGATGGCGACGCGCCGACCACGCCGGCGGCGACCTGCACGTTCTGCTCGCGGATCGCCGCGACGACGTCTGCCGCTGTCATGCCGCGCGCCGCCACCTTCTGCGGATCGAGCCAGACGCGCATGGCGTAGTCGCCGGCGCCGAACAGCTGCACGTCGCCCATGCCGTTGATGCGCGCCAGCTGGTCCTTCACGTTCAGCACCGCGTAGTTGCGCAGGTAGACGTCGTCATAGCGCCCGGTCGGCGAAACCAGGTGCACCACCATCGTCAGGTTGGGCGAGCTTTTCACGGCGGTGACGCCGATCTGGCGCACTTCTTCCGGCAGGCGTGGCAAGGCGCGCTGGATGCGGTTCTGCACCTGCGACTCGGCCTGCTCGACGTCGGTGCCGACCTTGAACGTGACGGTCAGCGCGAGCGAACCGTCAGAGGTCGATTGCGACGACATGTACAGCATGCCGTCGGTGCCGTTGATCTGCTCTTCCAGCGGCGCCGCGACGGTTTCGGCGATCACCTTGGGGTTGGCGCCCGGGTACTGCGCGCGCACCACCACCGACGGCGGCACCACGTCCGGATATTCCGAGATCGGCAGCTTGAAGATCGACAGCAGGCCGGCCACGAAAATGATGATCGACAGGACGGCCGCGAAAATCGGCCGGTCGATGAAGAATTTGGAGAAGTTCATATTATTTGTCCTTGCGGTCGGCCGTTGCCGCGGCCAGTTTGATGTCGCCGGCGCCGTCCATCGCCACCAGCTGCGCCGTCACCGGCGCGCCCGGATGCACGCGTTGCAGGCCGTTGACGACGATTTTCTCGCCCGGCTTCAGGCCCTCGCGCACCACGCGCAGGCCGTCGGCGATCGGGCCGAGCGTGACGGCGCGGTATTCGGCGGTGTTGTCGGCCTTGACGACGTAGACGAACTTGCGGTTCTGGTCGGTGCCGATGGCGCGCTCGCTGATGACGGCGGCGGTGGCCTTGGCGTGCGGGTCGCCCGACAGCTGGACCCGCGCGAACAGGCCCGGCACCAGCGTATTGTCTTCGTTGGCGAAGGTGGCGCGCATGCGCACGCTGCCGGTCGCCGCGTCGAGGCGGTTGTCGACGAATTCGAGCTTGCCCTCGTGCGGGAAGCCCTGCTCGTTGGCCAGGCCGACCTTCACCACCACCGGCGCGCCCTGTTGCGATACGCGGGCGACGCGCAGATAGGTGTCTTCGTCGCCGTCGAAGGTCGCGTAGATGTCCTTGTTCGACACCACCGACGTGAGGATCGCGGCGCCATCGACCAGGTTGCCGGTCGTGATTTCGGCTTTCGACACGCGGCCCGAGATTGGCGCCGTGACTTTGGTGTAGGCCAGGTTCAGGCGCGCCGCTTCGAGCGATGCCTGGGCGGCGCGTACGTTGGCGTCGAGCTCCTTCAGGCTGGATTGCTTCTCGTCGACCTCGCGCTGCGCGATGGCCTTGTCGGCCAGCAGGCGCTGCGAGCGGTCCAGCTCGAGGCGGGCCAGGTCGGCCTTGGCGCGCGCCGACACTGCGGCCGCTTCGGCGCGGTTGGCTTCGGCCTGGAACGGGCGCGAGTCGATGGTAAACAGCACGTCGCCCTTCTTCACCAGGCTGCCCGGCTTGAAATTGACTGCGGTGATGAAGCCGCCGACGCGGGCGCGGATGTCGACCCGCTCCACCGCTTCCAGGCGGCCGGAGAATTCCTGGGTCTCGTTGACCGGCTTTTCGAGCACCACCGCGGCGGTGACGGGCGGGCCGCCCGCTGGCGCGGCCGGAGCCGCGCTGTTGGCGGGGCCGCAGCCGTAAAGGCTGATGGCGGCCACTGCGGCGGCGATCGTGAGCATGGTGAAGTGGCGGGTGGTTTTCATGTTTTATCCCTATGAAGTGGCGATACGGTGCCCGGGGTCAGGTCCACAGGACCTGACCTCCAAGGCGAAAAAGGTAAAGCGATCCCCCGGCGCCCGGTGGGGGCGCCTGGTTCAGCGTGAGATTGGTAGACTTTTACGTGCCGGGAGATTCCAGCATCTTGAGGAATCGGGTTATCTCGGTGAGCGCGGCGGCCTTGCACGCACACTCGTTGCGCGCGCCCTCGTCCTGCAGCGGCGCCGGCTCCATCCGCTTGAGCGTGGTCGACACGCCGGCCGCGGACAGCTTGGCGGCGTACTGTTCGGCCTCGTCGCGCAATGGATCGTCTTCAGCCGACAGGATCAGCGCCGGCGGCAGGTTCTTCAGGCGGCTCGACTGCAGCGGCGACGCATACGGATGCATCCGGTCCGCGGGGTTCGGCAGGTAGCCGCGGTAGCTGGCGGCGCAGGTGTCGGCCACTTCGGCCATGCTGTCGTCCAGCTTCACGTCGCGCATCGAGCAGGTGGTGAGACCCGGGTCGAGCATCGGCATGATCAGGATCTGGCCGGCCAGCTCGGGGCCGCCGCGGTCGCGCGACATCAGCGCGCACACCGCCGCGAGGTTGGCGCCGGCTTCGATGCCCGCCACCACCAGGCGCTTGCCGCTCCAGCCAAGCTTCGCCTTGTTCTTCTTCGCCCAGGCCAGCACCGCGTGCGCATCTTCGACGGCGGCGGGGAATGGCCTGGTCGTCGCCAGCGTGTAGCACGACGCCAGCACCAGCTGGTTGGCGGCGCCGCAGGACATATGGCGCAGGAACTGGTCGGCGTCATCGAGACCGCCGCCGACGAAACCGCCGCCGTGGAAGAACACCACCAGGCTGTCCTTTTTGGAGCGCGCCGCGTCGGCCATGTACAGGCGCGCCACCAGCGGACCCTCGGCGCCGGCCACTTCGAGTTCGCGGATGTTCATCAGCGGCAGGTCGACTGCGATGTTCATTGCGCGCTTCCTTCGGCCGGCTGGTCGGCGCACGCAAGCTTCGAACCGTTGAACAGGTCATGTGCGAGTGCGTCAAAACCGAGGCTTTCGACCTGGGCGGCCTGCTGGTACGGATCGGTATAGGTCATGCCGGTCAAGACAGCGAGGCTGGCTACCAGTGCTATTACCGTAATGATGGCGTCCTTATATCGCATGACTTCCTCCCAACCGCTTCCGAAAATTGCCGGATCTCTTGATCCAGTACATGCAGTGTAATCTTGATCTACAATCTGATAAAGATGCCATTAGCGAATTGATTGTTCAGATTTCGGAACAATGCGAGGATAAATGAATAAATTGCAGGCGATGGAAGTGTTCGTACAGGTGGTCGACTGCGGCAGTTTCACCAAGGCCGCCGACCAGCTGAACCTGCCCAAGGCGACGGTGTCGACCATGCTGCAGTCGCTGGAGAAGGCGCTGTCGGTCAAGCTGCTGCATCGCACCACGCGGCACGTCAGCGTGACGTCCGACGGCGCCGCCTATTATGAGCGCTGCCTGCGTATCCTGTCGGACGTGCGCGAAGCCGAGGAGTCCCTGTCTCGCAACCGGGCCAGCCCGAGCGGACGCCTGCGCGTCGACGTGTCGACCGGCACCGCCAACGACATCATCATTCCTGCGCTGCCGGATTTCTTCGCGCGCTATCCGGACATCGCGCTCGAACTGGGTTGCGGCGACCGGCCGGTGGACCTGATCGAGGAAGGGGTCGATTGCGCGATTCGCGCCGGCACCCTGCCCGACTCCAACCTGATTGCGCGCCGCATTGGCGTGCTCAATTTCGTCACCTGCGCGACGCCGGCCTATCTGAAAGAGTTTGGACGGCCGATTCATCCGCGCGACCTGGCGGACCATCGCTGCGTGAACTATTTTTCGCAGAAGACGGGCAAGGTGTTCGACTGGGACTTCGTGCGCGGCGACGAAGAGGTCAGCATTCCGCTGCCGTCGAACCTGGCGGTGAACGACTCCACCGCTTACGTCACCGCGGGCCTGAGCGGACTCGGCGTCATCCAGATGCCGACGTACTCACTCGAACCCTACATCGGCACCGGCGAACTGGTGCAGATCCTCGAAGACTGGGGCAGCCCTGCATTGCCGGTCAATGTGGTATATCCTCAAAATCGCCATCTTTCTGCCAAGGTGCGCGTGTTCGTCGAGTGGATCGCCGATTTGTACGTCACTCACCCGCGCTTCCAGATAAAAACCGCACAACAAAAGGCCTGACATGCAAAAGATCGTTTTCCTCGACCGCGACAGCCTGCTGGCCAATGTACGCGCACCTTCGTTCGAGCACCAGTGGCGCGACTATCCGGCGACGCAGCCGGGCGAGGTGGCCGAGCGGCTGGCCGGCGCGACGATCGCCATCACCAACAAGGTGCCGGTGCGGGCGGCGGACATCGCCCGCCTGCCCGACCTGAAGATGATCGCGGTGGCGGCGACCGGCACCGACAACGTGGACCTGGCGGCGTGCAGGGAGCGCGGCATCGTGGTGTCGAACATCCGTAATTATTCGGTGGTGGCGGTGCCGGAGCACTGCTTCGCGCTGATCCTGGCGCTGCGCCGCAACCTGCTGGCGTACGGCGCCGACGTCAACGCGGGGCTGTGGCAGAAGTCGAGCACCTTCTGCCTGTTCAATCATCCGATCGGCGACCTGGCCGGCAGCCGGCTGGGCATCATCGGCTACGGCGCGCTGGGACACAAGGTGGCGCAGCTCGGACGTGCGTTCGGCATGCAGGTATGCGTGGCGACGCGCACGCCGGTCGAAGATCCGCAGGTCACCAACCTGCCGCTCGAGGAACTGCTGCGAACCTGCGACGTGATCACGCTGCACCTGCCGCTGAACGACCAGACGCGCAGCATGATCGGGGCGCGCGAGCTGGGGATGATGAAGAAGACCGCGCTGCTGATTAATACGGCGCGCGGCGGGCTGGTGGACGAGGCGGCGCTGGCGCAGGCACTGAAGGACGGCGTGATCGGCGGCGCGGGCTTCGACGTGTTGAGCAAGGAGCCGCCGGTGCCGGACAATCCGCTGCTGTCGGTGAATCAGCCGAACTTCATCCTGACCCCGCATGTGGCGTGGGCCAGCACGGGGGCGATGCAGACGCTGGCCGATATGCTGGTGGATAACGTCGAGGCGTTTGTGGCCGGGAAGCCGATTAACGTCATGGGCTAGGTCAAGATGGGGTCAGGTCCGGCGGACCTGACCCCATTAACGTTACTCCGGCGTCGGCGCCGGCGCTGGCTTCGGCTGCGGCTGCGGCTGCGTCGGCTGGGCCCCCTGTATCATCTTCATCGCTTCGCGCGCCTGCGGGCTGTCCGGATTGAGCCCAGCCGACTGCAGCGCGTTGCGGACCGCATCGTTGCCCGTCACGCCGCCGAAGGTGTAGCGGAAGCCGGCATAAAGGCGGCGCTGGTGCACGGTGGTGTCGGTGCGGTCGTGCACGATGTCGGTGTCGACGCGGAACTTCTGGCCGGTCGAATTGAGCACGTCGTTGGCGCGCATGTTGAACGACAGGCGCGGAGTCACCTTGTGTTCGTACGACAGGCTCAGCATGCCGAACGGCTCGCGGTAGCCTTCACCCGACAGCAGCTTGCCCTGGTGGAAAGCCATCAAGGTCACCACATTGGTCGGATTGATTTGCCACTGGCCGCCGCCTTGCAGCTGCAGCGATGGCGACGAGCGCTTCTCGCCGGTCAGCCCGAGTGCGCCGATCCGGTCCTGCTCGATAAAGCCCCAGTTACCGTTGAACATGAAGCGCAGATTCGGCAGCGTCACGCCGCCAATTTTCATATTCGGCGGAATCATGCCCATGACGGAAAATTCGACACCGCCGGAGCGGCGGTCGCCAAGGTTGTCCTTGGTGGTCAGCAGCGTGTTATCGCTGAGGAACACGCGGCGGTCGGTGATCACGTCCGATTCGCGCCGCAGATAGCCGCGCAGGCTGACCGGCATCAGGCCCTTGACCTTGGTTTCGTAGCCCAGTTCCAGCGAATGCAGTTTCACCGGATGCAGGCGCGGGTTACCCGAGCTGACGTAGTAATCGCTGGAGTAATTGATGAACGGATTCAGGTCGCCCGAGCTCGGACGCGAGATGCGGTCGGCGTAGGAAAAGCGCAGGTTCGTGTTCGGGTCCAGCTTGTAGGTCAGGAACAGGCTCGGCAGGTAGTTCGTGTAACGGTTTTCGGCCTGGATGTCGGTCGTGACCTGGTCCAGGTCGAGGTCGGTATGTTCGATGCGCAGGCCGCCCTTGAAGGACCACAGCTTGTTGATCGGCATTTCATACGTGCTGTAGGCGGCCAGCACGTCCTGGTCTAGCTTGAACAGGTTGCTGCGCCTGGTGTCGAGCACGCTGCCGGCGAGGAAGGTATAGCGATTGTCGGCCGACTGGCCGGTGCGCTGCCAGCGTCCGCCCGCGGTCAGGAAGCCCGGCCCGAACTTGCCGCTGTAGTCGCTGCTGAGGTCGGTCAGGCGGACCCGCGTCGTCGCATCCTGAGCGTAATCGCGGAGCACGGGCGCGCCGACGGCGGGCATCACCAGCGGCTCGTAGAGAACGGTGGAGTCGATGTTGTTCACGTTCGACGAGTGGCGCAGATCGACCTTGAGCGTGCTGCCCTCGGTGCCGAAGCGGCGCTCGAAACCGGTGACGAACTCGTGATTCAGGGCGTCGCCTTCGGTCGTGCGGCGCGTGCGGTAATCGACCACCGGAACCAGTCCGGTCCGCAAATCGCTCAGGTGTTCGTTCTGGCTGGAATCGTTGCCGCGCTTGTTCAGCGAGATCTGGGCGGTGACGGTATCGCGCTCATTGAAATTGTAGCGCCCGCCCACGCCGCCCTGGATGAAGTTAGTGAGACCGCGGCGCGCGACGTTCTGGTGCAGCCGGCTGATGGCGCCCGTGGCCGGATCGATGCGCTCGCGTGATTGTTCGGTTTCCGTCTCGTTGCCGTCGCGCCGCACATTGAGCGTGCCGTTCACCGACGCATAGCCGGCGCTGTAACTGCCGTTGGCGAAGGCGTTGCGGCGTCCGCCGGGGCCGATGTTGCCGGCCACGCTGCCATTGCCGCCCGGCTTGGTATAGCGGCGCGAAATCAGGTTGAGGATGGGACCGCCGCCTGCTTCGTTGCCGAACTCGGCGCCGGGATTATTGATCACCTGCACCGATTCGTAGTTTTCGGCCGGCAGCGCATTGATGGCGGCGGCCCGGTTCTCGCCCTGCAACTGCGCGGTGGGCTTGCCATCGACCAGCACGGTCACCCGCTCGCTGCCGCGCAGGCGCACGGTGCCGTTGGGATCGACGTTCACCGAAGGCACATTGTTGAGCACGTCACCGATCGACGAGCCGGCGGTGCTCGCATCGTTCTTGATGTCGTAGACCTGGCGGTCGACCCGGTTGGTCTCGCGTTCCTTGATCACGTTGACGACCTGGACCGGGCCGGTCGGCGCCGGCACTGTCTCCGGCGACGTTGCGCCTGCGGCCGGCTTGCCGTCGTTCTTGGTTGCCGGCTTCGCGGGGGCGGTCGCAGCAGCCGCGGGTGCGGTGGTGGCGGTGTTCTGTGCGGCGGCTTGCAGGCTGAAAGTGAGCAGGAATACGGCGGCGGCAATCGGGTTGCGGGACGCGAGTGCGCCCGGCGCGGGGGCGCGGAACATATGCATGTGAATGTTTTTAATTTGAAAGTTTAACTTTTAAGAAAGTACCACCTTTCTTTCCTGGCCGCCAGTCCCCCGACTCCGCCGTCGCCATTCCGCACCTGTGCCTGCGCTGCTATCCGTTCCCCACCACGCGCCAGTCGCCCTCGCTCATTTCAACGTTGAACTTGCGCGCGGCGGCGCGAATGCGGTCCCATGCCTCGTCGCGCTCGCTGTCCGATACCCCTTCGACCTGTTTGAAACGGGCGATGGCGTTGCGTACGTGGCTCGCGTCTTCCAACGGTTCCTTGCGCTGCTTCGGAAACGCGAAGTGTTTGGCGGAGATGTCGTTCCTGTCGTCCTGATCCAGCTTGCTCATGATGCCTCCTCGTTTTCGGTTTTTACTGGAGCGTCGCGCCCACCTTGCATTCACGACGCGGTCCTCTGCTGAACCGGAATTATGAGCTTTCAAGCGAGGGGTCGGCGCAAGGTTAAGTCGAGGCGCCTGTTGGCTGCAAGTCTTGGCCGATTTCAGTCCCGTAACCGCCTCATCGGGCGAAGGATACGATTCAGTAGGTCCCTGGCAGCAGGATGTTCTTGTCGACCTGGTTCACGTCGCGCAGGCCGCAGAACGCCATCGTCAGGTCGAGCTCGTTGCGGATGATCTCCAGGCACTTGGTCACGCCCGCCTCGCCGCCGGCCCCCAGGCCGTACAGGAACGGGCGGCCGATATACACGCCCTTCGCGCCCAGCGCCAGCGCTCGGATCACGTCCTGCCCCGAGCGGATGCCGCCGTCCATGTGCACTTCGATCTGCTTGCCCACCGCTTCGACGATCGCCGGCAGCGCGCCGATACTGGATTGCGCGCCATCGAGCTGGCGCCCGCCGTGGTTCGACACGATCAGCGCATCGGCGCCGCTCGCCGCGGCCAGCTTGGCGTCTTCGACGTCCATGATGCCCTTGATGATCAGCTTGCCGCCCCAGAGCTTCTTGACCCATGCCACGTCGTCCCACGACATGCGCGGATCGAACTGCTCGGAAGTCCACGACGACAGTGAGGACATGTCCGACACCGCGCTCGCGTGGCCGACGATATTGCCGAAGAAGCGGCGCCTGGTGCCCAGCATGCCCAGGCACCACGCCGGCTTGGTCATCAGGTTGGCGATGTTCGCGATGGTCATCTTGGGCGGAGCGGTCATGCCGTTGCGGATGTCCTTGTGGCGCTGGCCCAGCACCTGCAGGTCGAGCGTGAGCACCAGCGCCGAACACTTGGCGGCGCGCGCGCGCTCGATCAGGCGCTCGATGAAGGGGCGGTCCTTCATCACGTACATCTGGAACCAGAATGGCTTCGTGGTGTTGGCGGCGACGTCCTCGATCGAGCAGATGCTCATGGTCGACAAGGTAAACGGCACGCCGAAGCGCTCGGCCGCGCGCGCCGCGAGGATCTCGCCGTCCGCGTGCTGCATGCCGGTCAGGCCGGTCGGCGCCAGTGCCACCGGCATCGACACGTCCTGGCCGATCATCTTGGTGCGCAAGGTGCGGTCGGCCAGGTCGACCGCCACGCGCTGGCGGAACTTGATCTTGCCGAAGTCCGCCTCGTTTGCGCGGTAGGTCGATTCGGTCCACGAGCCGGCATCCGCGTAATCGTAGAACATGCGCGGCACCCGTTTCTTTGCGAGCTCGCGCAGGTCTTCGATGGTCGTGATGATGGTCATGAAGCGATCCTCGTTTGTTATGAAGTTGTGAAGTAGTAATCTACCAGAAGACGGGTGTCGGGAAAAAACTTTGCTCGGCCGGGCGATGGCTCTGGACAAGCGCGCCCCGCTTCATTACAATGCTGCTTCTTCGGAGGGCAAGCCCTCCGGTTCCAAAGCGAACCGACAACGGTAGAGCAACGGAACACCAGGCAAAGAAGTTTGCTTTCGGTTTGGCAAGTTAGCCCTTCCGGAAACAAAATGAAACTGCTAAAATGCTTGCACTGCGCGGCTGTAGCTCAGCTGGATAGAGTACTTGGCTACGAACCAAGGGGTCGTGGGTTCAATTCCTGCCAGCCGCACCAAAATTCGTAAGACGAAAGGCCTGAAGAGAAATCTTCAGGCCTTTTTTCTTTTGGGGTCAGGTCCGGCGGACCTGACCCAACCCCGTCATTCGTCGGCGATAAAGGCGCGGATGATGCTCTCGAAGTCTCGATCGGCCACCAGCCCCAGCGCCTTCGCGCGCGATGTGTCCCACGCGCCCGGCCAGCTGTTGACGATGCGCTCGATCGCCGGATCGGGCGCGAACGTGATGCGCGCGACCACTTCCGGCCCCGCCACCTTTTCCAGCGCCGCCACCATCTCGCCCACGCTCACCGAAATGCCCGGCAGGTTGATGGTGCGGCTCAGACCCAGCGCAGGGCCATCGAGCTCGTGCCCCGCGATCAGCGATTCGATCGCGCCGCGCGGCGACAGCAGCCACAAACGCAAATCAGGCGACACCGGGCAGACCGCCGCTTCGCCGGCCAGCGGCTCGCGGATGATGCCGCTGGCGAACGAGGACGCGGCCTTGTTCGGCTTGCCGGGACGCACGCTGATGGTCGGCAGGCGCAGCACGCGGCCATCGACGAAGCCGCGCCGGCTGTAGTCGTTCAGCAGCAGCTCGCCGATCGCTTTTTGCGCGCCGTACGACGATTGCGGATTGAGCGCGGTGTCGTCCCTGACCAGCGCCGGCAGCTTGCCGCCGTAGACCGCCACCGAACTGGTGAACACCACCTTGGGCCGGTGCCCGCGCAGGCGGCAGGCGTCGAGCAAGGCCCGTGAGGCGTCGAGGTTGATGCGCATGCCGAGGTCGAAGTCCGCTTCCGCCGCGCCGCTGACGATCGCCGCCAGGTGAAAGATCGATTGGGTGCGCTCGTCGACCAGGTCGCGCAGCAGCGCGGCGTCGGAGATATCGCCCGTCACCACGCGCACGCGCGGGTCGCCGAAGTCGTTGCCGGCGACGACGTCGACCAGCACCAGTTCGTCGATGGTGCGCGGCTGGCCGGAGCTGTCGCTCAGTTGGCCGCGCTTGAGCAAGGCGCGCGCCAGGCGCTGGCCCAGAAAGCCGGCGCCGCCGGTGATCAGCACTTTCATTGCGCGCCTCCCTTCGACACGGCGGCGAACCAGCCGAGGCCATCCTCGGTGCGTCCGCGCGGACGGTATTCGCAGCCGATCCAGCCGTCGTACCCCAATTCTTCCAGCACGCGATACAGGTATGGATAATTGACTTCGCCGTCGTCCGGCTCGTTGCGCGCGGGGACGCTGGCGATCTGCACATGGCCGATGCCATCGAAGTGCTTGCGGAACGTCATCGCCAGGTCGCCCTCGACGATCTGCGCGTGATAGAAGTCCATCTGCACCTTGACGTTCGGTGCGCCCGACGACTCGCGCATCTCGTGCCCTTGCGCCTGCGTGACCAGGTAGTAGCCCGGCATGTCGCGGCCGTTGATCGGCTCGATGACTACCGTGATGCCGTGCGGCTCGAACACGCCGGCAGCATGGCGCAGGTTGGTGAGGTAGGTGGCGCGGCAGACCGCCAGGTCGGCGCCTTCTGGAATCAATCCCGCCATCATGTGGACCCGTTTGGTGCCGAGCGCCTTGGCGTATTCAAGGCCCTTCTGAACGCCGGCGCGGAACTCGTCCTCGCGGCCCGGCAGGCAGGCGATGCCGCGCTCGCCGGCTGCCCAGTCGCCCGGCGGCAGGTTGAACAGCGCGTTCTCCAGCTTGTTCTCGTCGAGCCACTGCGCCACTTCCTGCGGCGTGTGGTCGTACGGGAAGAGGAATTCGACGCCGCGAAAGCCGGCGGCGGCCGCGGCGGCAAAGCGCTGCGGGAACGGATGTTCGTTGAACATCATGGTGAGGTTGGCACAAAATTTCAACATGGGGCACCTTTTGAAATTAAATTTCAAGCTTGAATGTGGTCTTGAGGTCGTCGATTTGCGCCGCGTCAAGCGGCCGGGTCGGCACGTCGCGCAGCAGCAGGAATAGCTTGGCGGTCTCTTCCAGCTCCTCGGCGGCGTAGACAGCCGCTTCGAGCGAGGCGCCGGAGACGACCGGGCCATGATTGGCCAGCAGCACCGCGTTGTGTCTGGCGGCCAGCTTGCCGATCGCCGGCCCGAGTTCCGGATCGCCGGGACGGTGGTAAGGCACGAGCGGCAGGCGTCCGATCTTCATCACGAAGTACGGCGTCAGCGGCGGGATGCAGTCGTCGTGGTTCAGGCCGCACATGCACGACACGGCAGCCGAATGGGTCGAATGCAGGTGGACGATGGCGCCGGCCTGCTGGCGCGCCTGGTACATCGCGCGGTGCAGGAACGCTTCCTTCGACGGCGGCTCGCCGCTGACCAGGCGACCGTCCCAGTCGAGCTTGGAAATCGCCGCCGGATCGAGGCGGCCCAGGCTGGCGTTGGTCGGCGTGAGCAGCCAGCCATCCTCGACGCGCACGCTCAGGTTGCCGCTGCTGCCGGCCGTCAGCCCGCGCTCGAACAGCGAGCGGCCGAAGTCGACGATCTGTTCGCGCTGTCGGTTTTCGTTCATGCGAGCTTGCTCCAGGCCTTGAGGAAGAAATCCGGGCTGCCGAAATTGCCCGACTTGAGCGCCAGCGCCAGCGGTGCGCCGCCGCCCTCTGTCATCACCGTGGTCCAGGGCACGCCGGGGTCGATTTCGGGCCCGATGCGAAGGCCGGTCGCGCCGAGCGCCTTGACGACGGCGCCGGAAGTCTCGCCGCCCGCCACGATCAATTGTCCCACGCCGAGCTTGACCAGGCCGCGCGCAATGTCGGCCAGCGCGTTCTCGACCAGGCTGCCGGCGTGTTCGACGCCCAGGTGCGCCTGGACCGCTTTCACTTTATCCGGCGTCGAAGTGGCGTAAATCAGCACCGGCCCGCGCGAGATGCGGTCCGCGGCCCAGTCCAGCGCGGCGGCCACGACATCCTCGCCGCGCGCCAGTTGCAGCGGATCGACGACGAAGGCCGGCGCCTGCTCCTTCATCAGCGCGACCTGCGCGTTCGTCGCCACCGAGCAGCTGCCCGAGATCACCGCGCGCAGGCCGCCGGTGGCCGGCAGCGCGTCGGCTGCGCCATGGCTGGCCAGCAGGCCGCGGCGCCGGAAGTTCTCGGGAAGGCCGAGCGCGATGCCGGAGCCGCCGGTGATCAAGGGCATGTCCGCGCAAGCGGCGCCGATCTGTTCGAGGTCGGCATCGGTCAGCGCATCGACGATGGCGAACTTCGCGCCTTCGGCCTGCAGCGCCGCGAAGCGCGCCTTGATCGCATCGGCGCCCTGCCCCACCACCTTGTAATCGGCCAGGCCGACCTTGCCCGCCACCTGCCGCTGCAGCACCCGCACCAGGTTGGCGTCGGTCATCGGCGTCAGCGGATGGTTGCGCATGCCCGATTCGTTCAGCAGCTCGTCGCCGACGAACAGGTAGCCTTTGTAGATAGTGCGGTTATTCGCCGGGAACGCGGGACACGCTATGGTGAAACCGGTGTCCAGCGCGTCCATCAGCGCCTCGGCCACGGGGCCGATGTTGCCCTGCGCGGTCGAATCGAAGGTCGAGCAGTACTTGAACTGGAACTGGCTGCAGCCGGCCCGCTGCAGCCAGCGCAGCGCCGCCAGCGATTCTTCCACCGCTTCGGCCGCCGGGTTGGTGCGCGACTTGAGGGCGATGACGATCGCGTCGACGTCCCGCGGCGCCGGGCCGGTCGGCACGCCGATCAGCTGGACCGTGCGCATGCCGGCCTTGACCAGCATGCCGGCCAGGTCGGTGGCGCCGGTGAAGTCGTCGGCGATGCATCCGAGATGAACGGTCATGGGCGGCTCCCTGGCAAGGTAATGCCGGGGAAGGTCTTCACCACGGCCGAATCGTCCTCGCCGCCATAGCCCGCGGCCGACGCCTGCATGAACATCTGGTGCGCGGTGGCGGACAGCGGCAGCGGGAACACGCTCTTCTTCGCGTAGTCGAGCACGATGCCGAGGTCCTTGACGAAGATGTTCACTGCCGACAGCGGCGTGTAGTCGCCCTTGAGGATGTGCGGCACGCGGTTCTGGAACATCCACGAACTGCCGGCGCTGTTGGAAATCACTTCGTACAGCGCATCCGGATCGCAGCCCGCGCGCAGGCCCAGCGCCATCGCTTCGGCCGCCGCGGCGATATGCACGCCGGCCAGCAACTGGTTGATCATCTTGACCTTCGAACCCTGCCCCGGCTGGTCGCCGAGCCGATACAGCTTGGCGCAGATGGCGTCGAAGATGCGCGAGCAGGCGTCGAAAGTTTCCGGAGCGCCGGCCGCCATCACCGACATCTGGCCGGTCGCGGCCTTGGCGGCGCCGCCCGAGATCGGCGCGTCGATGAAGCGCAGGCCCATGCCAAGCAGGCGGGCGCCCAGCGCCTCGGCGAACTCCGGCGCCACGGTGGCGTTGGCGATCACCACCGACCCGGGCTTCAGCTGGAACGCGGCGCCATTTTCGCCGAACAGCACCTGCTCGGTCTGCGCCGCGTTGACCACCACGATCAGCATCGCATCGACCCTGCCGGCCAGTTCCGCCGGCGTCGCCGCGGCGTGGCCGCCCTGCGCCACCAGCGCCCGCACCGCCTCGTCGCGCACGTCGCAGGCATGCACTTCCAGCCCGGCGCGCAGCAGCGACTGGGCGATGCCCATCCCCATCGCGCCGAGGCCAACTACCCCGACGCGGTCGATTTGCTCTGCCATCTCCACCACTCCTTATCGATTGACCATTTTTGCCGGGATGTTCAGCACGATGACGGCGCCGCCCACCAACACGCCGGAAAGCACGTACAGCGCGATGTTGGTCGACTGCGTCATGTCCTTGATCCAGCCGATCAGGAACGGGCTGGCGAATCCGGCCAGGTTGCCGACCGAGTTGATGGCGGCGATGCCGGCTGCGGCGCCGACGCCGGAGAGGAAGGATGTCGGCAGCGCCCAGAACAGCGGCGCCGAGGACAGCACGCCGGCCGCGGCGATCGACAGCGCGACGATCGCGAGGCCCGTGTTGGTGGTGCCGGCCAGCGCGCTTCCCACCAGGCCGACGGCGCCGAGCAGCAGCGGGATCACCAGGTGCCAGCGGCGCTCCATGTGCTTGTCCGAGCTGCGGCCCAGGTACAGCATCGTGACGACCGCGGCGGCGTAAGGGATCGCCGTGAACATGCCGATGTTGAGCACGCCCTTGATGCCGGCGGTCTTGATCAGGGTCGGCAGCCAGAACGTCAGGCCGTACTGGCCGGTGACGCAGCAGAAGTAAATCAGCGCCATCAGCCAGACGCGCGGGTCGGCGAACACGGCGCGCAGCGACGGGTGCACCACCTTGCCCGAGGTTTCATGGCTGATCTTCTCTTCCAGGAGCTTCTTTTCAGGCTCGGTCAGCCACTTGGCCGAGCGGATGCCGTCGTCCAGGTAGAACAGCACCACCACGCCGAGCACGATCGCCGGAACGGCTTCGATGAAAAACATCCACTGCCAGCCGGCCATGCCCGACTTGCCGGCGAACGACTCCATGATCCAGCCCGACAGCGGGCCGCCGATCAGGCCGGCCAGCGGAATCGCCGTCATGAAGGTGCATACCATGCGCGAGCGGCGCTCGGCCGGGAACCAGTAGGTCAGGTACAGGATGATGCCGGGGAAGAAGCCCGCTTCGGCCAGGCCGAGCAGGAAGCGCATCACGTAGAACTGCAGCGGCGTGGAGACGAACATGAAGGCGCCGGAGATCAGCGCCCAGGTGATCATGATGCGGGCGATCCAGACGCGCGCGCCGACCTTGTGCAGGATGACGTTGCTGGGCACCTCGAACAGGAAGTAGCCGAAGAAGAACACGCCGGCGCCGAGGCCGTAGATGGTTTCGCTGAACTTCAGGTCGCTCAGCATCTGCAGCTTGGCGAAGCCGACGTTGACGCGGTCCAGATAGGCCACGATGTAGCACAGCATGAGAAATGGCACGATGCGCCATGTGACCTTGCGGTAGACCGATGCTTCGTCGGCTCCAGCGTTGGGTGATGCAGGCCGGTCCAGCCCTGGATGCGCTCCGGTAATCGCCATCTTTGTCTCCTGATATCGGTGAAGAAATCGGCCGCCTGGTTTTTTTGCCGCGGGATGCGGTTGGCGAGTTGTATAAAATCTGATTTGCTGTATATTATTTGTATGAAGTATGCCTGTCAAGCTGTATATTTGTATAATTCGTGGTGCATACGCAAAGGAAATAACGATGGAACGAATGATGGCGCTGCCCCCTGTTGGACCCGACTTCGAACGCAGTAGTTTCGAGAACGGCACCCTGGGCGAACGCACCGCGGCGCGGCTGCTGGCCAAGATCCGCGAGGATGGCCTGGCGCCAGGCACCCGGCTGCCGTCCGAGCAGGCGATGTCCGAGCATTTCGGCGTCAGCCGCACGGTGCTGCGCGAAGCGATCGGCCAGCTCAAGGCCGACGGCATCCTCAGCAGCCGCAAGGGCAGCGGCACCTTCATCTGCAGCGACGAGCCGCAGCCCTCCCCGCTCGAGGACGCCGCGACCGAGCAGTCGGTGCAGTCGCTGCTGAACCTGATCGAGGTGAGGCGCGGCCTGGAATCGGAAACGGCGGCGCTGGCCGCGCTGCGCCGCACGCCGGGGCAGCTGGCCGAGATCGAGCACGCGCTGCGGCGCATCGAGGAAGCCGTCGCCAGCGGCGTCAGCGGCGTCGAGGAAGACGTGCGCTTCCACCTCAGCATCGCCGAAGCGACCGGCAATCCCTACTGGGTCAGGTTCACCGAAATGTTCGCGCACCCGACCCGCGCGGCGGTGAAGGTCACCCGCGCCAACGAAGCGCGGCGCGCCGATTTCTCAAGCCAGGTGCGGCAGGAGCACGAGAAAATCGTCCAGGCGATTGCGGCCGGCGATCCCGAGCTGGCGCGCAAGGCGGCCGCGGAGCACATGTTCCATGCGGCCGAGCGGGTGCGGCTGGCCGACCGCGACTTCTGGCGCGGCGAAGGCGGCGCGATGGCCCGGGGACTGAACGAAGAAAGCGGCGCGATGGGACCGGCTGGGCAGGAACAAACTCCGGGCTAGCGACAGGCTTGGCGTTTTTGAAAACCCCTGCTATAATCTTGTTTTTCGCGGCTGTAGCTCAGCTGGATAGAGTACTTGGCTACGAACCAAGGGGTCGTGGGTTCAATTCCTGCCAGCCGCACCAAAATTCGTAAGACGAAAGGCCTGAAGAGCAATCTTCAGGCCTTTTTTCTTTGTCGCTGTTCGGCATCCAATTGCCGCCGCGGATTGTCCCCTGGCGCCTGGTGCCCTGGCCCGCTTCGCCGTCGCCGTTAGCGCCGGCGGAAATAATTTCAAACAGAGTGGGTCAATTCCTACGCCATCAAGAAAAAAAATCTGATTTGTACCATTCGATTCTTCTCCTAAGCTGGGCTTCATGGCGGCGCATGGCGCGTTGGCCGAAAATCAAAGGAGACAATCATGGCGACGAATCAGAATCAAGGCAGCGACGATCGAAACAACAAGCAGTCAGGCTCTCGCGACGATGACAGCAGTTCGCGCAGCGGCAATCGCGGAGGTACCGGATCATCCTCCGGCGGCAGCCAGCAAAGCGACACCAGCAACCGGGGATTCGCTTCGATGGACCCCGACAAGCAGCGTGAGATTGCGGCAGAAGGCGGACGGGCCGCACATGCGTCAGGCAACGCACACGAATTCACCTCTGAAGAAGCACGTGAGGCCGGCAGCATGAGCCACAAGAATCAGGCCAGCCAGCAAAGCGGATCGAGCGACAGCAGCAGCAGCCGCAGCGGCGGCGGCAGTGGCGGCAGCCAGCAATCGTCCGGTTCCGGCGGCGGCCGCAATGCCACGGGTTCGGGGTCCTCTGGGTCCTCTGGATCCTCGGACTCATCGAGCGGGTCGGGATCGCAGGGTCGGTCGAAATAACCGTCGCAGCAGCGACACAAGCCGTAGCGGGGGGCGCTGCCCCCTGCAGGCCTAAGGAACTCCCTGCAAGCTCAGGTGCGCATTTTCTTGACGATGGCGCGGTTGCTGAGGATTTCTTCGATCTGCTCGAAGCGCACCGGCTTGACCATGTGGTGGTCGAACCCGGCTTCGAACGCCAGCTGGCGGTCTTTCTCCTGTCCCCAGCCGGTGACGGCGATCAGCAGGGTCATCGGGCCGCACGAGAGCTTGCGGATGCCGCGCGCCAGGTCGTAGCCGGACATCTGCGGCAGGCCGATGTCGAGGAAGGCGAAGTCCGGGCAGAAGCGCGCGGCCGCCGTCAGCGCATCCGGGCCGTTGTGGGTGATCACCACACTGTGGCCCATCGCGGAGAGCAGCGCGCCGATGCTGTTGACGAAGTCGACGTTGTCGTCGGCCAGCAGGATGCGGTAGGTCTCGCTGCTGATGAAGGCCGCCGGCATGGTCTTGGTCGGCAGCTCAGGCTCCACCACGATCGGCAGGCGCACCGTGAATTCGCTGCCGCGGCCAATGCCGCCGCTGTGCACTTCGATGGTGCCGTGGTGCAGTTCGGCCAGGCGCCGCGCCAGCGACAGGCCGACGCCCAGGCCGGCGTTGGTGCGCTCGAGCGTCGAGTCGACCTGCACGAACATCTCGAACACGTTGGCCAGCATGTCCGGCGCGATGCCGATGCCGTTGTCGGCCACGCTGACGATCAGGTTCTTGTCCTCGACCCGCGCCGACAAGGTCACGCGGCCGCCGCGGTTGGTGTACTTGGCCGCGTTGTTCAGCAAATTCGACAGGATCTGCGCCAGGCGCGTGGCGTCGCCGTTGAGGAACACCGGGCGGTCCGGCAGGTCGATCACCAGTTCGTGGCCGTGCAGCTCGATGTACGATCGCACCACTTCGAGCGCATCGTTGACCACCGCCTTCAGCTCGACCCGGCCCATCTTGATGGCGAACTTGCCGGTGTTGATGCGCGAGACATCCAGCAGGTCGTCGACCAGGCGCACCATCTGGCGCAGCTGGCGTTCCATGATGTCGGTGGCGCGCTGGGTCGCCTGGGCGTCGCCGCTGCGCAGGCGCAGGATGTCCAGTCCGGTGCGGATCGGCGCCAGCGGATTGCGCAGCTCGTGCGCCAGCGTCGCCAGGAATTCGTCCTTGCGGCGGTCGGCCACCAGCAGGGCCTGCTCGGCGCGGTGGCGCACCTGCATTTCGTGTTCGAGCGTCAGGTTGGCTTCCTGGAGCGCGTGCGAACGGCGCCCGATCTCGGCCAGCATGTCGTTGAAGGCCGTGACCAGCACGCCGATCTCGCCGCTGTCGTTGCCCGGCACGCGCAAAGTGAAGTCGCGCCGCTGCATCACTTCGCGCGCCACGTTGGTGACGGCAAGCAGCGGCCGCGTAATGCTTTGCTGCAGGCGCGAGGCGACCAGCGCGGCGATCACCAGCGCGCCCAGCATCACGCCGCCGAGGATGGTGGCGTAGCTGATCAGGCGGTCGATCAGGCCGTAGCGCGAGCGCAGGTAGACGGTGCCGAGCAGCTCGCCGTTTTCGACGATGTTGTGCACCACGATCAGCTCGCCGTGCTCGATGCGGTAGCCGGGTTTGCCGGGCTTGACCGGAAACCCCAGGTCGGCCGACGACTGCTGCGCGTAGGAGGCGAAGCGCGCGCCGGCCGCGGTGTAGACGGCGCCCGACAGGATCTGCGGGCGCACCCGCAGCACTGCCAGGTTCTGCTGCGCCGACTTGGCGTCGTTGAAGGCCAGCGCCGGCGCGGTGACGCTGGCGATGATGTCGGCCTGGGTGGTCAGGTCGTCGACCCAGTACTGCTGGAAGGTGCGCAGGTCGTACAGCAGCATCGCGATCGCGGCCGACATCAGGGCGACGAAGGTGGTCGACACCGCCATGATGATCAGTTTGCTGCGGACGGAGCCGGTATCGTGCGTCGGCATAGTTATTGTGCTCCCTTGCTTACGTGGTTCGCTACCGTCAGCAGGCGCGAACTCAGTTTGATGTTGTTCCTGTCGGCCGCGTCGAGCGACACATCGAAGCGCACGCGCTCCTCGACAATCTTGAAATTGATGATGCTGCCGGCCTGCAGGCCGTTGCCGCATTCGGTCACCAGCAGGACCGGCACCGCGGGCGCCTGGCGCAGCATGCGCGCGGCGCGCGCGCAATCGGCGCCGGCCACGAACAGCAGCTGCACCGAGGCGACGCTGTCGCCTTCGCGGAACTGCCGGACCGCGAGCGGCCGACCGTTGATGCTGCGGCCGGACGCGATGCGGCCCAGTTCGCTGGCCATGTCGTCCGATCCGGCCACCCCGATCACCAGCGGCGCGGCCGCATCGGTGAAGGCGTTGGCCGGAAACTCAGTGTACCCGAGGAACTTGTAGATGAACGCCGCCTTGACGCTGCGCTCGAGCGCCGCGGCGCCGGGCTGCGCCTGGGCGGCGCAGGCCGCCAGCAGCGCCGCGCCCAACAGCAGGCGGCGCATCAATCGCAGGGGAAATGTCGGCGCCTTCAAAATCGCATCGCCAGTTTGAGGGACACGCTGCGCTCGATCAACTGGCGCGTGCCGCCCGGCCCGAATTCGGGATGGGAGCGGTGCAGCAGGTTCTGGCCTGCCAGCGCCAGCTCCAGGCCGGCGCGCGGTTGCCATGCGAGGCGCGCGTCGAGTTCGCTGTAGCCCGGGACCGCGGGGCGCGGCAGGCCGCCGACCGCGCGCAGCATGAAGTCGGCCTGCAGGTCGTCGGCCAGGTCGTGCGACGAGCGCAGCGACCAGTAATGATGCGGATCGTTGGTGGCCAGGCCGGTGCCGCCCGAACTGTCCTGGCTGCCCGGCGCGAGGCTGGTGCGGATGTCCTGAACCACCAGGCCGGCCGACAGGCGCCAGTCGCCGCGCACATGCCAGCGGCCCCAGGTCTCCAGGCCGCGCGCATTGCCGCGGCCGAAATTGCCGAAACGGGCGCCGCCGCCGGCCAGCGGCTCGAGCGTGCGCAGGCGGTCGTAATCGCTGTAGAACAGGGTCGCGGCGTAGCTGAGCGCCCCGCCCTGCTGGCCGCGGTAGCCAAGTTCCAGCACGCGCGCCGTTTCCGAGTCGAATTGCGGGCCGCCGGCAATCGTGTAGCGCGTCGCGCCGGGCGTTGAATTGCGCGTATCGACCAGCCACAGGTCGCGGTCGATGCGCGACGGCGTGCGCACCGTGCGCGAGGCGCCGGCCCAGACCAGCTGGTCTCCGGCCAGGCTCCACGCCAGGTGCACGTTGGGCAGCGCTTCCATGCCGGTGTAGGTGTTGTGCTCGAACTTCAGGCCCAGGGTCAGGCGCAGCGTGTCGCACAGGCGGATCTCGTCCTGGGCAAACACGTTGCCCCAGTGAAGGCCGCGCTCGGCCGGCGCGAACTGCAGCACCGGC
This sequence comes from Massilia sp. P1_C10, assembly GCF_056406475.1. NCBI lineage: Bacteria > Pseudomonadati > Pseudomonadota > Betaproteobacteria > Burkholderiales > Oxalobacteraceae > Massilia > Massilia sp. P1_C10. The sequence continues at coordinate 189,776 of NZ_JBFUAC010000005.1, forward strand.
CCGCCCTCCAGGCGATCGCGGCTGTAGCGATAGCCGCCGCCCCATACCAGCTTGTGGGCGGCGCCGTTGCGGGTGCCGTGCTGGATTTCGAGGTCGACCGTGTCGAGCAGCTGGGCGCCGCTGTTCTCCTGGTCGCGCTCGGTGTGGTCGAGGTAGGCCTGCATGCGCAGTTCGGAACCATCGGCCAGGCGGCTGTCGACCCGGGCCAGCAAGTTGCCGCCGGCGATGCGCACGTCCGGCGCCGCGCCGGCGCCCAGCGCGCCCTGGTAGGCGTCGCCGCTGACGGTGACGTCGTGCGCGGCGCCGCTCCAGTCGGCCCGAAAGCCCGCCTGCTGGCGGCGCCAGTCGTTGCCGCCCGGCGCGCCGGTTTCGCTGAAGGTCTGGGACGAATCGGTGTGCTGGGCATACACACGATAGTGCCCGCTGCCGCCGAACGGCAAGCCGTAGCGCGCCGTGGCGGAGCGCGATTTGGTGCCCACGGCCGCCGCCGCCAGGCCGCCCTGGGTGTCTGCGGCCGAGCGCGTAATGATGTTGATCACGCCGTTGACGGCGTTCGCGCCCCAGATCGTCGCGCCCGGGCCGCTGATGACCTCGATGCGCTCGATGTCTTCCATCACCACGTCCTGGGCTTCCCAGAACACGCCGGAGAACAGCGGCGAATACACGCTGCGCCCGTCGATCAGCACCAGCAGCTTGTTTTCGATGGTGGAGCTGAAGCCGCGCGCGGTGACCGCGTAGCTGCGCGCGTCGTTTTGCGCCACCTGCAGGTTGGGCGCCAGGCGCAGCGCCTCGGGGAGTGTGGCGGCGCCGGCGCGGCGGATGTCGGCCGCGCTGATCAGATAGATCGAGGCCGGCGCATCGGCCAGCCGGGTTTCCTGGCGCGACACCGAGGTGACCACGATGTCGGCCAGCTGTTCCAGCGAATAGTCCAGCAGCGAGCTGCCCACCTGCCCGGTCGCACCCGCGTCGCAATGCATCGCCGCGAAGGCGACGGCAAGCAGGGTGAACGGAAGTGGCGGTTTTAGCATGGTTTCAATGGTAAAACACTTTCGGTGATGCAGATAGGCGCGCACGATGATTGAACAAACGACAAGCCGCGCTACGGAGCGCAATCATAACTTGCCTGAGAGACATTCGGCGGGTTTTCCGCTACCGTGCGAGCCTATTCCGAGTCGAAACCGTATTCGGCGGCGGCCTTGGCGGCCCACAGGGCTTCGTTGTAGCTGCGGTAGGGGCGGTCGTAGCTGTCGATCGTGCCGTCGCGGCCGATGAAATGGGTCCACCATCCATCGGCCTGGGTGACGATGGCGATGTCGCCGGGCGCGCAGTGGGACGCGATCGGCTCGTCCGGGTCGAGCAGGACAATGTTGACCTTGCGATGCTGGACGACGGTGGCCATCGGTTCCGATCAGAATGCGCCGGAGCGGCGACTGGCAATCATGACGAGAAAGCCAGATATTTGCAACTATTCGCGAACCGGATAACTGTCATCACAAATGAAAATTGGCGAATTTTGGCGCAATGCAACAAACTACGCCTGTCTCCTCTATTCTCCTCCAAGAAAATAGATTCAGCCCGCTCCCGTAGCGGGCTTTTTTTTGCCTGCGCTGGCGCACGGATGAGCGATCACAATGTTCATCGCGATCACCCCACATATCGTTGAGCCCAATTTGACGATTGCTTTCGGGGGAATCCGTGACTGACTGGCATCTGGTGCATTTGTTCGTTCCGACACTTCTTCCATTGCTTTTTCTTTGTGTTCTACGCCTTTTCCCGTTGAACAAGGTTGAAAAAGCAAGGGCCAACCCGCTTGTCGCAGTCAAGGACGGCCAGCTGTCGTGGGCGGGCCTTGGGATGTGCGTGAACGCACTTTATGAATTCCGACACCCCGCCATTGGGACGGTCGTCTCCGAATTGTGGAACACTAACACCTTCTGGCTCACCATCACACTCTTGTTATCTCATGCCGTGATTGCAGCTTATGGGCCGGTATTTCCAACCCAAAAGTCGCGCAGCACTGGGCTTCGGCATGCGATTACGCATTATCGCGTCTTAGTGGCGTCTGCCTTGCTGACCTTTGCAACTGCGTGGCTTTTCTCCGTCATTCATTTCACTACGCAGGGGTACGCAGGATAGCGGTAGGAGTAAGATGAAAAGCAGGATCAAAAGTATGGGAGTCCGATCATGACCGAATGGTTAAACAAACTTCTCAGGGATGAGGAACGTGGCCGTAACATGATCGCGTCGTTTGGAATTTGGGTCGCCATCATTGTGTTCGTGCTGGCAATCCTTAACGACTTCTTTTTCAAGTAGGGCTTGCTCGAAGTACGCGACCGGATCCGCGGGCGTTTCCAGCTTTGGTGTACGATGTCCGCTTTTCCGGTCGGCCCAAGCAATATGACGAATGAAGCACCCAAGTTTTCCGGCCTCGCAGCCGACATCGACTGGTCGCGCACTGCGCTTGGCGAGCCGGCGCAATGGCCGCACGCGCTGCGCTTGACGCTCGACATCATCCTCAATTCGCCGTTCCCGATGCTTCTGTGCTGGGGTCCGCAACGCATCGTGGTGTTCAACGACGCCTACGCCGCTTTCGCCGGCCCGAAACACCCTCCAGCACCGAGCGCCAAAATCCCGTCGATGCTGCCGGCGCCGCTGGAGGCCGCGCACGACGCGTTCGAACAGGCGCTGGCAGGCCGCCCGGCGCACGCGGCGCGCCAGACGGTGACCTTCATCATCCCCGGCGGCCCGGAAACGCGCGACTGCGACCTGCAGTTCACGCCGATCCGCGACGAGCAGCAGCAAGTGCTTGGCGTGCTTTGCGCGTTGGCGCCGGCCACGGCGGCGCCAGCCAAGGCCGCCCCTGCGCCCGCGGCCGGACTGCACATCCTGGTGGTCGAAGACAACCTCGATTCGCAGTACCTGGTGTGCGAAATGCTGCGCGCATTCGGCCACGAAAACGATGGCGTCGCGCACGCCGAGGGCGCGCTGGAAATGCTCGCCGCGGGAAGCTACAACGTGCTGTTTACCGACGTCAGCCTGCCCGGCATGTCCGGGGTCGAGCTGGCGCGACGCGCGGTACAGGCCAACCCGAAACTAAAAGTCATCTTCGCTTCGGGCTACGGCGACGCCCTGCTGCGCCAGGTCGAATTCCCCCACAAATCGCTGCAAAAGCCGTACGAGATCGAGCAATTGCAGAAAGTACTGGCGGACGTCGGCGCAACCGTGTGAATACTGGCGCCTTGTGTGCGCTAGAATCGTCCCTTACCTGAGCATGGCGCCGCCTGGCGCCAGCGGCAACTACATGACGATCGCGACGCATTACATGAGCAACCCCTTACCGTACGCCCGCCCCGTTCTCCCCGACGGGCGAGAACGATGACCGGCAGCGGCGCCGACAGCGCGCGCATGGACGGCATGCTGGAGCACCTGGCCGACGGATTCTGCGCGGTCGACCGCGACGGCCGCATCGCTTACCTCAATCGCAGTGCGGCGCAATTACTGGCCTCCTCCGAATTTTCGCGCGCGGATCTGGTGGGCCACGTGCTGTGGGACCTGCCCGACCTCGACGCCTGCGACATCGGCGAACTGACGCAAGGCGCGCCGGCCGTGATCGAGTTCTTCCACCAGCGGCTGGAACGCTGGCTCGAATTGCGCTGCTCGCCGACGCCGGACGGATCGGCCTGCATCTTCCTCGACATCACCGCGCGCAAGGCCTGCGAACAGGCGATCGTCGACGGCGGCAAGCGCCTGCACGTCGCGCTGGAAGCGGGCCGCCTCGGCGACTGGCGCTGGGACGTCCGCACCGGCTTGTTCACGCTGGGCGCCCGCGCGGCAGGCCTGTTCGGACTCGAGCCGGAGACCCCGCTGGCCTGGGACCAGCTGCGCGAGCGCCTGCATCCCGCCGACCGGGACCCCGCGCGCGCCCAGTTCGTGCATGCGATGGCGCACCGCGAGGACCTGGACGTCGAATTCCGCGTCGAGGCGCCCGGCGCCGCGCCGCGCTGGCTCTCGGTGGTCGGGCGCGCCGATTACGTCGGCCGCGACCATCACCGCAGGGTGCTCGGCATGACCGGCGTGGCGCAGGACATCAGCGTGCGCAAGAACGCCGAAGATACGCTGCGCGAAAGCGAAGACGTGCTGCGCGCGCTGGCCAACTCGATTCCGCAGCTGGCCTGGATGGCCGCGGCCGACGGCCACATCGTCTGGTACAACCAGCGCTGGTACGAATACACCGGCAAGACGGCTGAAGACATGACGGGCTGGGGCTGGCAATCGGTGCACGATCCGGAGGTGCTGCCGCTGGTGCTGCAGCGCTGGAAGGAATCGATCCGCACCGGCAATCCGTTCGACATGGAGTTCCCGATCCGCGGCGCCGACGGCCAGTTCCGCTGGTTCCTCACACGCGTGAACGCGGTGCGCGACCGCCTCGGCAACGTGGTGCGCTGGTTCGGCACCAACACCGATGTCGACCAGGACAAGCGCGTGCAGCAGGCGCTGCGCGACGAGTCGAATGTCCTCGAACTGTTGAACAGCACCGGCAGCGCGCTGGCGCGCCAGCGCGACCTGCGCTCGCTGCTGCAGACCGTCGCCGACGCCGCCACCGGCATCAGCGGCGCGCGCTTCGGCGCCTTCGTCTATAACGGCGCCGACAGCGCCGGCGAGCCATTCACGCTGACCGCGCGGGCCGGCGCGGCAAACGGCGAATTTGACCAGTTCGCCGAATCCCCCACCCAGATCGACGGCGTGATCCGCTCCGACGACGCCGGAGCCCAGCACCCGCTGCGCAGCTTCCTGTCGGTGCCGGTGGTGGCGCGCTCCGGCGAAGTGCTGGGACGGCTGCTGTTCGCCCACCCTGAAGCGGGCGTCTTCAGCGAGCGCACCGAGCGCATCGTCGGCGGCATCGCCGCGCAGGCCGCGGTGGCGATCGACAATACCCGCCTGTACGAGGCGGCCCAGCGCGCCGCCGAGGAACGCAAGGAGCTGCTCGAAAGCGAACGGCTGGCGCGCGCCGAGGCCGAACGCACCAGCCAGATGAAGGACGAATTCCTCGCCACGCTGTCGCACGAGCTGCGCACGCCGCTGTCGGCGATCCTCGGCTGGGCCCAGGTCCTGCGACGCGGCACGCGCGACACCGCCGACCTGCAGCGCGGCCTGACCACCATCGAGCGCAACGCGCGCGCCCAGGCCCAGCTGATCGAAGACCTGCTCGACATGAGCCGCATCACCTCGGGCAAGGTCATGCTGGACATCCAGACGCTGGCGCCGGCGGTGTTCGTCGACGCCGCGATCGAGACCCTGCGTCCGGCCGCCGAAGCGAAGAACATTCGCCTCGAGAAGGACTACGACCCGGAAACCGGGATGATCGCCGGCGACCCGGCGCGCCTGCAGCAGGTGATCTGGAACCTGCTGTCGAACGCGATCAAGTTTACGCCGCGCGACGGCGTGGTGCGCATCGGCACCCGCCAGGACGGTGGCAGCGTCGAGATCTCGGTGGCCGACAGCGGTCCCGGCATCGCGCCCGAATTCATCACCCACGTGTTCGAGCGCTTCCGCCAGGGCGACTCCTCGACCACGCGCCAGCACGGCGGCCTCGGTCTCGGGCTGTCGATCGTCAAGCACCTGATCGAGCAGCACGGCGGCACGGTGCGGGTCGAAAGCGGCGGCGAGCTGCCCGGCGCAACGTTCACGGTCGAACTGCCGGCGGCCAGCGCCCAGGTGCTGGCGACGCGCTCGGACCGCGCGCCTTACAGCCCGCCGGCGCCGCTGACGCCGGACATCGTGGTGCGCGACCTGTCGAACCTGAAGGTGCTGGTGGTCGACGACGAGGCCGACGCGCGCGACCTGATCAAGCGCATCCTGTCCGACTGCCACGCCACCGTCGCGACGGCGGACAGCGCGCGCGCGGCGCTCGAGTGCTTCCGCGCGGCGCCGCCGGACGTGATGATCAGCGACCTTGGCATGCCGGAGATGGACGGCTTCGGCTTGCTGGCCGCGGTGCGCGCCCTTGACGGCGGCGCGCGCGTGCCGGCCATCGCGCTGACCGCGTTCGCCCGTTCGGAGGACCGCCTGCGCGCGCTGGAAGCTGGCTTTTCCGCCCACATTTCCAAGCCGGTCGAGCCGAGCCAGCTGATCGCCACGGTCGCGGACCTGATCGTCCGGCCGGCCCGCTGAGCGAGGAATGTTGTTCCTACCGTGCTACGAGTCACTGTCCTACAAGAAACAAACCGAAGTTTGCTACACTGTTGAGAATTACCTGGCGTGGCGCGCGAGCGCCTATGCCATCCGGGTAAAGAATTTGCTCCTTGACCGAGACCCCGCATGCCGAGCCGAGAAGATATCCTAAACGCAAAAATTTTAGTGGTGGACGACTCCCCCGACAATATCGAACTGATGGAAGAGATATTGCGGGCGGAAGGGTACACCAGCGTCAGCTCGACCATGCTGCCGGAGCAGGTGTGCCCCTTGCATCGCCAATACAATTACGACCTGATCCTGCTCGACCTGCAAATGCCGGGACTGAACGGCTTCCAGGTCATGAAGGGCCTGAAGGAGATCGAGCACGGCGGCTACCTGCCGGTGCTGGCCCTGACCGCCCAGCCGAGTTTCAAGATCGCCGCCCTCGAGGCCGGCGCGCGCGACTTCATCAGCAAGCCGTTCGACCTGCTCGAAGTGCACAAGCGCATCCACAACATGCTCGAAGTACGCCTGCTGTACCGCGAGCTGGCCCAGTACAGCCGCGCCCAGCAGGAACTGGCGCTGCACGACGCCCTGACCGGGCTGCCGAACCGGCGCCTGCTGGAAGACCGCATCGCCACCACCTTGCAGCACGCCAGCCGCAATCATCACAAGGCGGCGATCATGTACATCGACCTGGATGGATTCAAGGCGATCAACGACACCTACGGCCACGCTTACGGCGACGAGGTGCTGAAGACGATCTCCAAGCGCCTGCTGGAATGCTCGCGCAAGGAAGACACGGTGGCGCGCCTGGGCGGCGACGAATTCATGGTGGTGCTGGGCGAAGTGTCCGGCCTGGCCGATGCGCACGGACCGGCGGCCAAGCTGGTCGAAGCGGTGTCCGAGCCGATCTTCATCAACGACCTCACGCTGCAGCTGTCGACCAGTATCGGCATCAGCATCTATCCGGACGACGCCGAGACGGTCGATGCCCTGATCAGCATTGCCGACTACGCGCTGTACGAAGCCAAGCGCGGCGGCAAGAACCGCTTCTGCGCGACGTCGGCGCAGCCGGCCACGAAGCCGACGGTGCCGGCCGAACTGCTGCCGCGGAATTGATGGATCGGGGTCAGGTCCGTCGCACCTGACCTTCACAACAAAAAAGCCAGCTTCGCAGCTGGCTTTTTGTTTTACTTGGCGGCCTTGGCATTGGCGGCGAACTTTGCCGCGTTCTGGTGGTCGGCGGCCGCATCGACCTTCTCGGGCGGCACTTCGATCCGCGTGATGCCCGCGTCGACCGAAATCGGGTCGCTGGCCGGGAAGGTCATCTCGACCGCCTCGTCGAGCAGCGTCTCCTTGGCCTTCTGCGCCTGGGTGTCGGTCTCTTCCTCGGCCAGCGTCTTGATCGCGCAGGCCCACTTCACGAAGCGCAGGTCGGCCAGCTCGCCGATGGTGTTCACGCCGAACGCCTTGCTCATGGCGCGCGCGTCGGCCGGGCTCACGCCGCGCAAGGCGCTGATCGGCGCCTCGATCAGCTCGCGGAAGCATTTGTCCTTGAATTGGTCGTCTACGATCGTTTCGATATTCATCATTGTGTCCTTTCAGGGTGGGAAGCCGTTCGCCATTCGTGGGCGAACTAGACATAATTCCACTATGTCACAGCCCCGCGCGGGGGTATGTGCGGCAGCGAACAATCCACACCGTTAGAACGATTCGTCTGTTCCGTTTTGACACTGGACTGAGCCGGGACTATCATGGCTGCCACACTTTCTTTCCAGTACGTACGAAACGTGCGGGCTGGCAATATAGATTCTGCTATCCTGTCCGTCGGGCTGGAGAATGGCCCACTACCGTGACCCCGTAGCGCAGGAATGACGTGCCTAAAACAGAAAAACCGAAGATCCTGGTCGTCAACGACGATGCGGCAAGCCTGCTGGCACTGACCAGTCTGCTTGACCAATGGGCTACGCAAACCAATTACGAAGTGATGGCGGCGCGTTCCGGACAGGAGGCGCTGCGCCAGGTCCTGCTGCACGACTTCGCCGTGATCCTGCTCGACGTGAACATGCCCGGCATGGACGGCTTCGAGACGGCCGAGGCGATCCATCAGCGCGCCCGCTCGGCCGACATCCCGATCATCTTCGTCACCGCCTTCCTGGCCGATGAGATCGATCGCCTGAAGGCCTACCAGCGCGGGGCCGCCGATTTCCTGTTCACTCCCGTGATCCCGCAGATCCTGCACGCCAAGGTATCGGTGTTCGTGGCGCTGGCGATGAAGAACGAGGAACTGCGGCGCCAGACCCAGAAGCTGAGCCAGCGCACCACCGAGCTGACCGCCACCAACAAGCGCCTGACGCGCGAGATGGAAGAGCGCCAGGCGGCCGAGCGCAAGAACCACGCGAAAGACGAATTCCTCGCCATGCTGGGCCACGAGCTGCGCAACCCGCTGTCGGCCATCAGCAGCGCCGCCTCGCTGATCGGCCTGGCCGGCGCCGGCCCGGACGTGATCAGCCGCGCCAAGATGATCATCCAGCGCCAGAGCCAGCACCTGTCGCGCATCGTCGACGACCTGCTCGACCTGTCGCGCGCGATGTCGGGCAAGATCCTGCTGGCGCGCCAGCCGCTCGAGATGTCGGCGCTGGTATCGGCCTGCCTCGATACGTTCAAGGCCACCGGCCGCACCGGCAATTACACGATCGAGACCGACATGAGTGCGGGCTGGGTCGACGGCGACCCGACCCGCCTCGAGCAGATCGCCACCAACCTGATCGACAACGCGCTCAAGTACACGCCGCATGGCGGCAGCATCCATATCGCGATGCGCGACGACGAGGCCAACAACCAGGTCATGCTGACGGTGCGCGACACCGGCGTGGGCATTGCGCCGGACCTGCTGCCGCACGTGTTCGACGTGTTCGTGCAGGGATCGATCACGATCGACCGCTCGCAGGGCGGACTTGGCATCGGCCTGGCGCTGGTGCGCCGGCTAGTCGAGCTGCATGGCGGCAGCGTCAGCGCGGACAGCGCCGGCGCCGGCGAAGGCAGCACCTTCACCATCCGCCTGCCGCGCACCACGGCGAAGCCGGCCAGCGTGCCGCAGTCGGCGCAAGGCCTGGACGCCAGCAAGCCGACGGTGCTGCTGATCGAAGATAACGAAGATGGCCGCGAGATGATGGCGACCATGCTGGACGCCTACGGCTACTCGGTACAGCAGGCCGCCGACGGCGTGCAGGGCGTGCAGATGGCGCATGCCGGCGCGCCCGACGTCGCGCTGGTCGACATCGGCCTGCCCGGCATCGACGGCTACGAAGTGGCGCGGCGCCTGCGCGGCAGCGACACCACGCGCCGTATCAGGCTGATCGCGCTGACCGGCTACGGCCTGGCGGACGACCAGCGGCGCGTGCTGGAGGCGGGCTTTGACGTCCACCTGGTCAAGCCGGTCGACATCAACCACCTGCTCGCGGCGATCGGCTGCGCGCACGAAGTCGCCGCCAAATAGCAAGAAGGGTTATGGTCCTGCGGACCTGACCCCGATTTTGTCGACGCCAATGGAATAATTGTTCCGCTGATTTGGATGCCGCGCCGCGCAACCCCGGGGTCAGGTCCGCCGGACCTGACCCCAACCCCGCATCACATCGTCGCGGCCAGTTCTTCCTTGCGCGCGGCCATCTCGGCGCCCAGCGCAGCCATGTCCAGGCCCGCCTTCTTCGCTTTCGGGAACATCTCGCCCTCTTCCTCGCCCACGTGGTGTTCGACCTGCTCGCCCAGCACCTTCACCTTGGCGTCGTACAAGTCGTCTTCCGGATCCATTTCCTGGATCTGGGCGATCAGGTCCTTGGCGCCGGCATGCTCGACTTCCGCTTCGTCAAGCAGGTCGGCCGCTTCCTTGCTGGCAGCGCGCAGCGCCGGATAGAAAATTTCTTCTTCGATCGTCGCATGCAAAGTCAGCGCGGTGCAGATCTTGTCGGCCAGTTTCTGCTTGCTGGCGTTGGCGCGGTCGCCCAACCCTTCGTACTGCTCGAACATCCCCTTCACTTCCTTGTGGTCGGCGGTCAGCATCGCGATGGCGTCTTGTGGCTTATTCATGGGTTCCCCTGTTGTCGGTTGGAAATGATGGCGAAAATGCCATGACTGAAGAATGCCACGCCGGCGCCTCACCGACTGTACGTCACCTAACCTATGCGCGCGTCCCGACCATGGCGACACCCCCGTCCGCACCTGATGTATGATCTGGGAAACTTTTCACAGGCCTCCCCATGACAGTACCGACAGCCCCTTCTCCAGACACGCCATCGGACCGCATGGCGGCGGCGCGTCACGACGACCTGCGCGAACTGCTCGGCCACCTGACCACCCGCTGGGACGATGACCGGCGCCTGCTGGCGCGCAAGCTGCACGACAGCCTTGGCTCATCGATGACGGCGTTGACCATGCATCTGCACCTGCTCAACGCGCAAATGCCGAAGGAGCAGGCGCTGCTCGACCGCACCGCGCAGATGAAGCAGCTGCTGCAGACCCTGATCGAAACCAACCGCGAGATGCAACTGACGCTATGGAACGACAAGCTGGAGTTCCTCGGCATCCGTGCGGCGATCAGCGAGGCGGTCGACGAGTTTCGCGAGAAGCACCAGCTGGTCGCGCGCGTCAGCCTGCCCGAACACGACACCAGCTATCCGCGGCTGCAAGGCGTGGCGCTGCTGCGCTGCCTTGAGGAAGGCTTGCGCAATATCGCCGCGCACGCGCAGGCGACCGAAGTGGACGTGATCCTCGACGACGACGGCGAGCAGGTGATGCTGACGGTGCGCGACAACGGCGTGGGCATCGGCCCGGCTGCGCTCGCGGCAGGCGCCGGCGAGCGCCACGGCCTGCGCGCGCTCCGCGAGCGCGCCGCCTACCTGGGCGGGCGCCTGACCGCGGTGCAGGCGCCGCAAGGAACGGCGCTGACGCTGATCCTGCCGCGCGAAAACGCGGCCGGCGACGCCCTCAGTGCAGCTTGACCAGCGGCGTGGTGCGGCGAATCAGGAAGCGCGCCAGCGCCAGCAGGCAGGTACGCAAGGTCCCCAGCACCGCGCGGTGATGCATCAGGTGCAGGCTCACGTACATCATGCGCGCGAAGAAGCCCTCGACGAACCAGTTGAATCCCCGTAGCGCCCCCATCAGGCTGCCCACGGAGGTGGTGCTCCCGACCGACACCAGCGAACCGTAATCCGTGTAGGCGTAGCCCTGGCGCTGCTCCGGCTTGCCGGATGCCTGCAGCAGGAAAGCGTGGCGCAGGTAGTCGGCCTGCTGGTGCGCCGCCTGCGCGCGCGGGGGCACCGGCTTGCCGTTGCGGTCGACGCAGGCCGCGCAGTCGCCGAGCGCGTAAATGTGCTCGCTGCCTTTCACGCGCAGGCGGTCGTCCACTTCGAGCTGGCCGCCGCGGTTGGTCGCCAATCCCAGGTTCGACAGCAGCTGTGGCGCGCGGATGCCGGCGGCCCACACGCACAGGTCCGCGCGATAGGCATTGCCGGCGGCGTCCCGCACCCTGCCCGGCTCGATCGCCGTCACCTTGCACTCGGTGACCACCTTGATCGCGCGCTCCTTCAGCAGCGCCAGCGCCGCGGCCGACACGCGGTCCGGCAGCGGCGCCAGGATGCGCGGCGCGCCTTCGAGCAGCGTGATATGCACGTCGCGCTGCGCTTCCAGGTGCTCGAAGCCGTAGCTCGCGTACACCCCGCTCGCCTCGCGCAGTTCCGCCGCCAGTTCGACGCCGGTCGCGCCGCCGCCGATGATGACGATGTCGATCGCGGCCTGCTTGCCGTCGCTCTTGTCCTGGTCGGCCATCGCCAGCAGGCGCAGGAGCTTGAGGCGGAAGCGCTCGGCGTCCTCGGTCGCGTTCAGAGAAATGGTGTGTTCGGCCGCGCCACGCACGCCGAAGTAGTTGGAGGTGCTGCCGATCGCCAGCACCAGCGAAACGTAATCGACGCTGCGCTCGGGCAGGACTTCGTCGCCGCCGGCGGTGGCGACGGCGCCGACCCGGATACGGCGCTGGCCGGCGTCGAGGCCTTCGAGCGCGCCGTAGACGAAGGTGAAGCCGTTGTCGTGGGCGAGCATCTGGTAGGACAGGCCCTCCTGGTGGATGTCCAGGGTGCCGGCGGCGACTTCGTGCAGCGACGGCTTCCAGATATGGTACAGGCGACTGTCGACCAGCATCACCTTCGAGGGACCGAGCTTGCGTCCCAGTTTGCAGGCCAGCTCCAGGCCGCCCGCGCCACCTCCGACCACCACGATTTCGCTGCGCAATCGACTCTCCCGTCCAAAGAAAATGGCGTGCCCGATGTTATCGAACACGCCATAGTCTACTATGCGGCGGGAAACGCCGTGCGGCGCGGCTTAGTCGCCGTGCTTGTTGTGACCGTTGCCATGGCCGTTACCGTGGTCCTTGTCTTTACCGTGGCCCTTGCCGTGGCCGCGGTCGTCGTCGCGGTCGTCGCGGCGCTCATCACGACGGCCGTCGCGGTAAGCGTCACGGTAGACCTCCTCGCGCACCACGACCGGACGGGTGTCGCGGCTGTAGTGCTGCTCGCGGTAGCGCGGCGCGTAAGTATTGTTATACCAGCCGTCCTGCACGAAGAACACCTGCTGGCCGCAGGCGTTGTAGCGCGCGCAGTGCTTGTTCCAGTGCTTGCGGTGGCCTTCCGGCACGCGCAGGTAGACCGGCTGACCGACGTAGCGCACCTGGCGCTCGACGATGACCGGCTGCGGATAATAGACCGGCGGCGGCGGGTAGCCGCCGATATTCAACTGGCCATAGAAACCCGGCTGGCCGAGATTGATGTTGACGCTGGTCTGGGCCATTGCCGGTGCGGCGGCGGCAAAAATGGTGGCGGCGATGATCAGGCTTTTCACGGTGAACCTCTTCTCATTATGTGTGCGATGGGAGGTACTTTACCAGAAGCAACAGCCTCGTCTGTACGCCAGTGCACCGATCTTACTATTCTTACACCTGCTTACACCTGAACAACTTGAACACCCCGGGGTCAGACCCGCTTTAAATTCGCCCGATTGAAGGCTGCGCCCGCGAACAAACGGGTCTGACCCCGGGAGAATTCACATGCACCGAACGCCGCCACTAACGACTGGCTCGTCGCCTGGCAAGTCAGGGTCAGACCCGCTTTAAATTCGCCGGATCGACGCCCGCGCCCGAAAATAAACGGGTCTGACCCCGCGGGATTTACATGTTGCGGAATAAGGACATGAAGGGCTGGCTCACCGCCAGCGTCTCCGGCCGCGTTTTGAGCCGCACCAGGCCGCGGCCCATCTCGTCGCGGGCAATCGATGCGATCGCCTTCAGGTTGACGATCGTCGAGCGGTGGATCTGCTTGAAAATCGCCGGATCGAGCACGTCGAGCAGCTCGCGGATCGGCTTGCGCAGCAGCGCCTCGCCCTCGGCCGTCATCACCACCGTGTACTTGGTGTCGGACTGGAAGTAGGCAATGTCTTCGACCATGATCAGGCGCGTCTCGGTGCCGGCGCTCGCGGTCAGCCACACCAGCGGCGGCGCCCGGTCGGCGGCCGGCGCGGTCCCAAGCTGGCGCAGCATCGCCGCCAGCGCCGCCGCATCCGGCCCGGCGCCAGCAGCGCGCGCCTTCAGCCGCTTCACGGTCGCGGCCAGCCGCTCCGGCGCCACCGGCTTTTGCAGGTAGTCCACCGCGCCCCGGTCGAACGCGTCGATCGCGTACTGGTCGTAGGCCGTCACGAACACCACTTGCGTGCTTGGGCTGCAGTCGGCCAGCGCGGCGGCCACCTCGAGGCCCGACAGGCCAGGCATGCGGATGTCGAGGAAGGCGACGTCCGGCTGGCTGGATGCGATCGCCTCCAGCGCCGAGCCGCCGTCCTCGCACGCGGCGACCACCTCCAGCTCCGGCCACGCCTCGGCCAGCATCTGCAGCAGCGCCTCTCGCAGCAGCGTTTCGTCTTCGGCGATCACGCAGCTGGCCATTACACGCTCCGCGGCACGGTGATGGTGGCGGCCACGCCGGCCGGGAAATTGGCGACGATGGTGAAACCCGCCGCCGCGCCGTACGCCAGGCGCAGACGTTCGCGCACATTGCGCAGGCCGATGCCCGTGCCGCCGCCCTCGGCGCTGAAGCCGCGCCCGTCGTCGGCCACCGTCACCGCCACCGAAGTCTCGAGGTCGCGCGCCAGGATCCACACCGTGCCGCCGGCGGTCTGCGGCTCCAGACCGTGCTTGATCGCGTTCTCAACCAACGTCTGCAGCATCATGGTAGGAAACGCCACTTCGCGCAGGTGCTCGGGCACGTCGATCTGCAGCTGCAGGCGCGTACCCATGCGGATCTTCAGGATGTCGAGGTAGGCGCGCGCCCGCTCCAGTTCCTCGCCGATGGTCGACAGCGCGTCTTCGGTGCGCGGCAGCGAGTGGCGCAGGTAAGTGATCAGGTTGCCGAGCATCTGGTCGGCGCGCGCCGGGTCGCTGCGCGTCAGCAGCTGGGCGCTGGCCAGCGTGTTGTACAGAAAGTGCGGCTCGACCTGCGCATGCAGCAGCGACAGCTTGGCAACAGTCAGCTCCTTCTCCGTCGCGGTCTGGCGCGCCGTGACCTGCTCGGTGCGGCGCCGCTCGGCGACGCGGCGGGCAATCGCGCGGCCCAGCGCTTCGGCGTTTTCCAGGTTGGTGCCGTAGTCGATGAAGAACCAGTCGGTCCAGGCGGCGCGCTCCGGCTCGCAGATCAGCGTGACGCTGCCGGCGTCGCCGTTCGGCGTGACCGTCATCAAGATCTGGTTGCGCAGTGTGTGCAGCGTGGTGATGTGCTTCCACGAGACCGAGTCGCCCGGATAAGGATTGACGCGCTCGACGCGCGCCCGCACCTGCAGGCTGTCGCGCGCCGATTCGACGTTGCGCACGCCGGGCAGTTCGCGAATCGCGGCGTCGACCAGGTCGAATGCCTCGCCCGCTTCGAGCGGGATCTCGATCTGGCGGCGCTGGCGGCGCGACAGGCTGGAGGCATCGACGCCGCCGGCGATCAGGCGGACCCGCCGCACATGCGAAAACGCGCCGGTGATGGTGATCGCGGCCACCAGGAAACCGGTTAATACGATGATGCCGCCGTCGCTGTGGCGGAAAAAAGTCTCGTGCAGGGCGAGGGCCAGCGCGATATAGGCCGTCATCCATGCGACGGTCAGGCGGGTAACGAAGAATGTGCTCGAAATCATGATAGTTCCTGGTGGTTGGATGATCGCACGATAGCAATCGTCCCGCATCCCGGCCGTGATTATCCGATGAAAGCCGGGTTCCGGCGACTGAAACCCGGAATCCGCGGACCAAGTTTTCGTTACGGAAACCAACTAAATGATGATAAGCAACAAAACGGGCTGCGTCCACTGCTTGCACACTGGAAACCTGTCGAGCACTAGCCGACCGATACCCAACTACCAGGAGCCATTCGTGCAAAAGCAAATCCAGAATCAGCGCAGCATCCTTCGACTCGCCGTCTTCGCGGCCTGCGCGCTGGGCGCCTCCGGCAGCGCCTTAGCGGCCAACGCCACCGCAACTTCCAGCGCCACCGTGGTCAGCCCGATCGCGATCACCAAGGCAGCCGACCTGGCGTTCGGCAAATTTGCCGCGCCGGCCGCCGGCTCGGTGACCATCAGCACCAGCGGCGCGCGCACCATCGGCGGCGGCGTGGTGGGAGTCAGCGGCGGCACGCTTGCCGCGGCGCGCTTCGACGTCACCGGCGACACCGGCGCGACCTACAGCATCGCGCTGTCCGGCACGACGGTGCTGACCTCCGGCTCCGACACGATGGCATTCGCCACCGTCAGCGATCTCACGGGCGCAAACGCCATCACCGGCAACGTCGCCAGCGGCACGCTGACGGGCGGCGCCCAATCGGTCTACGTGGGCGGCATCCTGACGGTGGGCGCGAGCCAGCCGGCCGGCAGCTACACCGGCACCGTCATCGCGACGGTGGAGTACAACTAGCACCGCACGCCCCGATGAGCCAACGCGCCGGCCGCTTGCGGCCCGCCGCCTTCGCAGCGCTGCTGGCACTCGTGCCCGCGGCGCGCGAGGCGTCGGGCCAGTCGGCCATTGTGCTGTCGAACACCCGCGCCCTCGAATTCGGCCGCTTTGCCGCGGGCAGCGGCGGTGCCGTCACGATCGCTCCGGCCAGCGGCGCGCGCAACGGCAGCGGCGGCGTGCTGCTGCTCGCCTCTCCCACTGCGGGCCAGGCCAGCTTCAACGTGTCGAAAACCGCCGGCGCCACCAGCCAGGCCATTTCGATCTCCCTTCCCGCCGATCACTCGGTCACGCTGTCCGGCCCCGGCGGCCAGATGGCGGTCACCAGCTTCGCCGCGGCGCCGGCCGCCATCGCCCTCGTGCCCGACGCCGGCATGACGCTGTCGGTCGGCGCCACCCTGGTCGTGCCCGACCGCCAGCCGGGCGGCAGTTACGCTGGCGCCTTCAACATCACCGTCAACTACGAGTAAGGAATCGATCATGGCTATCCCATCCATCGTCCGCGCCGCCCTGCTGCTTTGCCTTCTGCTGGCCGGCCAGGCGCGCGCCGACCTGATGCTGTTTCCGACCCGCGTGGTGTTCGACAAGAACTTGCGCGCGGCCCAGGTGGAGCTGATCAACAACGGCAGCGAGCCGGCCACCTACCGCCTCAGCCTCGTGAACCGGCGCATGGGCGAAAACGGCGAATTCCACCCGGTCGACACGCCGGCCGCGGACGAACTGTTCGCCGAGCCGATGCTGCGCTTCTCGCCGCGCCAGGTCACCGTGCAGCCGGGCGCCTCGCAGACGGTGCGCCTGATGCTGCGCAAGCCGGCCGAACTGCTTGAGGGCGAATACCGTTCGCACCTGCAGTTCGACCGTCTGCCCGACGCCGCCGGCGGCGCCAGCATCGAGTCGAAGGCGGCCGCCGCGGACGGCATCGACGTGCAGCTGACCGCGCTGGTCGGCGCCTCGATGCCGGTGATCGTGCGGCACGGCGCCACCAGCGGCAGCGTGACCCTGTCCCACCTCGAGATGAGCGGCAAGACGCTGTCGATGCTGTTCGAGCGCAGCGGCAACGCCTCGGTCTACGGCGACCTGACGGTCAGCTTCACGCCGCACGGCCGGCGCGAACAGCAGCTCGGCAAGATGGGCGGGGTGGCCGTCTACGCGCCCAACAAGCAGCGCCGCGCCAGCCTGCCGCTGCAGATTCCGGCCGGCATGGCGCTGGCCGGCGGCACGCTGCAAGTGAGCTACCGCGAACGCCCCGACGCCGGCGGCGCCGTGCTGGCGCAAGCCAGCCTCGCCCTGCCCTGAGCTCGACGTCGTGGACAGCCGGCTCGCGCGTGCGCTGGGGCTCGCCGCGCTGCTGCTGCTGCTGCCCCTCGTCGCGTCGGCGGCCAAGCCCGACGACGGCGCCTCGATGCTGCTGCTCGAGGTGCGCCTCAAGCGCCACGTGCTGGCCGAATCGGTCACCGCCTGGCAGTATCCCGATGACGTGCGCCTGCCGCTGGGCGAACTGGCGCGCCTGCTGACGCTGGCCGTCAAGGTCGCGCCTGGCGAGGGCCGCGCCGCCGGCTACCTGCTGTCCGAGCAGCGCACGTTCAGCCTCGATGCGGCGCGCGGCGAAGTGCACATCGACGGCCGCACCCGGCATGTCGACCCCGCCGAACTGCGCATCGAATCCGACGACATCTACGTGCCGAGCCGCCTGCTGGCGCGCTGGCTGCCGGTGGACCTGAAGATCGACATGTCCAGCCTGGCCATCGAAGTCACGCCGCGCGAGCAGCTGCCGCTCGAGGCGGGGCTGGACCGGCGCCAGCGCGGCATACGCGCCGGCGGCCCCGCGCCTTACGTCGATCCCGGCTACCCGCGCCTCGCTTCGCCGTATGCAATGGCGAGCGTGCCGTTCATCGACCAGACCATCGCCGCCGACGTCGCGCGCTCACCAACCGGCCGCCGCGCCGACGGTTCGTACACCGCCTACCTGACCGCCGACCTGCTCGGAATGCAGGCCTCCTTGTTCGCGTCCCGGGGCCTGAGCAACGACGCCGGCGGCACTCTGCGCCTGACCGTCGGGCGGCGCGACCCGGACGGCGGCCTGCTCGGCCCCCTCGGCGCGCGCACCGCGCTGGCCGGCAGCATCGCCGTCCCGGGCATCGACAACGTCTCGCGCACCAGCGCCATCGGCAACGGCGCCGCCGTCAGCAACCGTCCGCTCGATCAGCCCACCCGCTTCGACCGCCACACCTTGCAGGGCGACCTGCCGCCCGGCTGGGACGTCGAACTGTATTACAACGAGGCGCTGGTCGGCTACCAGCAGTCGCGCGCCGACGGCAAATACGGTTTCGACGATCTGCCGCTCGCATACGGGAACAACGACTTCCGGCTGATGTTCCATGGTCCGCTGGGACAGGTACGCGTCGAGCGGCGCAGCTTCCTGCTGGAGCAGTCGGCGGTGGCGCCCCGCGCGCTGTATTACGACATTGCGGCGCATCGCGACGGCGACGGCGTCAATCGCGCGCTGGCGCGCTTCGACTGGGGCGTCGCCAGCTACCTCTCGGCCAACGGCGCCGTCACGCGCGTCGGCGAGCGCCAGTACCTGCAGGCCGGCCTGCACAGCTACTGGCGCGCCTTCATCCTGAGCGCCAATGCCGCCCGCGCGGACGACGGCGGCCGGCTCGGCCAGCTGACCCTGAAGACCCGGCTGGGCAACATGGCCATGAGCGCCAGCCGCGCGGTGCTCGACGACTTCACCAGCGAGACCTTCCCCGGCGGCGCCGGCCAGGTGCATGCGCGCGACGAGCTGCGCGCCGACGGCGCCCTGCTGCCGATGCTCCCGGCGTCGCTGCTGGCGCGGCGCGAGTCGCTGGCCTCGGGCGTGCGCAACCTCGACGCGCAGGGCCGCGTGTCCTGGATCCGCAACGGCATGGCGCTGACCAATTCGCTGCGCTGGCAGTCGCTGGCGGGCGCGCGCACGGCGGACGGCGCGATCCGCCTCAGCCGCCGCGTGGCCGGCATGGGCATCAGCGGCCAGGTCGATTTCGGCGTACTGCCGCTGCGCGCCCTGTCGGCGATTGCAATCGCGGCCGACCGCAACCTGGCCGACGGCTATCTCGCCAACATCGGCGTGACCCGCTCCTTCGTCGACCGCACGGTGCGCGTCACCGGCGGCATCAACAAGAGCCTTGGCAGCTACGGCCTTGGCGTCACCGCGTTCTGGTCGAGCCGCCGCGAGATGGGCGTCGGCGCGCGCCTGTTCGTCGCGCTTGGCCGCGAGCCGCGCCAGTCGCGCTGGCTGGCCGGCGCCCAGCCGATGGCCGGCAGCGGCACCGCCTCCGTGCGGGTCTTCCTCGACAAGAACCAGAACGGCGTGATGGACGCCGGCGACGAAGCGATCAAGGGCGCCGGCTTCACCGTCAATGGCGGCAACCACCTGGCGCGCACCGACGCCGCCGGCTTCGCGTGGCTGGACCGGCTGCCGCCCAACGTCAACGTCGACATCGGTTTCGACCCGAGCACGCTGGACGATCCACAATGGGTGGCGCGCGTCAAGGGAGTGCGCGTGGTGCCGCGGCCGGGCAAGGTGGCCGCGATCGACTTCGCCGTCAGCGTCAGCGGCGACGTCGACGGCACCACCTGGCTGCTTGAGAAAGGCGCCAAACGCGGCATCGGCGAGCTGCAGGTCGAGCTGGTCGACGCAGCCGGCAGCGTTGCGGCCGCTGTCCGGAGCAACGCGGACGGCTCGTACGTGATCCCGTACGTGCTGCCGGGTCGCTACCAGCTGCGCATCGCGCCGGCCCAGCTCGAACGCCTGCGCCTGGCGCAATCCGGCGCGCCGGCCGTGACCATCGGCCCGGACGGAAACTCGCTCAACGGCCGCGATATCGTCGTCAGCGCGGCGCCGCCCTAGCCGCCCGAGCGCGCGCCCCGGCCCGGCGGTTTTCAGTATCATGGCCGTTTCAAAGGGGACTTTGCGATGAAGCCATTCACGCTCCGATGCGCCGCCTTCGCCCTCGCCTGCCTGTGCGTGGCGGGCTGCAAGGACAAGCACGATCCGCTCAAGCCGACGGTCGCCACACCGGCCATCACGACGCCGGCCGCATAGCGCCAGGCCGGCCGCGCGCGCGTTTTTCGCCACTTGTCGGTGCGCGACAGGGTAAACTGTCGCCCGTTCCCTTCCATTAGCAGGTATTTTCCATGTCGTTTGACTCCCTTGGACTGATCGATCCGCTGGTCCGCACCCTGGCCGAACTTGGCTACCAAACGCCGACGCCGGTCCAGCTGCAGGGCATTCCCGCCGTGCTGGCGGGCCGCGACGTGATGGCCGCCGCCCAAACCGGCACCGGCAAGACCGCCGCGTTCGCGCTGCCGATCCTGCAGAAGCTGACGATGGAGGGGACCAGGGTCGCCGCCAATTCGGTGCGCGCGCTGGTGCTGGTGCCGACCCGCGAACTGGCCGAGCAGGTGCACCAGAGCTTCCTGGCCTACGGCGCCAGCCTGCCGCTGCGCACCCACGTCGCGTACGGCGGCGTCAGCATCAATCCCCAGATGATGAAGCTGCGCAAAGGCCTCGACCTGCTGGTCGCCACACCGGGGCGCCTCCTCGACCTGCACCGCCAGAACGCCGTCAAGTTCGACCAAGTGCAGGTGCTGGTGCTCGACGAAGCGGACCGCATGCTCGACCTGGGCTTTTCGCGCGAGCTCGATGCGGTGTTCGCCGCCCTTCCGGCGCGGCGCCAGACCTTGCTGTTCTCGGCCACCTTCTCCGACGAGATCCGTGCGATGGCCGGCAAGCTGCTGCGCGACCCGCTCGGCATCGAAGTCAGTCCGCGCAACACCACCGTCAAGGCGATCGCGCAGTGGATCGTCCCGGTCGACAAGAAGCGCAAGCCGGAACTGTTCATGCACCTGCTGAAGAAGAAGCGCTGGGGCCAGGTGCTGGTGTTCGTCAAGACCCGCAAGGGGGTCGACGCGCTGGTCGACACCTTGCAATCGCACGGCATCCCGGCCGACTCGATCCACGGCGACAAGCCGCAGCCGGCGCGCCTGCGCGCGCTGGAGCGCTTCAAGGCCGGCGACGCGCGCATCCTGGTCGCCACCGACGTCGCCGCGCGCGGCCTCGACATCGACGACTTGCCGCTGGTGGTCAACTTCGACCTGCCAATTGTGGCCGAAGACTACGTCCACCGCACCGGCCGCACCGGCCGCGCCGGCGCCTCGGGCGAAGCGGTGTCGCTGGTGTGCGCCGACGAAGTCACGCAGCTGGCCGCGATTGAAGTGCTGACGAAACAAACGCTGGAGCGGGTCGAGGAAGCGGGTTTCGAGCCCGATCATCGCGTGCCGGTCACGAACACCCGCGGCGAAGTGGTGAAGAAGCCGAAAAAGCCGAAGAAGCCCAAGGGCGACGCCAAGGTCACCGAGGTGGACGTGCGCTTCGCGCGGCGCTAGGGAAAAGCCCGGGCGGCGCTGGCAGTGTCCGCCCGTCAGCACTATAATGGAAGCGTCCCCCGCAGAACGGGAATCACGAGTCCGACCACGTGAACCATCCACGGCCCTTTGCCATCGCGCCGCCCTTCCGCGCGAATGGATTCAAGCCGAGCTGCGCAGCCTGTAGCTCGGATCAGCTGTGTTTGCCTTCAGGACTCGATGAGGACGACTTCAGTTTGCTCGACGCCGCTATCGGCCGCCGGCGGCGTGTGGCGCGCGACGAACGCCTGTACCAGATGGGCGAGCCGTTCCGTAATCTTTACGCCATCCGCTTCGGACACTTCAAGACCTCGCAGGTTAACGCCGCCGGTGAGCAGCAAATTACGGGCTTCCAGATGGCCGGCGAGCTGCTCGGCCTTGACGCGATTGGCGGCGGCCACCACCACTGCGACGCGGTGGCGCTGGAAGACAGCGAAGTGTGCGAAATCCCGTTCGACGAGCTCGAAGAGCTGTGCGGCCACCTGCCCGCGCTGCTGCACAACTTCCATCGTCTGATGAGCGACGAAATCACGCGCGAGCAGAACGTCATGCTCCTGCTGGGCAATATGCGCGCCGAGCAGCGCCTCGCAGTCTTCCTCGTCAACCTGTCGGCGAGGTACGCCGCGCGCGGCTATTCGGCCACCCACTTCCAGCTGCGCATGTCGCGCGAGGACATCGGCAACTACCTGGGACTGACGATCGAAAGCATCAGCCGGCTGCTGTCGCGCTTCAAACAGCTTGGCTTGCTGAAGGTCGACAAGCGCGACGTCACGCTGCTGCAGCCGGAACTGCTGCGCGCGATGGCGGCCGGCACAGGGCATTGCAGCCCGTTGTCGTGACCTCCTCCAGCGGAAGGACATAAGCGCATCGTTCGCTCCTTCGGCGCCAGCGCAACCTCGAAGCCGAAGCACTTCACCAGCCCGATCACCCGGGTATTCTGGGGCAGCGCCTCGCTGACGATCCCGCATCTTCCGCGAGTGCGGCAGTACGCGATCGGTGAAGCGCGCCAGATGTGACGGCGACCCCAGCTCGCGCACGCACACGAACAGCCGAAGCGCAGCTCGTAGCGTGAGCATCCTCCCAAGGCAAGCCCGAACCATACCGGCTTGGCCAACCCGTCCCGGCAACGTGCTCCAGCCCTATCGCGAATTTCGCCTAAGCATTTTTGCGATAACTCAAATCGAAAAACTGTTATAGGGAGCAAGATTTCCTTCGATCCAACCTTGGAACAGCAGCGCCGCTCAACGGAGATCGCGACATGACAGGCATCCCGCTTCCCAATCCGTTCGCTGGTCTTAGTGGAGCGAATCGTCCATTCGCCTGCGCTTCGCTACCGATCGTGGACTGGCCGAAAACCAGCTCCTGGTTAAGAATGTCAGCGGCGGCGAAGCGATTTGCGGAGGGATCGAGTACCGGCTGCTGTGTGTTTCGCTAGAAGCCGGGATGTCGCTGAAGCAGTTCACTGCATTGCCGGTTGAACTGCAATTTCTCACAGATCGAGGCAGCACAGCTACCAAGGCGCTAGCCCCCTTTGCTCCACGCTGTACTGCCTTGTGAAAATTGCACATTCCATGGTGTGGGCTGCAAAATGAGTTCTTCACGACAATCAACCAAAACCGTCGCTTTTACGGCACTGATTTTCTTCTCAACACCGTTTCTGAACGCCTGCGATCATCCAGTCCAGTCATCAAAGAGGCCCAGCATGACGGCTCTATCATCACGACTTGAACCACTCTTTAAAAGAACGAAAAAGATTTGCTTTGGGCAATTTATTGTTGAAATACCTTCGACTGCGAATGCGGTCTTCGGGCCTACAGATGTGGATTTCCCCATCGATTTCCACTCGGGTGAAGCACATACAATATCCACACGTATAAATGCTCAACTCGTAGAGATTGAAAAGAACCGAATATTTTTGAAGGGTAGCGCGCTCGCCGCTAGCGATTCTCTGTTCGGCAAAGTTATTGATGGCGCAGCTCCCGGCCAGAAATTAGTTTTTGGCTACAGAGACCAAGGATCTTACACAGTCGAATCTTTCATTCCCATTGGCGATGATCTATTTATTCAACACGGGGCATCCCATCCCAAGGACGACTCGGTTAACAGCTTAAACAAGACCGCGACATTACTACGGCTCCGCGCCGACGACGAGTCCCCTACGGAAACAGGTGTTTGCATAGAAGGCGGTTTCGTTGCTTTGCAACCCGAATTCGAACGTGCCTCGATCGGAGTAAGGTTGAAGGAGTTTCCAGATGTCCATTTTTCCGTCGCCGTCGTCAAGAACCAAGACTACCTCATTGAGTCAAGCGGATTGGAAAAACGTCTGGACGCCGCCGCGAAGGAAGGTGGCAGCTGGTATTCCCGGATAAAATTTTTCCGCCGTGGCCCGCGGCAGTTAGGCAACTGGAATGGTTTTGAAGTTCTTGCCCGCAAGCCGGCACAGGAACACACAACCGAATCGCACGAGTTCGCGTTTGTCAGCTTGGGCGCAGTGAGAGATTCGTTGTTGCCGGAACTGGATATCAAGCTGGACACCGGCGTCAAGGACGATCAGACAGCGAGCGTCGCGCCGAGTATCACGGATGAGGAAGCTGTGGCGTTGTGGGACAAACTCGTCAGCACCATTCGCGTGCGCCCCACCGGCGAGGCCGCTAAAAAAAATTCCGCGCCCAAAACCCCGCTAGGAGCCCATGCAGACAGTGGCAGTCCTTGTCCGGCGTCGGGTTGGTGGGAATGTCGAGATAATGGCTTGGTGATCGGCGGGCGACGCCGCCACGTCGTCGCGGGCGAGCCTATGCCCAACGCGGTTCTGCTCGACAAACGTGGCATATGGCAGAAGCTAAGCGGCGAACATCCGACTCGAGAGGTCGCATCGGTTTGGGAGTTGACAGAACACGACCCTCTTCCTCATTCGAGTGGATCGGAGGCCGGATGAACGTCATCCGGCTGCATGACAAGACCACCCACGGCGGTGAAGTCGCCAATGTGACAGCAACCTATTTCACTGTCGATGGCTTAGGTGTTGCTCGGGTCGGCGACTTGTGTTCTTGCCCTTTACACGGCCCGGGAACCATCGTCGAAGGCGACGAACGCCACACGATTGATGGCGTTGGCGTCGCCTATCACGGCCACAAGACTAGCTGTGGCGCCATGCTGATCGCAACCGATAACAACTACTCCCGCCCCTGACCCGGCGCGCACGGCTGAAACGCCGCCCCCGCCTCATCTCGGCAATTGCTACACTCATCGCTTGGCATCGATGAGAACAGGACCGGGAATGACGGCAGCACCGAAACAAGCATCAGCCGCAAGCGAAGACAAGAAGGCGGCGACGAAGAAAGTGATCTACGCGGCCGTCTTCGCCAACCTGGGCATTGCTGTCGCCAAGTTCATCGTCGCCGCCATCACCGGCAGCGCCGCGATGATGGCCGAGGGGATCCACTCCGCGGTCGACACCGGCAACGAGGTGCTGCTGCTGATCGGCGAGAAGAATGCCGCGCGCCCGCCCGACCAGGCCCACCCCTTCGGCTACGGCAAGGTGGTCTACTTCTGGGCGCTGATCGTCGCCCTGTCGGTGTTCTCGCTGGGCGGCGGCCTGTCGATCTACCGCGGCGTGCACGGCCTGATCGATCCCGAGCCGATCGAGAACGCGCTCTGGAGCTACGTGGTGCTGGCGGTTGCCTTCGCGTTCGAGGGCTACAGCTGGAACCTGTCGCGCCTGGGCCTCAACAAATACCGCAAGGACGGCGACAACCTGTGGCAGGCGGTCCGCGCCAGCAAGGACGCGGCGGTGTTCACCGTTTTCATCGAGGACACCGCGGCGCTGGCCGGCGTGGTGGTGGCGGCACTGGGCATCGGGCTTGGCCAGCTGTTCGACAACGAACTGTTCGACCCGGCCGCCTCGGTCGTCATCGGCCTGCTGCTGGTCGGCGCCGCCTGGACGCTGGCGCGCGAGACCGGCGCGCTGCTGGTCGGCGAGAGCATCGGCCGCGAGGAAACCGGAGAACTGCGCGACATCATCAATTCCGATCCCTCGATCGACAAGGTGGCGCGCGTGCTGACGATGCAAATGGGGCCGGACGAAGTGCTGCTGACGGCGTCGGTGCAGTTCAAGCGCGGGATGCGCATCGACGAGGTGGAACAGGCGATCGAGCGGCTGGAAAACGCCGTGCGCAAGCACAATCCGTCGGTGCGCACGCTGTACTTCGAGTCGGCCGCCCTGCGCTCGTCCTGGGTGTAAGGTGGTGGTCAGGTCCGCTGGACCTGAGCCCGAAGCTGGCCCGCGGCTTCCGCAAGGGGCAATGCCCGCAGCGCCGGCAGCTGGTGCCCCAGTTCGCGCACCACCGCGTGCGCCAGGCTGGCGCATTCCCCCTTGAACAGCACGGGGTCGACCGCGCCAACGGACATCGCGCGCAGCGCATCCGATTCCTCGATGTGGGCAACCTGCACCGCCGCCACCACACCGCGCCGCCGCACGATCGGCACACCAATGAAACGCAGACGCATTCGCCGGTCGAGAACGAAGGTGCCGGCCACCAGCGTGTGAATCCCGACATCGAAGATCACACGGTCAATCACCTCGACCGCGCGCCTGACGACGTGCGCCTGGCTCTTGGGCTTGGGTGCGAACAAGCGTTTCATCAGGCGCATGACAGCCTCATTGTGCGAAAATATAATTTCGACAACTTTATCCGAAGCTTGCGCGGCCATCCAGCACTAATTCACTTCACCGGCATTTATCCGTCCGGGTGAAGTGATTTCACAACAGATCAGGCGTCCGGCGAATCCGGCGGGCGCCGCTCCTGCTGGCGCTCCTGCTGGAACTGGCGCTCGATCTCCTGCCGCTGCTGGCGGTCGATCTCGCGCTGGCGGTCCTGCTGGATCTGGCGGTCGACCTCGGCGTCGCGGTTGCGGCGGCGCTCCTCCTGCTCCTGCGGCACTTCCGGCTCCTCGACGATCACCGGTTCCGGCGCGGGCGCAGGTGGCGGCACGCCGTCCTGCTGCATGTCGCCGCCTTCTTCGATCACTTCCATCTGCTGCTCGTCCGTCGGCGCCGGCGCGATCTTCGGCCCTCCCGGGAACTGCGCGGCTCGGTCGAGCTTGCCGCTGTCGAGGGCCGCCTTGAAGAAGTCGCCCACCAGCAGCACCGCATTATGCCCGCCCTGTCCCCAGTACGCGCTGCGCATGGCCACGCGGTTGTCGTTGAAGCCGACCCACGCGCCGGCCACCAGGTTCGGGTGCATCAGGATGAACCAGCCGTCGGCGTTGTTCTGGGTGGTGCCGGTCTTGCCGGCGACGTCGGCGGTGATGCCGAAGCGGCTGCGGATCGCGGTGCCGGTGCCGCGGTTGATCACGCCGCGCATCATGTCGATCAGCGTCACGGCCGACGCTTGCGACATCGCCCGGCGCGGCGCTTCGGCGCCGAAGCGCGCGATGATTTTGCCGTCGCGGTCCGTGATGTGGGTGACGAACACCGGCTTGCGGTAGTCGCCCTGCGCGGCGATGGTCGCATACGCGTTGACCATTTCCAGCAGGGTCACAGGGCTGGTGCCGAGCGCCAGCGACGGCACCGATTGCAGCTTGCTCTGGTTGATGCCCAGCGACCTGGCCAGGTTGATGATGTTCGGCAGGCCGACGTCCTGCATCACCTGCGCGGTGATCGTATTCTTCGAAAACACCAGGCCGTCGCGCATCGTCATGCGACCGCCCGTGGTGCCGGTCATGTCGGTCGGGCGCCACATGGTGCCGTCTCCGGCCTTGATGTTCATCACCGCGTCCACATACGGATGGTCCGGCGTCAGGCCCTTTTCCAGCGCGGCGCCATACACCACCGGCTTGAAGGTCGATCCCGGCTGGCGCGCCGCCTTGACCACGTGGTCGAACTGCTCGCGCTGGAAGTCGCGGCTGCCGACCCAGGCGCGCACTTCGCCGCTGGCCGGATCGAGCGCGACGAAGCCCGCTTCGAGGCGCGACTTCGCGGCGCGCAGGTTGGCGATGAACTTGCCGTCGGCCTTCAGGCGCTTGAGCGCCGCGCCCGGAGCCTCGCCGTCTTCGACCGCCTTGCGGTATTCGGCCGATTCGCGCACGAAGGCGTCGGCCAGCGCGCCGTGCGACTGCCAGAAATACTGGAACGGCTTGACCGACCCGCGCGCGGCGGCGTAGGCGCCGGTCGAACCGGAGGTGCTGATGCCGGGCTGGCTCCATTCGACGTCGGCCACCGCCTGCAGCGCGTTGGCCTGGCGGTCGACCGCCTGCAAGGCCGCCTTCTGCAGGTCGAAATCGAGCGTGGTATGCACCACCAGGCCATCGAGTTGCAGGTTGTAGTCGTTCTCGTCGGCCCAGTCGATCAGCCACTTGCGCACGTAGGCGGTGAAGTGGGTGTCGGTGCCGGGACGCTCGGCCTGGCGCGCGAAATGCACCCGCAGCGGCCGGCGAATCAACTGCCTGTAGCGCGCGTCGTTGATGATACCGGCCTTGACCATCTGCCCCAGCACCACGTTGCGGCGCTGGACCGAGCGCTCGGGATTGGTGACCGGGTTGTAGTAGTTGGTCCCCTTCAGCATTCCGACCAGGGTCGCGCTCTCGAGGATGTCGAGCTGCGCGGCCGGCTTGTCGAAATAGGTGCGCGCGGCCATCTCGATGCCGAAGGTGTTGTACAGGAAGGGCACAGTGTTCAGGTAGGCTTCCAGGATCTCGGTCTTGCTGTAAGTCGCCTCGATCTTCAGCGCGGTGATCAGCTCCTTGAGCTTGCGGTTCAGGTTGCGCGAGCGGCCGATCTCCTCGGGGAACATGTTGCGCGCGAGCTGCTGCGTGATGGTCGAGCCGCCCTGCGCGTCGCCCTTCAGGCTATAAAAAATCGCGCCGGCGGTGCGCTTGATGTCGATGCCGTGGTGATCGTAGAAGCGCTTGTCCTCGGTGGCGACCAGCGCGCCGACGACGTTCGGCGACACCTGGGCGAGCTTCACGCGCTCCTGCAAGCCCTGGTCGAAGCTGGCCAGCTCCTTGCCGTCGGCCGACACCATGGTCGACGCGCGCGCGGCGCGGGCCTGCTTGAGGTCCTTGATGCCGGGCGTGACCGGGATCAGGATCAGCACATAGGCCAGCAGCAGCGCGATCAGCGCCGCGAACGCCCACAGCGCGACCAGCGCGGCGCGCATCAGCGGCGAGTGACCCATCAGATAGCCCCGCGCGTGCAGGTAGCCGGAGTGCGCCCTGTCGCGGATGCCGCCAGCCAGCTGCTTCAGTCGTTCCTGCGCGCGTTTGCTCTGTTCGTTCACTATGTTCGTTCCGATTATTTGATCCCAGCGGGCAAGTATATCCGACGGGGCCGGATTCTCTGTTCGCTACCGAACAACGGATGGACGGCGCCGCAAGGATGGGTTAGATTGCTCGTTTTGCCCACCGGGTTCCCCATGTCCCTGTCTGTCCTCACGCCGATGCGCGCCGCCCTGCTTGCCGCTGCCCTTTCCCTGGCCGGCTGCGCCGCGCCGGCACGCCCGCCGATGCTGGCTTCCTTCGTCGTGATCGGTGAAGACGGCGCCGCCGTCGCCCGCGTCGTCACGCCAGCGCCGTCCTGCCCATCGATCCGCATCGACCAGCTCGATATCCCGATGGCGCTGCGCGCCCCAGCCGCCACGATCGCCCAGCGCGCCACCGAATCGGCGCCGCAGGATTCGAAACCGAGCGCATTCCCGGTGCTGACGTGCGAAGCGCCTATCCCGGCCGGCACCGCGCAGGCCTCGGTCGACGGCCGCGCGCTTGCGCTGCCGCGCGCGCACGTGGACCGCATCGTCGTCATCGGCGACACCGGCTGCCGCGTGAAGAAGAACAAGAGCGGCGGCGACTACCAGGACTGCAATCGCCCGGCCGCCTACCCGTTCGCGCGCATCGCCGCGCTGGCGGCGGACTGGCGCCCCGACCTGGTAGTGCACGTCGGCGACTATCACTACCGCGAAAACGCCTGCCCGCCCGACCGCACGGGCTGCGCCGGCAGTCCGTGGGGCTACGGCTGGGACACGTGGGACGCCGATTTCTTCACGCCCGGCCGCAAGCTGCTGGAAGCCGCGCCGTGGGTGGCCGCGCGCGGCAACCACGAATCGTGCACGCGCGGCGGGCAAGGATGGTGGCGCTTCCTCGATCCGCGTGCGCTGCTGGCGGGCCGCGACTGCAACGACGCGGCGAACGACATGCAGGGCAACTTCAGCGATCCGTACGCCGTGCCGCTGGGCGGCGGCGCGCAGCTGATCGTGCTCGACACCTCGGCCACCACGTTCCGGGGGCTGAAAGCGGACGACCCGCGCATGGCGAAATTCGGCGCCGACTACCGCAAGATGGAAGAGTTGTCGAGCAAGGCCCCATATAACATCGCAGTCGACCACCATCCGATTTTCGCGTTCGGCGCCACCCGCAACAATGAAGGCGAGGTGCGGCTGTTCAAGGGCGACAAGGGCCTGCAGGACGCTTACGGCGCACTCGATCCGCGCATGCTGCCCAAAGGCGTCAAGGCGGTGCTGTCCGGCCACGTGCACTTGTGGGAGCAGGTCAGCTTCAGCAGCGATCACCCGACCCAGTTCGTCAGCGGCTTCTCCGGCACCGCCGAAGACATCGTTCCGTTGCCGGAGACGCTGCCGCCAAACGAGTCGCCGGCGCCCGGCGCGGTGGTGGCCGGCATCAGCTCGTGGATCGACGGCTTCGGCTACATGACCATGGAGCGCGCCGGGGCCGACGCGTGGACCGTGAAAGTCTGGGACCTCGACGGCAAGGTGCGGAATACCTGCGCGGTCACGGGCAGCAAGTCGTTATGTGAGATTCCGCATATTCGCTGAAGGCTTCCAGCGCCGCAGCAGCAAGGCGTTGGTCACCACGCTGACGGAACTGAACGCCATCGCCGCGCCGGCGAACACCGGGTTCAGCATCCCCATTGCCGCCAGCGGTAATCCGAACACGTTGTAGACAAAGGCCCAGCCCAGGTTCTGGCGGATCTTGCGCCAGGTCCGGTCCGAGATCGCGATCGCATCGGCCACCAGCGCCGGATCGCCGCGCATCAGCGTGATGCCGGCCGTGTGCATCGCCACGTCCGTGCCGCCTGCCATGGCGATCCCAATGTCGGCCGCGGCCAGCGCCGGCGCGTCGTTGATGCCGTCGCCGACCATCGCCACCTTGCGCCCGGCGCGCTGCAATTCCTCGATCACCCTGCTCTTGTCGGCCGGCAGGACCTCGGCGCGGAAATCGGCGATGCCGACGGCGGCCGCCACCGCCGCGGCGCTGCCGGCGTTGTCCCCGGTGAGCATCACGCACTTCACGCCCATCGCCTCCAGCGCAGCCACCGCCGACCTTGCGGACGGCTTGACGGCGTCGCCGAACGCCAGCATCCCGATCAGGCGCGTGTCGCCCGGAACGCCGGCCGCCAGCCACGACACGGTGCGACCCGCTTCTTCTGCGCCGACTGCGACGCCCAGGTCGTCCATCAGGCGCCGGTTGCCGAGCCAGACCACGCGCTCGCCGACGACGGCCTTGACGCCGCGCCCCGGCAGCGCCTCGGCGCCGTGCGCCGCCGGCAGCGCCAGGTTGCGCGCCAGCGCCGCATCCGACACCGCCCTGGCCAGCGGATGGTCGCTGAACTGCTGAACCGCCCACGCCAGCGCCAGCGCTTCATCGCCGCCGTCGATCGCAACCAGCGCCGGCTTGCCTTCGGTGAGCGTGCCGGTCTTGTCGAACACGACGACGTCGACCGCTTGCGCCGTCTCCAGCGCCGCCGCGTCCTTGATCAGAATGCCGTGGCGGGCGGCGACGCCGGTGCCGGCCATGATCGATGCCGGCGTGGCCAGCCCGAGCGCGCACGGGCAGGCGATCACCAGCACCGAAATCGCGTTGAGCAGCGCCTGCTGCCAGTCGCCCGCCGCCATGCCCCAGCCGAGCAGCGTCACGGCGGCGATGACCAGAACCACCGGCACGAACACCGCGCTGACCTGGTCGACCAGCCGCTGGATCGGCGCCTTGACCGCCTGCGCGTCCTCGACCAGCTTGATGATCCGCGCCAGCATGGTGTCGGCGCCGACCGCGCCGGCGCGAACCACCAGCAGGCCGGAGCCGTTCACGGCGCCGCCGGTCACGCGGCTGCCGGGATGCTTAGTCACCGGCATGCTTTCGCCGGTGAGCAGCGATTCGTCAAGCTCGCTGGCGCCTACGACGACTTCGCCGTCGGCCGGCACGCGCGCGCCGGGACGCACCACCATCGTGTCGCCGACCCGCAGCGCGCCGATCGGCACCACGATGTCGCGCCCGTCGCGCCGCACCACCGCTTCCGGCGCGCGCAGCGATTCGAGAGCGCGGATCGCCGCGATCGCCTGGAACTTGGCGCGCGCCTCCAGCCATTTGCCGAGCAGGACCAGCGTGATCACCACCGCGGAGGATTCGAAGTAGAAGTGGCCGGCGCGATTGGCCAGCAGCAGGTACAGCGACAGGCCATAGGCCGCGCTGGTGCCGATCGCCACCAGCAGGTCCATGTTGCCGCTCCAGGCGCGCGCGGCGTGCCAGCCGGCCCGGTAGAAGCGCGCGCCGAGCCAGAACTGCACCGGCGTGGCCAGCGCCAGCTGCCACCAGCCGGGCAGCGCCCAGTGCACGCCCGCCAGCTGCAGCAGCATCGGCGCGGCCAGCGGCAGCGATAGCAGCGCCGATGCCGCAACGGGCCACCAGGCCGGCAGCTCGCGCGCCGGCGCCGGGGCCTCTTCGCGCATCTCGGCTGCCTTGTATCCCGCCTTTTCAACAGCCGCCACCAGGGTCGACGCGCTGACCTCATCCTTCAGGGCGACGGTTGCTTGTTCTGTCGCGAGGTTGACGCTAGCCGCGCCCACGCCCGGCACCTTCAGCAGCGCGCGTTCGACCCGCGCCGAGCATGACGCGCAGGTCATCCCGTCGATTTTGAATGTCAGTGAATTGTCCATGGCCAGAAGGATAAACCCTTCGCGGTTCTCTCGCTGGCCGGCGCGAAGGTCGCCGGCAACCGGTAACGAAAACTTCAGGCTTCGGATAAGATAGTGGTTTATCAAAGCAGCGATGAGGATCAGCATGACGGATGCAGTCGAAGCCAAAGCGGCGCACGCCTTGCAGGTGGCGCAGCGCGTCCACGCGATCGCGCCCTTCCACGTGATGGAAGTGGTCAAGGCGGCGGCCGAACTGGCCCGCTCCGGCGTCGACGTGATCAGCATGAGCGTCGGGGAGCCCGATTTCACCGCCACCGAGCGCGTCGCCCACGCCGCCGTCGAGGCGATCCGCGCCGGCTCGACCCAGTACACCGACGCGCTCGGCCTGATGCCGCTGCGCGAAGCCATCGCCGCTCACTACGCCAGCGCCTTCGGCCTGGCCGTCGATCCGCGCCGCGTCGTGATCACCGCGGGCGCCTCGGCCGGCCTGCTGCTGGCGTGCGCCGCGCTGGTCGGCGAAGGCGACGAGGTGCTGATGCCCGACCCCTGCTATCCGTGCAACCGCCACTTCGTCTCGGCCTTCGGCGGCAAGCCGGTGCTGGTGCCGTCCGACGCCGCCCAGCGCTACCAGCTGACCGCCGCCGACGTCGACCGGCGTTGGAGCGAGCGCGCGCGCGGCGTGATCGTCGCGTCGCCGTCGAACCCGACCGGCACCTCGATGACCGGCCCGCAGATGCAGCAGATGCTGGCGGCCGTGCGCGCGCGCGGCGGCTTTTCCATCGTCGATGAAATTTACCAGGGACTGTCGTTCGACCACGCGCCCCAAAGCGCGCTGGAATTCGATCCGGGCGTGGTCACCGTCAACAGCTTTTCGAAGTACTTCAACATGACCGGCTGGCGACTGGGCTGGCTGGTGGTGCCTGAAACGCTGGTGCCGGTGTTCGAGAAGCTGGCGCAGAACCTGTTCATCTGCCCGTCGGCGATCGCGCAGCACGCGGCACTGGCGTGCTTCCATCCCGAGTCGATCGCCACCTACGAAGAGCGCCGCCTTGAATTCAAGCGGCGCCGCGACTTCCTGGTGCCGGCGCTGCGCGAACTGGGCTTCCAGGTGCCGGTCATGCCGGACGGCGCCTTCTATGTGTATGCCGACATCAGCCAGGTCGCGCACAAGGATGCGGGCGACAGCGCGGCGTTCTGCATGGCGGTGCTGCGCGACACCGGCGTGGCGATCGTGCCGGGCGCCGATTTCGGTTTCGCG
Organism: Massilia sp. P1_C10; assembly: GCF_056406475.1. Taxonomy (NCBI): domain Bacteria; kingdom Pseudomonadati; phylum Pseudomonadota; class Betaproteobacteria; order Burkholderiales; family Oxalobacteraceae; genus Massilia; species Massilia sp. P1_C10. The sequence continues at coordinate 223,596 of NZ_JBFUAC010000005.1, forward strand.
GCGCCCGAGCGGCATGTGCGGTTTTCCTACGCGACGAAGTATTCTCGCATCGAGGAAGCGGTGGAGCGCCTTGCGCGCCTGCTGGGACGCTAGAGGGTCACTGGCTCGCGCGGATAAATGACTACCGGGCTGGTCGCGCCGGGCCGCTCGCCGGTCTTGACGTTGACCAGCATGTCGGCTAGCGTCACGCCATCGAGCACCTTGAGGTAGGCCGCGGTGGCCGCGCTCAGCACCCCCTTCAGCGTGCAGGACGCCGAGTAGGCGCAGCCAACCTTGTCCGGGTCGAAGCATTCGGCCATGTAGAAATCGGTTTCGGTATTGCGCACCACGGCGCCGATGTTGATGTCGGCCGGCTCGCGCTTGAGGCGCAGGCCGCCGTTGCGGCCGCGCACCGTCTCGACCATCCCGCTGACGCCGAGCTGGTGCACCACCTTCATCAGGTGGTTCTTGGAGATGCCGTGCAAGTCCGCGATGTCCTGGATCGTGACCAGGCGGCCGCGGTTCAAGCCCAGGAAAATCAGGCTGCGCAAGGCGTAGTCGGTGTAGGAAGTCAGTCTCATCAGTAGGCTGGCCGGGATGTCAAGATTACACAGTATACAAGCATTTGGATGACCATCGATGGAATACCTGACCCTAAAACAGTTCAGGGATGGCTGACCGCCAGGATCGCGGCGCTCATTATATACATCGTCCAGGGCGCCATCGCCCTCGAGCGTGGATGCACCAAAATGGTGCGATTTTCGGTATTCGCGGGCGCGCTGGCGGTGGCAGCCGAATCCCTTCGGCTGATCACACCGCGCCGCGCCCGAGCGCCTGCAGGCGGTCGAGCCAGCGCGCGGCGATGCGCGGCTTCATGGCGCCGGTCCTGCCGATCAGCGTGTCGCCCACCGGCGCGATGCCGACGAAACCGAGCACGTTGCGGCGGAACGACTTGACGCTGTGCGCGCGGAAGTACACGCGGTAGACGAGCGCCGGCATCCCCATCGTCACGACCAGCCGCCCCGAGCGCCCCTTCAGCCCTTTCCTGGCGAACGGCGTTCTGCCGTCGGACGAAAACGCAAATCCTGGCCGGTTGATCTGCTCGAGGAAACCCTTCAGGATCGCCGGCATGTCGCCCAGCCAGAGCGGAAAGAAGATCACGATGTGCTGCGCCCACAGGATGTCTTCCTGCGCCTGTTGCAGCGCCGCCGGCAAGGCGCCGTTCTGCCAGTCTTCCTCGCTGCGCAGCAGCGGAAAATCGAGCGCGCCGACGTCGATGCGGCGCAGCGCGTGGCCGGCCTCGCGCACGCCGCGCGCGTAGGCCTCTTCCAGCGACCGGCACAAATGGCCGGGCGCCTGGTCGGGGTGCCCCTGTATCAACAAGACCCGTTTGCCCATCGACTATCCCCTGGACGCCGTCGTATCGTCCCGCAATCCTCCCCGAGGGCGCTTTGATGTGCATCAAGGACGCCGCCAGGGTCGGCGGCGAGACTGGGACTTCAGCAATGGGAGGTTGCCATGTTCAAACGCATACTCTTGCCCACGGACGGTTCCGAACAATCCGAGCGCGCGATCCTGGCCGGGATCCGCTTCGCCAAGGACCTGGGCGCCGAGGTGGTCGGGCTGACGGTGATCCCGAAATTCCATGCCTTCACCTACAAGACCGAGATGCTCGAGGACACCCAGTCCGAGTACGCGGTCGACAGCCGCAAGCACGCCGACGAGTACCTGAAGTTCATCAGCGGCGCCGCGCAGGAAGCGGGCGTGCCGTGCAGCACCGAGCAGGCGATCTCGGACGACCCGTACCAGATGATCATCTCGACCGCGCGCGACCGCCACTGCGACCTGATCGTGATGGGCTCGCACGGGCGCCGCGGCGTCAAGGGCGTGCTGCTGGGCAGCGAAACGCAAAAGGTGCTGGTGCACGGCAGCATCCCGGTGCTGGTGTACCGCTGAGGAGATTTGCATGTACAAGCGCATCCTGGTTCCCACCGACGGCTCGGCGCTGGCGGTGCAGGCCGCAGAAACGGCGGTGGCATTCGCGCGCGGCATCGGCGCGGAACTGGTCGCCGTGTCGATCGCCCAGCCCTTCCCCATCATGGCGGCCGAAGCGGCGGCGATCGCCGCGGTCAGCACCGAGGAACTGATGAACCAGGCGGCCGAGAACGTCGCCAGGGTGGCCGCGCTGGCCGCCGCGGCCGGCGTGCCTTGCCACGGCGTCACTTCACTCGCCTTCTTTCCGCACGAGGAGATCATCAAGACCGCGCGCGACCAGCAGTGCGACCTGGTCATGATGGCCTCGCACGGGCGCCACGGCCTGTCCCGGCTGATCGCCGGCAGCGTCACCCAAAAAGTGCTGCACGATTCCAGCATCCCGGTGCTGGTGCTGCGCCCCTCGGCGAGCTGAAGTACGAAATCCTTCGAGGCCGCGGCCATCTTTGATGTGCATCAAGGATGGCGTCGCCGGCGCGCGCCCACACTGGGAATGGAGGCCAGTTCCACGGCCTCTGTTTTGCGAAGGAAATCATCATGAATTTCAGTTCAACGCCCTGGCGAGCGCACAACGTCGCCGGGATGATGCGCGAAGCGCGCTGCGGCCTGTCCGATCGCATGGAGCGCCTGGCGCGCACCCCGGACGAGCGCTTCGCCGACGGCTTTACCGCGCTCATCGCCGAGCTCGAAGCGAGCTTCCGCGACGAGGAAGCGGCGATGGAAGCACTCAACTACCCGGCGCTGCGCGGCCACCGCGAGCAGCATGCGCGCACCTTGTCGGCCCTGCATCACGCCCAGCCGCAGGTCGAAGGCGGCGACGTCGCCCTCGGGCGCGAGGCGCTCGACCTGCTGCCGAAATGGCTGCTGCTGCACCGCTCGACGATGGACCTGGCGCTGGCCGGCGCCGTGACCCCGCGCGCGCCGCGCCACCGCCGCCACGACGACGTCCGGCTGGCGCCGCCGGCACCCCACGCGCGCCATCACCGGAGCCACCTCCATGTTTAAGCACATCCTGCTGCCGACCGACGGCTCGCCGGCCTCCGAGTCGGCGGTGCACGCCTGCATCCAGATGGCGAAGCAGCTCGGCGCGAGCATCACCGCGGTGCACGTGATGCCGATCCTGCACATGTTCACCTACGAGCCGGGCGTCACCGAGTCGGTGCATGAGCAGGTCAAGCGCGAACGCGAAAAGCACTCGCAGAAATATCTCGAGCTGGTCGAGCAGCGCGCCGCCGCGGCGGGCGTGAAATGCGACGTCGCGCTGGTCACCTCGGACTATCCGTACGAGGCGATCGTCGACACCGCGCGCGACCGCCATTGCGACCTGATCGCGATGGCGTCGCACGGGCGGCGCGGCGTCAAAGGGCTGCTGCTGGGCAGCGAAACCCAGCGCGTGCTGACCCACAGCGCGATCCCTGTGCTGGTCTACCGCAACGGCGTCAGCGAGCCCGGCATCCACGCCAGCTTCCTGAGCTAGGCGGCGACCTGCTCGGTGTGGCCGAAGCCCTTCGAGTAGTCGAGCATCGAGATCACCTGCGGCGTGATTTTCAGGAACGCCATCTCGCCGGCCATCGGCGCGTCGCTCCACTCGGCGATCTGCGGGAAGCGCTTGAGCAGGCAGGCCTTGGCGGTGGCGATGCCGGCGGCGTCCTCGACCACCTGCGCCAGCGCGCTCATCGACAGGCCCTTGATGTCGCGCCAGTCCTGGTACGGCAGGTTGATCGTCAGCGACACCTTGTTGTTGGCGCGCACATTGCCGGCCTTCTGGCTGCGCTTGCCGATGCCCACGTACAGGTTCAGGCCGTCATGCGCGTAGCTGACCGTGGTGGCCTGCGGAAAGCCATCCGGGCGCACCGTCGCCAGGGTCAGGTCGGTGGCGCCGTCGATCACCTGCAGCACGAAATCCTTGAAAATCTGGTCCATGTTTCCTCCCGGGTTTGCTTGACTCGAGCCCGATGATAGGAGCCGCACAGCACTGGCGACTTTGATCCACATCAAGGTATTTTCACGGTCCGGTCAATACACTGGTAAATCCAGGAGGAGCGCGCCATGCCCATTTCCTCGCCCGGCCAGCTGATCCTCGCGATCAATGCTGGCTCATCCAGCATCAAATTCGCCCTGTTCGACGCCGATCCCGAGCCGCAAAGCGTGCTCGAAGGCTGCGTCGACGGCATCGGCAGCGACCGCGGCTCGTTCAGCTGCCACGGCGTCAACCCGGCCGACAGCTTCGCGCGCCATTTCGGCATTCCCGAGCGGGTCAACGCCACCCAGGTGCTGGTGGACTGGCTCGGCGAGCGCATCGATCCCTCCGCGCTGGCGGCCATCGGCCACCGGGTCGTGCAGGGCGGGCCGGGTTACTCGGCGCCGCAGCCGCTGTCGGTGGCGATGCGCGACGACCTGCACCGGCACAGCGCCCTCGATCCCGAACACCTGTCGCTTGAACTGCTGCTGATCGACGCCCTGCACCTGCGCTTTCCCAGCGTGCCGCAGGTGGCCTGTTTCGACACCGCGTTCCACGACAGCATGCCGCGGGTGGCGCGCATCGTGCCGATCCCGCGCCGCTACGAAGCGCAAGGAGTGCGGCGCTACGGCTTTCACGGCCTGTCGTGCGCCTGGCTGATCGAAGAGCTGGAGCGCCAGGCCGGCGGCGCCGTCGCCAGCGGCCGCGTGATCCTGGCCCACCTGGGCGGCGGCGCCAGCGTCACGGCGGTGCGCGACGGCAGGAGCGTCGACACCAGCATGGGCCTGACGCCGGCCGGCGGCCTGGCGATGGCCAACCGCTCCGGCGACCTGGATCCCGGGTTGGCGTGGTTCCTGGCGCGCACCGAGCAGATGACGGCGGCCAAGTTCAGCCACATGGTCAACCACGACTCCGGGCTGCAGGGCATCTCCGAGACCAGCTGCGACATGCGGGTGCTGCTGGCCAGGCAGGACGACGACGTGCGGGCCGCCGAAGCGGTGGCGTACTTCTGCTACCAGGCGCGCAAGACGGTGTGCGCGATGGCCGGCGCGCTGGAAGGCATCGACACGCTGGTGTTCTCGGGCGGTATCGGTGAGCACTCGCCGGAGGTGCGCGCACGCATCTGCGACGGGCTCGGCTTCCTGGGCGTGCGGCTCGATGCGGAGCGCAACGCGCAGAACGCCGGCGTCATCTCGGCAGATGGCGGCGCGGTGGGCGTGCGGGTGATCCACACCGACGAGCAGCGCATGATCGCCGAGGAGGTGCGCCGGCTGCTGGCGCGCAGCTGAAGATGGGGTCGGGTCCGGCGGACCGACCCCGGTTTTGTCGCAGGCGGCGGCGCCATCACGAAGGCATTTGGAGCCGCGGCCCGGAACCTCGGGTCGGGTCCGGCGGACCCGACCCTACCGCGCGAACGCCGCAACCGTGCCCGCTTCGATTTTCTGCTGGCACTCCAGGCAGGTCTGCGACGCCGGCGCGGCGCGAAGGCGCGGCAGCGGGATTGGCGCGCCGCACACCACGCACATTCCGCCCGCGCCGAAGTCGATGCGCTTGAGCGCCGCATCGATCGCCTCGAGCTCGTCCAGCGAATGGCGCAGCAGCGCCCGCTCGGTCTCGCTCAGCTGCTCGGCGGCGGCGCGGCTGTCGCCGTCGGAAAAATAATTGATCAGCTCGCGCTGCTGGTCCTCGTCGCGGCCGGCCAGGTGCGCACGGATCGCCTCGAGCACGGTGGCGCGCTCGCGCCGCAGCTCGTTCTCGAGTTCCTCCACGTCGGAAGGCGTCAACTGTCTCATGGCTGTCCTTTGAAATCGGCGTCAAGCGCCAGCATCAAGTGTCGCGCCAGAACCGCCCGGGGGTCTTTGACGCATATCAAACAGGCGGCGGCCGGTCCGCCGAAAACGCGCTACCATATCGCCATGTGCGCCAACTACACCCCTACCCGCCTCGACGCGATCAGCCAGCACCATGGGCTGGAGCGCGCGCTCTTCAATTTTCCCGACGAAGCCTTTCCCGGCTACCTGGCGCCGATCATCCGCGAATCGCGCGAGGTCGCCGGCGCCATCGAATGCGTGCCGGCGATGTTCGGCATGGTGCCGCACTGGGCCGACACCAAGCTGGCGCGCCAGACCTATAACGCGCGCACCGAAACCGTGGCCACCAAGCCGTCGTTTCGCAACGCCTGGAAGCGCAATCAGTTCTGCATCGTCCCGGCCGACAATTTCTTCGAGCCTTGTTACGAAACCGGCAAGCCGGTGCGCTGGCGCATCTCGGCGGCCGCGCAAACGCCGCTGGGCATCGCCGGGATCTGGGAATGGCGCGCTTCCGGCCCGGACGGGCTGCCGCTGCTGTCGTTTTCGATGCTGACGATTAACGCCGACGGCCACCCGCTGATGGACCGCTTCCACAAGCCGGGCGACGAGAAGCGCATGCTGGTGTTGCTGGAACCGCAACAGTACCAGGGCTGGCTCGAGGGCGCGCTGGTCAACGAGGAAGAAGTCTATCGCCCGTGGGACGCCGACAAGCTGGTGGCGGTGGCCGACCCGATGCCGCCGCGCGGCAGCAAGGCGAAAGCGCCGGAGCCGGTCCTGTTCTGAACCCGGCTTGGCTGCCTGCCAACGTCGCATAATAACGTCAGGAAATGGAAATTTCCTCCTGGAATTTGTTTCACGCGGATTGAAGTGAGGTAACATCCGCTCACACGCCTAATCCTTGCGTCCCGAATCCATTCAGATCCGTTTCGCGTCGCGAGGAAATATTGAACATCCAGCCATTCCCCATTCCGTTTTTCAGCTTTGCTTGTTCGCCATGAAGCCCGCTTCATCGTCGCCGACCACTGCCGCACCGCCGCCGCGCAAGCGGCGCGCCTCCGCGGCCCGCATTGCCAGCTTGTTCCTGGCGCTGGTCTGCCTGTCGCTGCTGGCGGTGCTGGGCGGCAGCCTGTGGTCGGCCCGTGAAGTCTCGCTCGCCGAGGGCTACACCGATACTGTCAACATGGCGCGCGCGCTGGCCAATCACGCCGAAGGCGCGTTCGACCTGGTCGATACCATCCTGGCCGGCGTGGTCGAACAGGTCGACCACGACGCGCTGGCCCGCGAACCGGAACGCCTGCGCGCCTACCTGGCCGACATGGTACGGCGCACGCCTTCGCTGCAGGGCCTGTTCCTGTACGACGCCGGCGGCGAATGGCAGCTCAACTCGCTGGCGAACCAGCCGCGCGGCGTCAACAACGCCGACCGCGAATACTTCATCTACCACCGCACCCATCCGGACCTGTCCGCGCATATCGGCAACCCGGTGCGCAGCCGCTCCAGCGGCGTGTGGATCATTCCGGTATCGCGCCGCATCAATCGTCCCGACGGTTCGTTCGGCGGCGTCGCACTGGCCACCGTGCGGGTCGACTTCTTCCGGAAGTTCTACGAGAGTTTCGACATCGGCCCCAAAGGCACCATTTTCCTGGTCAGCGACGCCGGCCGCTTCCTGATGCGCCGTCCTTTCAGCGAGGCCGACCTCGGGCGCGACATCAGCAAGGGCCCGGTCTACAGGATGTGGCAGCAAACCGGCGACACCGGCAGCGCGATCCTGGTCTCGGCGGTCGACGGCGTCGAGCGCCTCTACACCTACCATCACGTGCGCGGCTATCCGCTGATGGTGGGGGTGGCGCTGTCGAAGGCCGAAGTGCTGGCCCGCTGGCGCACCACCGCCATCGCCAGCGTGGCCGGCACCCTGCTGCTGCTGGCGATGCTGCTGGGACTGGGCTCGCGCCTGATCCGCCAGCTGATCGTGCGCGACCGGCTGCAGAAGGAGCTGCGCGACGCCCAGACCGCGCTCGAAGCGACCAACGCCTCGCTGGAAAAGCTGGCCCTGTCCGATGGCCTGACCGGCCTGGCCAACCGGCGCCATTTCGACCAGCGCCTCGGCGCCGAGTTCAAGCGCGCGCAGCGCGACCAGTCGCAGGTCGCGCTCGTGATGATCGACGTCGACTACTTCAAGAAATTCAACGACCTGCACGGCCACGTCGAAGGCGACGCCTGCCTGCAGATGGTGGCCCACGCGGTGCAGTCGGGGCCGCGCCGTCCGGGCGACCTGGCCGCGCGCTTCGGCGGCGAAGAGTTCGCGATCCTGCTGCCCGACACCTCGCTGGAAGGCGCGATGGCGGTGGCGGAATCGGTGCGCGCCGCGATCGCGGCATTGAAATTCGCCCACGGCGCCAGCCCGTTCCGGGTGGTCTCGGTCAGCGCCGGCGTGGCGACGCTGACGCCGGCGCGCGGCCAGCATCCGCGCGCGCTGGTGGAAGCGGCCGACCGCGGCCTTTACCGCGCCAAGGCCGAAGGCCGCAACCGCGTCGCACGAGCCTGATTACGCGAACGCCAGGCGGTTCTGCGCAAACAGCGCCAGCGCCGCGTCGGCGTCGATCGGGCGGCTGAACAGGAAGCCCTGGTATTCGTCGCACGCCATCGCGCGCAGGATCGCCAGCTGCTCCGACGTTTCCACGCCCTCCGCCACCACGCCCAGTTTCAGGCCGTGCGCCAGGTTGACGATCGAGCGCACGATGGCGGCGCTGTCGGCGTCCTTGCCCAAGTCGCGGATGAAGGCGCGGTCGACCTTCAGGCGCTGCACCGGGAAGCGCTTCAAATAGGCCAGGCTGGAATAGCCGGTGCCGAAATCGTCGATCGACAGTTCGACGCCGAGCGCGCGGATCTCGCGCATCAGGCTGTCGACTTCCTGCTCGCGGCTCATCAGCGCATTCTCCGTGATCTCCAGCTCCAGGCTGCCCGGCCCGACCTCGCAGCGCTCGACGCACTGGCGGATCATCGGCAGCAGGTCCTTCTGCGAAAACTGGCGCGGCGACAGGTTGACCGCGACCTTGACCTCGACGCCGGCCCGGTTCCAGGCCTGCAGCTGGCGGCAGGCTTCCTGCAGCGCCCAGGCGCCGATCGGGATCACCAGGCCGGTGCGTTCGGCGATCGGGATGAAGCGCACCGGCGACACTTCGCCCAGCACGGGATTGGTCCAGCGCAGCAGCGCCTCGAAGCCGACGATGCGCCCGCCCGCGGCGTGCACCTTGGGCTGGTACAGCAGGTGGAATTCGTGGCGCTCGAGCGCGCGCCGCAGCTGCGCCTCGACCATCAGGCGCTCATCCAGGTCGGTCTGGGCGCGCTCCGAATAAAAATGAATGGTGTCGTCGATGTCGATGCCGGCGCGGTTCAGGGCGCTGTCGGCGCGCCGGAACAATTCGTCGGCGCTGTCGCCGTCCTCGGGAAAAATCGCCACGCCGATCACCGGTCCCAGGTAAAACTCGCGCCCGCCCACCTTCAGCGCGCCCGACAGCGTGCGGTGCAGCTCGATCGCGTACTGCTCGAGGAAGTCGCGCCCCTTCTCGGCCTCGATCACCACCGCGAACTCGTTGCTTTTGGTGCGCGCCACCGCGGCGGCGCCCGGCAGCAGGCCCTGGAACACGGCGCCTACCTGCTTGAGCGCTTCGTCGCCGGCCGCGTGGCCGAGCAGGTCGCTCACTTCCTGCACCCGCTCGAGCGCGACCACCAGCACGCCGACGCAGGTGTGGCGCGCCGCCGCGCCGGCCAGTTCCTGCTCGAGCATGCGGCCGAACTGGCCGCGGTTCGGCAGGCCGGTCAGCAAATCGTAGTTGGCCACGTAGGCCAGGCGCCGCTCGGCCTTCTGGCGCTCGGTGATGTCGGTCAGGACGCTGACGATCTGCTCCTGGCCGGCCGCGTCGACCAGTTTGGAGCTGAGCTGGATGACGGTGCGCTCATGTCCGCTGCCGTCGCGGATCTCGGCGATCGCCTCGCTGGTGCGGCCGGCGCGCAGTACGTCGCGGTAGCGCGCCTCGCGCGCGCGCGAGCCGCCCGGATCGAGCGTCTCGCCCTCGTGGCTGCCCACCAGCGCGGCGGCGGCGCGCCCGACGAAGCGGCTGAACGCCTCGTTGAGCATGACGATCTTGTGCTTGCTGTCCAACACCCAGATCGGCGTGCCGACCGAATTGAGGATGGCGGCCAGGTAGTCGGCGCTCTTCTTCTCGCGCGCCTCGCTGGCCGCCAGCTGGCCGATCAGCGTGAACTTGCGGGCCGCGTCGCGCGCCACCCGCCAGGCCAGGAAGATCACCGCCGCCGCAATCAGCAGCAGGGAAATGATCGCGGTCCACACGCGCCCGTACCACGACGCCAGCGCATCGGACTGGTCGGTGCCGGTGATGATCACCAGCGGATAGCCGCCCACGGCGTCGTAGCCGTACAGCCGCGGCTTGCCGTCGATCGGGCTCATGGCGGCGAAGGCGCCGCGGTCGCCGGCCGGCAGGTGGCGCGCGAACAGCGGCGTGTCGGTGAAGTACTGGCCTATCCCTTTCGGAAAATTCGGCCCGCGCACCAGCATCCTGCCGTCGCGGTTGAACAAGGTCACCGAGCCGCCCTTGCCCAGTTCGACCAGGCTGTAGATCCGTTCGAAGCGCTCGGAATCGGCTTGCGCGACGATCAGGCCGGTGCGCTTGCCCGCCGCATCCACGGTGGGCCGGGTGAAGTTGACGATGCCGCGCCCGGTGACCGGGTCGATGTTGGTGATGGTGATCCGCAGCGCGTCTTTGGTGGAGCCGAGGTCCATGCGCACCTGCTCGGGCGTGGGTGCCGGCACCAGGGTCGGCTTGCTGGTCACCGCGTCGGCGATCAGCTTGCCGTCGGGGTCGTACAGGTAAATGCCCAGCAGGTACTCCTGGGCCATCGGGTTGTCGGAGAAGTTCAGCAGCGGGTTCGGCGCATGGCCGGGCGCCTCGCGTACGCGCGCTCGGCCTGCAGCATGACGTTGTCGACCCCCTGCGCCACGCTGAAGGTCTGCGCGGCGAACGCGATCGACAGGTTGCGAAGGTTGGTCATCTCCTGGCGCAGGGTGTCGCGGTAGCTGACCAGCAGCACCGCCGCGGTGGCGCCGATCAGGACGACGATGAGCGTCGCGGTGGCGAGCACCATCCGGGCCAGCGGATAGGGCCGAATCGTCGAATTCGCTGGCGGGACGCGGGACAAGGGCATGGCTGACGTTGGGCGCACATCGTTTGACAAGGAATGATATCTATCTTACACCCTTGTAATGCGCACCCCGGCACGGCTGCGCCCGTCCAGCCCACCGCGTCCATGACAGACTGCTCAGTTCGGCCTGCCGGCGCAGCCCGTCCCTTACCGCTGGGCCAGGGAGGCCCTGACGACGATGAACTCGGCCACGGTGGCGTCCGGCCGGTAGCGCATGACCATGTCGTTCTGGTCGACGCCCAGGTTGAATTCCATCGCCACGTTGCCGTCGGCGGAGATGAACTTGTCGGGCGACAGCGGCAGCATCTCGATCTTGCCGCGGCCGTTGATGTCGGCGTACACCTTGCGCCAGTCGGGGGTGACGTCCAGCGTCCAGCCGTTCGACAGTTCATACAGCCCGCGCACCTTGCGCGCCTCGTTGATCTTGATCGGATATTTCGGCATGGCCGAAACCACCTGGATTTCCGGCAGCACGCTTTGGCCAGGCGCTGCCGGCAAGTCCTGGGCGCCGGCGCCGCTGGCGGCGCACAGCATGACGAGGGAAGAAACGGAAATCAGAAATGATGAGTTACGCATGACGGGCTCCTGGCTGAATCGGCCGCAATCGCCGCGCCCGCCATGGCGCGCACAGCACTAGCCACAGTGCGCATGTGCGCCGTGACCCGCGCCAGTTGCCGGTCGACTGACGCTGGTTTCAGTCTAGTCCGCTCCCGCCCGGCGGCAAGCGGCCATCGCCTTCATGACAAAAATGTCCTCGCGGCCGCCGTCTAGGACAAAGATGCAATGACGGGGTCACACCGCCGGCGACAGCAGCAGGCTTTGCGACGGCGCCGCCGCCTGCGGGAAGGAAATGAAATAGCCCTGCACTTCGTCGCAGGCGAGCGCGCGCAGGATCGCCAGCTGGCTGCCGGTCTCGACGCCTTCGGCCACCACCCGCATGCCCAGCGCGTGGGCCATCGTGATGATGGCGGTAAACAGGATCTTGCCCTGCTCGGTTTGTTCGATGCGGCTGGTGAAGGCCTTGTCGACTTTGAGGATGTCGAAGTCGAGCAGCTGCAGCTGGGCCAGCGACGAGTAGCCGGTGCCGAAGTCGTCGACCAGCAGCTTGATGCCGAGGTCGCGGATCTTCGACAGCGATTCGAGCACGTGGCTGCTGCCGCCCATCATCGATGACTCGGTCAGCTCGATCTCGAGCAGGTTCGCGGGAATGTTGTGGCGCGCCATCGCGCTCGAGAAGATGCGCGCGATGTCGGTCTCGTTGAACTGGCGCGAGGAGATGTTCACCGACACCGGCACCACGCCCTCTTCCTTGGCCACCCACTGCGCCAGCTGCTCGCACACCTTCACCAGCACCAGCTCGCCCAAACGCACGATCATGCCGGTCTTCTCGGCCAGCGGAATGAAGTCCTTCGGCTCGAGCAGGCCGCGGGTCGGATGCTGCCAGCGCACCAGCGCCTCCATGCTGGTGGTGCGGTTGCTGGCCAGGTCCATGCGCGGCTGGTAGTGGATGACGAATTCGTCGCTCTCGATCGCCATCCGCAGCTCCTGCTCGTATTCCAGCTCGCGCCGCAGCGCCTCATAGAACTCCGGATCGAAGAAGCGGAAGCTGCCCTTGCCGCTGGTCTTGACCGAGTACATCGCCACGTCGGCGTTCTGCAGCAGGCTGGCAGCGTCGTCGCCGTCGCTGGGAAAGCTGCTGATGCCGATCGAGGTGCCCAGCACCGCGGTGCCGCCGATCAGCTTGAACTTCGGCTTGAACGCGGCGATCACGCGCTTGGCGACGATCGCCGCGTCCTCCACCCGCAGGTTGTTTTCGAGGATGACGACGAATTCGTCGCCGCCGATGCGGATCACGTTGTCGTGCGGGCGCACCGCCTCCTTCAGCCGGTGCGCCGCGTGGCGCAGCAGTTCGTCGCCGGCCGCGTGGCCCATGGTGTCGTTGGCGGCCTTGAAGCCGTCCAGGTCGATGAACAGCAGCGCCAGCGTCTGGCGGCTGTCGCGCGCGCGCACGATCGCCTGCGGCAGGTACCACTGCAGCCAGTGACGGTTCGGCAGGCCGGTGAGCGCGTCGTGGTTGCTGCGGTGCTCGAGCGCGGCCACGTGCGCCTTCGATTCGGTGATGTCGCGCAGCGTGATGGCCAGCTTGCCGTCCGAGCGCACCGCCTTCAGCTTCATCCAGCTCGACCGGTCGGATCCCTCGGGCTGGAATTCCAGCTCGCCGTCGTAGGAGCCGGTATCGACGGCGATGCGCAGCACCTCCATCACGCGCGAAAAAGTGTCGTCGCGGTACAGGCCGGAGAAGCGCCGCCCGATCAGCGTCTCGCGGCGCTGGTGGCAGATCGCCGCGCCGTGCTGGTTGCAGTCGATCACCTCGAAGTCGTCGACCGAGCCGGCGCCGTTGTACATGGTCGCCAGAATGAAGAAACCGTCGCTCGATCCCTCGGTGGCCATGCGATAGGTTTCGCCCGTGCGCTGGCTTTCACGCTTGCGCCAGGTCAGGCGCAGCAGGAAGCCGGTCAGCACCGTCGCCAGGCCGAACAGGACCGCCGTGGCAGCGGCGGACTGCGCGATGGCCTGCCTGACCGCCGCATCGAACGGCGCCATCGTGCGCGCCTGGTCGAGTCCCACGAAGGCCACCAGCGGGTATGGGCCGGCCCGGTGCCAGCCGAGGTAGCGCGGGCGCGCGTCGGCGAACCAGCCGGCGCCGGCCAGCATGGCGCCTTCGTTGCCGGACAAGAAGCTGTCGTTGCTGCCCGCCAGCGCCGGCAGCATGATCGGCCTGGCGCCGCGTGGCTCGGCCGCGGCCACCAGCAGCGGTCCGCCGACCGCCGACAGGCCCAGCACGCCCCCGGGAACGAAGCGGTGCAGGAAGAAGTTGACGGTCAGCTCGTCGGCGTCCACCTGCAGCAGCGCGACGCCGTCGAACTGGCCGTCGCTGTCGCGCAGCGGCCGCGAGAATTGCATGCCGGCGCCCTCGCTGGAGCCGTTGCCGGTGCGGCTGACCACCAGCCGGTCGGCCGGCGACTGTGCGTGCGCGCGAAAAAAAGCGCTGCCGGCAACGTTCGCGTGCAGGCGCTCGGGCCGGATGGCGGTAATCAGCTTGCCGTCCCGGTCGAAAATGGCCAGGTTCGAGAGAGCGGCATCGCGGTACATGGTCGCCGCCGCGGGCGAGTCGAGCTTCAGCGCGAAGCCCGACAGGGTCCAGCCGTAGCGTAATTGGCGCAGCACCAGGTCGTGCGAGTTGATGGCGCGGGCAGCCTGTTCGGAATAGGCGCGCGCCATGGTCGACGCTTGCTGCATGGAATAGCGCACGCCCTGCTCGCGTTCGGCCCTTGCGCTGCCTAGAAGAAATCCCCAGGTGAGCAGGCTGAGGAACAGCGCCGCCAGCATGCAGGCGGCCACGATGCCCGCGTTCGCAACGATGCTCCCGACCAGGCCCGAGAAAGCCTGGAGGGCACCCTGCTTGACGACGCCACGCTGGGATCGCATCCGGAAACACCCGACAAGAATATGGAACGGTGATCCGCCTTTCGCAGGCGAACAATGCAAACCATGTAATTATCAGTATAAAAACTTTACCGGAATCGCGGCGCACGCCGCGGGCGGCCGGCCTAGGCCAGGTTGGTGACGAACATCGCCGTCACGGCGGCCGCCATCACCGCCGTGCAGGTCCAGCCGAGCACTTTCAGGCGCCGCGTGATCACCAGCCGGCCCATCACGTCGACCCGCGAAGCCATCAGCATCATCACGGCCATGACCGGGATCGAGATCACCCCGTTGATTACCGCGCTCCAGTACAGCGCCTTGATCGGATCGATCGGCGCGAACACCAGGCCGACGCCGGCCAGGGTCGCCACCACGATGATGCCGTAGAACTTGGGCGCCACTTTCGGTTCGTGCTCGAGGCTGTTCTTCCATTTGAAGGCGCCGGCCATCGCGTACGCGGCCGATCCGGCCAGCACGGGAATGGCGAGCATGCCGGTGCCGATGATCCCGAGCGCAAACAGCATGAAGGCGAACTCGCCGGCGATCGGGCGCAGCGCCGTCGCCGCCTGGGCTGAAGTCTCGATCTCGGTCGCGCCGTGCATGTGCAGGGTCACCGCAGTGGTCAGCATGATGAAGAAAGCGACCAGGTTGGAGAAGCCCATGCCGATGAAGGTGTCGAGCTTGATCCGGTTGAAGCCGGCGCGGGCCTCGCGCGGCGCCTTCTTCAGCGGCTGCGCATTGTCGTCGGCACGCAACTCCTCGACTTCCTGCGAGGCCTGCCAGAAGAACAGGTAGGGGCTGATGGTGGTGCCGAACACCGCGACGATGGTGGTGATGAAGGCCGGCTTCCACGGCAGAGCCGGCAGCACGATGGCCTCCCTCGCCACCCGCTCCCACGGGATGTGGACGACGAATACGGTGGCGACGTAGGCCAGCAGGGCCAGCGTCAGCCATTTCAGCACACCGACGTAGCGCGAGTACGGGATGAATACCTGCAGCAGCACCGAGATCAGGCCGAAGCCGACCGCGTACAGCTGCGCCGGGCCGCCGGCCACCAGTTTCATCGCGTCGCCCATCGCGGCAACGTCGGCCGCGATGTTGATGGTGTTGGCCAGCAGCAGCAGGCCGACCAGCGGGTACAGCAGCCAGGCCGGGTAGTGGCGCCGGATGTTGGTGGCCAGGCCATGGCCGGTGACCCGGCCGATGCGCGCGCTGACGATCTGGATGCCGACCATCAGTGGATACGTGATCACCAGCGTCCACAGCATGCCGAAGCCGAACTGCGCGCCGGCCTGCGAATAGGTGGCGATGCCGCTCGGATCGTCGTCGGCGGCGCCGGCAATCAGGCCGGGGCCGAGCTTGCTGACCCAGTTCTCTTCCGCGGCCGGCTCCTGCGACGGTTCGGGTTCGGTGATCTTTTCCGCGTGCATGGTGCTCCAGTGAATAATTAGGCGTCACGCGACACCTTAGCCAGATGTACCGCACTCGACTGTGCGCTTCCTAACCAACTCTCAAATCACGGCGCCGCAGGCAATTGCCGCCGCCCGCGCCGAATTGGCATTATTATTTGTCATCCCATCACCGCCACAGGAGCCGAACTTGCCGCTGTCCCCTGCCCCGATCGCCCCCGACGACGAAGCCCGCTGGGCCGCGGTGCGCGCCCAATACGCGGTGTCGCCCGATTTCATCAACCTCGAAAACGGCTTCTTCGGCGTGCAGGCGACGCCGGTGCACCAGGCGTTCCAGCGCTACGAGGCCGAGCTGAATCGCGAGAACTCGTACTTCATGCGGGTCCGGTTTCCGGACCGGCTTGCGCACGTCATGCGGCTGCTGGCCGATTTCACCGGCGCCGCGCCGGAAGAACTGCTCATCACGCGCAACCTGATGGAGTCGTTCAACATCCTGCTCCAGGGCTATCCGTTTGCCGCGGGCGACGCCGTGCTGATGGCGGACGACGATTACGATTACGTCATCGACACGCTGGAGATGGTCGCGGCGCGCAAGCAGCTTGCGCTTACCCGCGTCGATCTGCCGCTGGACCCGGACAGCGACGAACAGATCGTCGCGCTCTACGAGCAGGCGATCACGCCGCGCACGCGCGTGCTGCTGGTGACGCACATGCATCATCGCACCGGCCAGGTGATGCCGGTGCAGAAAATCGCCGCGATGGCGCGCCGCCACGGCGTGGACGCGATGGTCGATGCGGCGCACTCGTTCGCGCATCTCGATTACCGGCTCGCCGAACTCGGTGCGGACTTCGTCGGCGTCAACCTGCACAAATGGCTCGGCGCCCCGCTCGGGGTCGGGCTGTTGTATGTACGCCGCGAGCGCATCGCCGATATCGCGCCGCTGTTCGGCGACGTGCGGCACGCGGCGAGCGACATCGGCAAGCTTGGTCACGTCGGCACGGTGCCGCCCGGGCCGATCCTGGCCATCGAGGACGCCCTCGCCTTCCATCGCTCGGTCGGCGCGCGCAACAAGGAAGAACGCCTGCGCTACCTGAGCCAATACTGGCAGGATCGCCTGCGCGGCCTGCCCGGCGTGCGGATTCTGACGCCGCGCGACCCGCGGCGTTCGTGCGGGATCGGCGCCTTCGCCATTGACGGCATCGCCGCGGCGCAGGTGGTCGAACAGCTGATGGCGCGCCACCGCATCTTCACCGTCGTGCGCGACATCGCCGGCGCCGGACAGGCGGTGCGCGTGACGCCGCATCTTTACACCAGCATCGGCGAACTCGATGCGCTGGTGGCGGCGATCGGCGACATGGCCTTGCCCGGCCGACGCGCGGCGTAACACATGAACCCCAACCGCGTGCTGGTCCTGTTCGCGCACCCGGCGCCTCACCTGTCGCGCGTGAACCGCAGGCTGGCGGAGGCGGCGCGGCTGGTCGAAGGCGTCTACCTGCACGACCTGTACGAAACCTATCCCGACTTCTACATCGACCCGGCGCGCGAACACGCCTTGCTGGCGCAGGCCGATACGCTGGTGTTCCTGTTCCCGCTGCGGTGGTTCGGCATGCCGGCGCTGCTGAAGGAATGGGTCGACGTGGTGCTGCGCGATGCCTGGTCCGGCGCGCCGGCGGCTTCCGGCCGGCGCTTCTGGCTGGCCACCAGCACCGGCGCCGGCGCCGCCGACTTCGCGCCAGGCGGGCGCCAGGGATACGCCGACTTCCTCGCGCCGTTCCGGCAGATGTCATCCGCCTGCGGCATGGAATGGATCGCGCCGCTGGTCCTGCATGGCGCGCACGACGTCGCCCCCCTTGCGGTAGATGCGCATGTAGAGCAGTTCGGCGCGAGCCTGCGGCAATTGGCCGGCCATCCTTTTGCGATAGGCGCCGATGGAACATAGCCTCCTGATCAACGCGCTGGTGTATCTGACCGCGGCAGTGATCGCGGTGCCGCTCGCCAAGCGCTTCGGCATGGGCGCGGTGCTCGGCTACCTGCTGGCCGGCGTCGCCATCGGCCCGTGGGGCCTGCGCCTGGTGGTCGAAGTCGAGGACATCCTGCATTTCTCCGAATTCGGCGTGGTGCTGCTGCTGTTCATGATTGGCCTCGAACTCGAGCCGAAGCGCCTGTGGTCGCTGCGGCGCCCGATCTTCGGCTGGGGAGGCGCCCAGGTCGCGGGCGTGGCGGCGGCGCTGGCCGGCGCCGCACTGCTGCTCGGGGTCGACTGGAAAGTGGCGCTGATCGCCGCGCTCGGACTGTCGCTGTCGTCCACCGCGATCGCACTCGCCACGCTCGACGAGCGCAACCTGCGCAACACGCCGACCGGCTCGGCCGCCTTCTCGATCCTGCTGTTCCAGGACATCGCCGCGATCCCGATGATCGCCATCGTCCCGGTTCTGGGCGTGGCGGCGGCCGAGGGCAGCGAGAAAGGCTGGCTGGGCGGCGCGCGCATTGCCGTCACCCTGGTCGCGCTGGTGCTGGGCGGGCGCTACCTGCTGCGCCCGATCCTGCGCACCATCGCCAGGACCGGCATGCGCGAGATCTTCACCGCGTTCGCGCTGCTGCTGGTGATCTCGATCGCGCTGCTGATGCAGTGGATCGGCATGTCGATGGCGCTGGGCGCCTTCATGGCCGGCGTGCTGCTGGCCGATTCCGAGTATCGCCACGCGCTCGAATCGGACCTCGAACCGTTCAAGGGCCTGCTGCTTGGGCTGTTCTTCATCGCGGTCGGCATGTCGGTGGACTTCGGCGTCTTCCTCGCGCGGCCCGGCCTGGTCCTGATGCTGGTGGCAGGCTTCCTGGCGATCAAGATCGCGGTGCTGTATGGGCTGGGCAAACTGTTTGCAGTTCCGCGCAGCCAGCAGGCGCTGTTCGCGTTCGTGCTGTCGCAAGGCGGCGAGTTCGCCTTCGTCGTATTCGGCGCGGCGGAGACGGCCAAGGTGTTCAGCGCCGAAGTGGCGGCGATACTGGTGGTCGTGGTCGCGCTGTCGATGGTGGCCACGCCGCTGCTGCTGCTGCTGCACGACCGCCTGCTGGCGCCGCGCTGGCGCGAAGCGAAGAAGCGGCCGGCCGACGTCATCGAAACGCAGGAAGACCACGTGATCATCGCCGGCTTCGGGCGCTTCGGCCAGATCGTCGGGCGCCTGCTGCGCGCCAACCAGATTCCGCTCACGGTGCTGGACCACGACCCGGACCAGATCGAGTTCCTGCGCAAGTTCGGCATGAAGGTGTTCTACGGCGACGCGACGCGGGTCGACCTGCTGCAGGCGGCCGGCGCGGGCAAGGCGCGCGCGCTGATCGTCGCGGTCGACAGCATCGAGGACAGCCTGGCGCTGGTGGACGCGGTGCGGCGCAACTTCCCCGACCTGAAGATCATGGCGCGGGCGCGCAACGTGTCGCACCTGTACGACCTGATGGACCGCGGGGTGTCGGTAATCGAGCGCGAAACGTTCGAGTCGGCGCTGCAGCTTGGCCAGAGCGTGCTGCGCCACCTCGGCTTCGGCGCCTACCGCGCACGCCAGGCCGCGCAGAAATTCAAGCTGCACAACATCCAGAGCCTGCACGCGGTGTATCCGTATTACAAGGACCAGGAGCAATTCATCTCGATGGCGCGCCAGTCGCGCGATGAGCTCAACGAAATGTTCGCGCGCGACCTCGCGGCGCTGGAAGAAGAGAAAAGCAACTGGAACGA
The DNA here is from genome assembly GCF_056406475.1 of Massilia sp. P1_C10. NCBI lineage: Bacteria > Pseudomonadati > Pseudomonadota > Betaproteobacteria > Burkholderiales > Oxalobacteraceae > Massilia > Massilia sp. P1_C10. The sequence continues at coordinate 243,180 of NZ_JBFUAC010000005.1, forward strand.
CGGCGACAAGCTGCAGTAGCAATTAGCCTGTCGTACCTGCGCAGGCAGGTGCCTATACTGAACACGCCTCCACCTACCTCTCGCTCAGCATGGGTACCTGCCTGCGCAGGTACGACAAGCGATGGGTCCCATCTCCCTTGTATCCGCGTTTTCGCTCACTATGATTAAAAGAGTGAGCCAAAAATGGGGAGGTGCGTGATGGACACCGTGACGTCGGACCAGGTCAAGGACTTTCGAACCAAGCTGCGCGGCAGCGTCCTGTCGCCGGGCGATGAAGGATACGACTCGGCAAGACAAATCTGGAATGCAATGATCGACAAGCGCCCCGCCATGATCGTGCGCTGCGCAGGTGCGGCCGATGTGCTGGCAGCGGTCAATTTTGCGCGGGACAGCAAAATGCCGCTGGCGGTGCGCGGCGGCGGTCACAACATCGCCGGCAGCGCCTTGTGCGACGACGGCCTGGTGATCGACCTGTCGGCGATGCGCTCGGTGCAGATCGAGCCCACGAAGCGCCGCGCCTACGTGGAAGGCGGCGCCACCTTGCGCGACTTCGACCACGAGGCGCAGGCGTATGGCCTGGCCACGCCGCTCGGCATCAACTCCACCACCGGCGTCGCTGGCCTGACCCTCGGTGGCGGCTTCGGCTGGCTGAGCCGGATGCACGGCCTGGCCATCGACAATTTGATTTCGGCCGACATCGTCACCGCCGACGGCCGGCGCCTGCACATCAGCGAGTCGCGCGAGCCCGACCTGTTCTGGGCGATCCGCGGCGGCGGCGGCAATTTCGGCGTGGTGACCAACTTCGAATTCGAGCTGCATCCGGTCGGTCCGGAAGTGACGGCTGGCCTGATCGTGTTCCCGCTTGCGCAGGCAAAGTCGGTGCTGGCGCAGTATCGCGAACTGGTCGACACGATGGGCAACGACATCGCCATCTGGGGCGTGCTGCGCAAGGCGCCGCCGCTGCCCTTCCTGCCGACGGAGTGGCACGAAAAGGAAATCCTCGCGCTCGCGCTGTTCTCGCCCAGGAAGCCTGACGAACTGCAGGACGTGATCTCCAGGGTGCGCGGCTTCGGCCAGCCGGTCGGCGAGCACGTCGGCGCCGTGCCCTACACCGCCTGGCAGCAGGCCTTCGATCCCTTGCTGGCGCCGGGCGCGCGCAATTACTGGAAGTCGCACAACTTCGATGTGCTGACCGACGATGCGATCGACGTGATTGTCGACTATGCCGGCAGGCTGCCGTCGCCGCAGTGCGAGATTTTCCTCGGGCTGATCGGCGGGCAGGCCAGCGTGCTGTCGGCGACCGCCACCGCGTATCCGAACCGCAGCGCGCTGTGGGCGATGAACGTGCACACGCGCTGGGAGAATCCGGCGGAAGACTCCACCTGCATCGCCTGGGCGCGCGAGTTCTTCAAGATGTCGGCGCCGTATGCGTCGGGCAGTGTGTACATCAACTTCCTGACCGCCGATGAATCGGACCGCATCGCCGATGCATATGGTCCGAACTATGGGCGGCTGGAAGCGATCAAGGCGAAGTACGATCCGCAGAACCTGTTCCGCGCGAACCAGAATATTCGTCCTGCGGCGCATTAGCGTCGGCGTCAACTTCGGGGTCAGGTCCGCCGGACCTGACCCCAGCCCTTGGGCAGCGACCCGTGATTACTCCACTTTCTCGAGCGCCTCGGCGAACGTCGCCACGGTGCGCTCGATGTTGTGCAGCTTGTCGAGCCCGAACAGCCCGATGCGGAAGGTCTTGAAGTCGGCCGGCTCGTCGCATTGCAGCGGCACGCCGGCGCCGATCTGCACGCCCGCCTGCACGAACTTCTTGGCCGACTGGATGCCGTCGTCGTCGGTGTAGCTGACCACCACGCCGGGCGCCTCGAACCCCTTGGCCGCGACGCTGCGGAATCCCTTCTGCGCCAGCAGCGCGCGGATCCGGTCGCCCAGTTCCTGCTGCTCCGCGCGCACCTTGTCGAAGCCGTAGTCCTCGGTCTCCTTCATCACGTCGCGCAGCGTCGCCAGCGCATCGGTCGGCATGGTCGCGTGGTAAGCGAATCCGCCGCCTTCGTAGGCTTCCATGATCTGCAGCCACTTGCGCAGGTCGCAGGCGAAACTGGTGCTGGTCGTGCTGTCGATGCGGTCGCGCGCATGTGTGCTGAGCATGACGAGCGCGCAGCATGGCGAACCGCTCCAGCCTTTTTGCGGCGCGCTGATCAGCACATCGACGCCGGTCGCTTCCATGTCGACCCAGATCGTGCCCGATGCGATGCAATCGAGGACGAACAGGCCGCCCGCGGCGTGCGTGGCGTCGGCGACCTTGCGCAGGTAGTCGTCCGGCAGGATGATGCCCGACGATGTCTCGACGTGCGGGGCGAACACCGCCGCCGGCCGGTGCTTCGCAATCGACGCCACTACTTCATCGATCGGCGGCGGCGCGAACGCGGCCTGCGTGCCCTGCTCCACCGGCCGCGCCTTCAGCACCGTGCAGCCGGAAGGAATGCTGCCCATGTCGAAAATCTGGGTCCAGCGGTAGCTGAACCAGCCGTTGCGGATCACCAGGCACTCTTTGCCGGTGGCGAACTGGCGCGCCACCGCTTCCATGCCGAAGGTGCCGCTGCCGGGAACCACGATCGCCGACTGCGCCTTGTAGACTTGCTTGAGCGTGCGCGAGATATCGCGCATCACGCCCTGGAACGATTGCGACATGTGGTTGACGGCGCGGTCGGAATAGACCACGGAATATTCGAGCAATCCATCGGGATCGACGTCGGGAAGGAGTCCTGGCATTTTTCGCCTCTTGTTGGTGAGTTAGGGTTGGCGCACGCCGGCCGCGCGCCGTTCGTCCAGCGCGATATCGACCATCATTTCGCTGGCCAGCACGCCCAGTTCAGCGCGCAGGCCGTCCACCGGCAAGCCGGCCGGCACCAGCAGGTGCGCGCCGATCCGGAATGTCTGTTTGCCCGAGACGCCGCTACGCAGGATCTCGGTATGCAGGTTTTCGATGCTGATGCCGCGTTCGGCCAGCATCCGTGTCAGGCGGCTGACGATGCCGACGCGGTCTTCGCCGACCAGTTCCAGCTCGAAGCCGCGCAGGGCATCGGGCACGATGGCGCCGGCGCTGCTGGCAACCACCACCTTCAGGCCGCTCGATTCGAGCTGGCGCAGCGATTCGGCCAGCGCATCGGCGTGCTCGCGCGGCACCTCGAAATGCACGGTGCCGGCGAATTCGCCGGCAAGGCGCGTCATGCGGCTGGCCGCCCAGTTGGCGCTGTAGCGCTGCGCGCGGTCGGCCAGCAGGTTGACGATGCCGTGCCGGTCGGGGCCCACCACGGTCACCACCAGCGACGCGTGCGCCGGCGTTTCCTCCGGCGTCAGCACGACCGAGCGCTTGATCATCATCGCCTTGGTGGCGAAGCGCGGATCCTGCGGGAAGGCCGGCACGGCGCCTTCGATGCGTGCCTGGTGCACCACTTTCGACAGCAGCGCGATGCCCATCGGCGCGAGCGCGCGCTCCCACAGTTCGCGCGCCGTTTCGCCCTTCAGCACGAAGCACCAGTCCTGGGCGGCGATGGCGCCGGCGTCCCAGCCGTCGGCCAGGTGGTAAATCGAGCCGCCGGCAACCGGGTCCCCTTCGAGGATGGTCCATTCGACGGCGGCGATGCCGCGGTGGCGCGGGAGCAGCGAAGGGTGATAGCCGATGCCGCCAAGGCGCGCGCGCGCCAGGGCGCCGTCGCTCACGCGCGCGTGGGTGTGGGCGGCGAGAATCAGGTCGGTGCCTTCGGCGATGGCTTCGGCGGGAACGATGCGCGGGTTGGCGAGAATGTGGACGGGGATGCCGGCGGCGCGCGCCGCCACGGCGAGGCGGTCATCCTCGGCCGGAGCGACGATGCTGGTGAATTCGATGCCCTCTTGCTTGCGCAGCGCCTCGAACACCGACGCGGCAAAGAAACGGGAGCCTACCAAAGCGCATTTCATTCTTGGTGATCCTTGAACTGGTCGATTGTCAAGGATACCAGAATGGGAGTCGAGCCGCGGCCTAAGATCCGGGGACAGGTCCGGCGGACCTGAGCGCGACGCTGGCGCCGGCGTCGAGCGCAAGCTGCAGCTGCTCGATATCCACAGGCTTGGTAAGGTGCCGGTCGAAGCCCGCGTCCCTGGCGCGCTGCTTGTCGCGCTCCTGCCCGTAGCCGGTCAGCGCCAGCAGCGTGCCGTCGAAGCCGAGCCGCCGTACCGTGCGCCCCAGCTCGAAGCCGTCGATGTCCGGCAATCCGATATCCAGGATCGCCACGTCCGGCTGCATCCGCCCCAGCAGCGCCAGCGCCGACTTGCCGTCGTGCGCGACGCCGACCTCATGCCCCAGCACCTCCAGCAGTTCGGCGGTGGTCTTGGCCGCATCGAGGTTGTCGTCGACGATCATGATCTTGCGCGCACCCGCATTCGCACCCGGCGCCGGCGCCGGCAAGGCCATCGCCGGCCCGTCGATGGCCGGCAGCGTCACTTCGAAGCTGCTGCCCTGCCCCAGCCCCGGGGACGAGGCGCGCACCGTCCCGCCGAGCAGTTCGACGATGCTGTACACGATCGTCAGGCCCAGCCCAAGCCCGCCGGAAGAGCGCGCGAGCGGCTGCGGCGCCTGCCAGAACGGCTGGAAAATGCGCGCCGCGGTGGCCGGCTCCATGCCGACGCCGGCGTCGCTGACCGCCAGCACCGCACTGGCGCCAATGCGCCGCACCGACACCTGCACGTCGCCGGCGCCGCCATAGCGCAGCGCGTTGGCCAGCAGGTTGGTCGCCACCTGCACCAGCCGCGTCTCGTCGCCCATCACCCAGACCTCGTCGACCGCTTCGACGAATCGGCGTCCCGCCGCGGCCATCGCCGGGCGCACCGTGTCGGCGGCCTGCAGCACAGCGGCCGACAGGCACACCGGCTCGCAGGCCATCGCCAGCTTGCCCTGGGTGATGCGCGAGACGTCGAGCAGGTCGTCGACCAGGCGCCGCATGTGATTCACCTGGCGCCGCATCGTATCGCGCTCGCGCAGGTTTTCGCTGGCGCCGCGCATGTCCATCAGGTCGAGCGCCATGACGATCGGCGCCAGCGGATTGCGCAGCTCGTGCCCGAGCACGGCGAGAAAGTTGTCCTTGGTGGCGGCGGCCTGCTCGGCGCGCGCCAGCGCTTCCTTCAGCGACGCCACCAGCGCTTCGCGTTCGCGCTCGCCCTGCACCAGTTCGGCCGACGCCGCGGTCAGGCTGTCGCCGATTTCGTTGACCTCGCGGATCCGGCTGCGCAGCAGGCGCACCGGACGCTTGTGCCCGAGCCGCGCGGTCTGCTCCTTGAGGTGCTCGATCGACAGCATCAGCCGCTGCGACAGGAACATCGCCAGCGCGACGTACAGCGCCAGCGAGGCGACGATGGCTACCGCGTAAGCCGCCAGTGTGCGCCTCAGGACGTCGGTGACCCGCGCCGTCGGCGCGCCGACCGCCACCGACCATTTGTGGCGCGGCAGCATGCTGAAACTGGTCATTACCTCGGCGCCCTCGGACGTGGTGCTGATGCCGCTGCCTTCCGGGCGCCCCTCCAGCCGCAGCCGCGTGAGCGTGGCCGACGTCGGCGTTGCGACCGTATTTTCCTGGTCCTTCGAACGCGCCACCCGCAGCCCGCTCGCGTCGGCCACCGCGACCACCCAGTCCTGCGGCACCTTCTGGTTTTTCAGGATGCGCAGCATGCGGTCCGGCGCCAGCGCGATGGTGACGATGTAGCGCAGCCGGCCATCGTCCAGCACCGGCACCCGGATCGGCACCGCGGCCCGGCCGCGCGGTCCCTTGGCCACCGAGCCGATGACCGGCTGGCGCGTGGCCGCGACCTCTGCCAGGCTGGCGGGATCGATCACTTTGTGGGTCGTGGCGCCGAACGGCTCGGATGTCTTGAACAGCACCGTCCCGCCGGCGTCGGTCAGGATCAGACTGCGCCAGTCGGGCTGCGCCTGCACGGCGCGCTTGGCGATGGCATAGAACGCGGCGAGGTCGCCGCGCGCCAGCGCCGGGTCGGCCGACAGCGCGCGCGCATTTTCCAGCGTGGCGTCGAGTTCCGAGTCGACCGCGCTGGCCAGTGCGCGCGACAGCGCCTGCATCGACCGTTCGAGCTCGGCCTGCTGCTCGTTGACCGAGGTGTTGATGCCCCAGGCGCCGATCAGGGCGATCGGCAGCAGGCCAAGGCCGGTGAGCAGGATCAGCAGTTGCCGCAGAGTCAGTGAGGTGTTGCGAAACATCGGGTATCGAATCAAAAGTAGTGCCGCCACTATACTCCGGTCCGCCCTGAAATTTCCAATACACAATGCATCAAATTGTTGCGGTGTTGGGCTATGATAACGTTATCAAAACCAAGGTCCTTTTCGATGACAAGAGTTCAAAAGACGCGCGCCAGCGGCCGGGTCACGCTGGCCCAGGTGGCGGCGCTGGCCGGGGTGGCGACGATGACCGCCTCGCGCGCGATCAGCCATCCGGACATGGTGTCGGCGGCCCTGCGCGAGCGGGTCGATCGGGCCGTGGCGGAACTGGGCTACGTGCCGAATGCCGCCGCGCGCGCACTCGCCTCGGCGCACTCGAACGTCATCGTGGTGCTGGTGCCGTCGCTGTCGAACCTGGTGTTCACCGCGGTGCTGGCCGGGATCCAGGACGCGCTGGACGCCTACGACTACCAGATCCTGATCGGCAATACGCGCTATTCGGACGCCGAGGAGGAAAAGCTGCTGCGCACTTACCTGCAGTCGCACCCCGACGGCATCCTGCTGTCCGGGCTGACGCACAGCCCGAAGGTGCAGCACATGCTCGACACCTCGCAGGTGCCGGTGGTGTGGATGATGGACCTCGCCACGGAACCGAACCAGCTGTCGGTCGGCTTCTCCCAGCTGCAGGCCGGCTACACGATGACCCGCTACCTGATCGACAAGGGCCACAAGCGGATCGGCTTCATGGGCGCGCAACTCGACGAGCGCACGCTCAAGCGCGCCGAGGGCTACCGCAAGGCGATGCACGAGGCCGGGCTGTACGACGAGGCGCTGGAAACCATGGTGGCCGATCCGTCGACGCTGGCGCTGGGCGCCGAACTGCTCGGACGGATGCTGGCGGCCGAGCCGGCGCTGGACGCGATCTTCTGCTGCAATGACGACCTGGCGCATGGCGCAATCTACCAGTGCCAGCGGCGCGGGATCGCGGTGCCGGGGCAGCTGGCGATCTGCGGGTTCAACGATTTGCCGGCGTCGGCGTGGATGAATCCCTCGCTGACGACGATCGCGACGCCGCGCTACAAGGTCGGCTTCGAAGCGGCGTCGCTGCTGCGCGCGATGATCAAGGGCGAGCGGCCGGCCAGGAACCGCATCGACCTGGGCTTCACCCTGATGGCGCGCGAGAGCGCCTAGCGGAGCGCCGGCGACTGTCGTTTTTCGCGCCACACCAAAAAATCTGCTTTACAAAATATCGGACCGGTGTAGACTTTAGTGCAAATGTTAGCGCTATCAAACAAGGCGCAACGAGACAACTTCCGAACCGGTATCGACACCATGACCCAATCAGACAACACCGCCGCCGCCCCCACCCGCTGGGTCGTGATGGGCGTTTGCGGCTGCGGCAAGAGCGAAATCGGCCGCCGCCTGGCCGACTCCCTGCACGCCGGATTTCTCGAGGGCGACGCTTTCCATTCCGCCGCCAACGTCGCCAAGATGGCCGCCGGCACCCCGCTCGACGACACCGACCGCGCCGACTGGCTGGCGCGCCTGCAGTCGGAGATCGCCGCCGCCACTGCCCGCGGCGAGCCGCTGGTGCTGTCCTGCTCGGCCCTGAAGCGGCGCTACCGCGACCTGCTGCGCCAGGCCGATTCCGCGCTGCGCTTCGCCCACCTGCATGGCGAGCGCGCGCTGATCGAGCAGCGCATGAAGGCGCGTACCGCCCACTACATGCCCACCTCGCTGCTCGACAGCCAGCTGCGCGACCTCGAGCCGCTGGCGCCCGACGAAGCCGGCGTGCGCCTCGATATCGCCAGCCCGCCCGCCGCGATCGTCGACCGGATCCTGCAATCCCAGGGCCAATAGAGCCCGTTAAAACCAACCTGAAGGAGACAGCAACATGGCCATCCCCACCAACACTGGCGTCGGCAAAAGGCGCTGGGGCATCGGCGCCCTGCTCGGCGTCGGCGTCCTGATCAACTACATCGACCGCATCGGCCTGTCCGTCGCGGCCCCGCAAATCAAGGACATGTTCCAGCTCACGCCAGTCGAACTGGGCCTGCTGTTCTCCGCCTTCGCCTGGTCCTATTCGCTGCTGCAGATCCCGGTCGGCATGGTCATCGACCGCTTCGGCCCGACCAAAGTGGGCCGCTGGGGCGCCTTCCTATGGGGCGTGGCCTCGGTGATCACCGCCTTCTCGAGCGGCTTCGCCGGCATCTTTTTCGCCCGCATCTTGCTCGGCGTGGCCGAAGCGCCGGCCTTCCCGGTCAGTTCGAAGGCGACCGGCTACTGGTTCCCGCGCCACGAGCGCGGCCTGGCCACCGCAATCTTCGACGCCGCCGCCAAGTTTTCCAACGTGATCGGCGTGCCGCTGGTGGCGGTCACCATCGTGGCCTTCGGCTGGCGCTGGGGTTTCGGCCTGACCGCATTCCTCAGCTTCAGCTACTTCATCGCGTTCTATTGCCTGTACCGCGATCCGACCGCGCACGAAAAGCTGTCGAAGCAGGAGCTGAACTACATCCAGCAAAACGGCGGCGCGCCCGAAGGCAAGTCCGACGCCGGCGCCATGAACATGCTGGGCTACCTGCTGACCAGGTCCAAGGTGTGGGGCCTGACCATCGGCTTCGCCGCCTACGGCTACACCTTCTACTTGTTCCTGACCTGGCTGCCCGGCTACCTGGTCCAGACCATGCACATGAGTATCCTGAAGTCGGCTGGCTATGCGGCGATTCCCTGGGCGTTCGCCACCCTGACCGACCTGTTCGTCGGCGGCTGGCTGATCGACCATCTGGTCAAGCGCGGCTGGGACGATTCGAAAGTGCGCAAGGGCGTGCTGGTGACCGGCATGCTGTTCGGCCTGGCCGTGTTCGGCGCGACCCAGACCACCGACCCGGCCTGGGCCATCTTCTGGATCTCGATCGCGCTGGGCGGCCTGGCCTCGGCGGCGCCGGTCGGCTGGTCGCTGCCGTCGCTGATCGCGCCGAAAGGCGGCGCCGGCACCATCGGCGGCATCATGAACTTCGCCAACAACCTGATGGGCGCGGCGGCCCCGATCGTCACCGGCTTCATCGTCGGCGCCACCAACTCCTTCGCCAACGCCTTCATGGTGGCCGGCGTGATCCTGGTGATCGGCATCGTCTCGTTCGTGTTCGTGCTCGGCAAGATCGAGCCGATTCCGGACCCGCACCCGGCCGGCGCGCCGCTGCCCGCGGTCTGATCATGGAGACGACGACCATGAAAAAATCCATCTTTACGCTCGCGCTGCTGGCCAGCGGCGCCGCGTCGGCGCAAACCGGCGTCGCCTTCTACGGTGTGCTCGACCTGGGCATTTCGCAGGACCGCGGCGGCGTCGCCGGAACCTCGACCCGCGTCACCAGCGGCATGGCGACGCAGAGCCGCTGGGGCTTCAAGGGCAGCGAAGAGCTGGGCGCAGGCCTCGGCGCCTTCTTCGTCATCGAAGGCGGCATCCACGCCGACACCGGCACCTCGACCCAGAACAACACGCTGTTCGGCCGCACCAGCATCGTCGGACTGCGCAGCAACGTTGGCTCCGTCTCGATCGGTCTGCAGGACACGCCCCTGTTCACCACGCTCAACACCGTGGTCGATCCGCTGCGCAACGGCATCATCCGCTCGAACAACCTGATGGCGCCGACCGGTTTTCGCGCCAGCAACTCGGTGCTGTACCGGTCGAATGTCGTCGACGGCTTCAGCGGCGAGCTGATGTATGTGGCGGGCGAAGTCGCCGGCGACGCCCAGGCTTCGCGCGCGGTCGGCGGCTCGTTCGGCTACAGCAAGGGTCCGCTCAACGCGCGCCTGGCCTACCATCGCAGGAACAACGACACCGCCTTACTGAAAAACACCGACGATGCGCGCAACACCCTGCTCGGCGCCAATTACGATTTCGGCCCGGCCCGGGGCTATGTCGGCTACGGGATCAACCAGGGCCTGAACAGCGCGCCGCTGAACAATACCGCGGCTACGTTCGGCGGCGCGGCGCCCGTCGCCTCGACCAACAGCGCCGACCTGCTGCTGGGCGTGGCGGTGCCGTTCGGCGCGAGCACGGTGGTCGCCAGTTACGTGCGCAAAAACGACAAGACGGTGCGCGACCAGGATGCGCAGCAGTTCGGCGTGGCGTACATGTATGCATTCTCCAGGCGCACCGACCTCTACACCTCGTATGCGGTAATCCGTAACCGCAACGGCGCCGCCTACACCGAAGGCAACAGCGAGGAACCGGGCACCGGCAACAAGCAGTTCACCGCCGGCCTGCGCCACCGGTTCTAAAGCGTCAGAAGGGACGCCTGGTCCAGTGACTTTATCGTCGAGATCCGTATTGACATCCCATCCTCCCGAACTAGACTGAACGGTTGCGGCGCTCAGCGGCGCCCGCAACCGGGGTGTACGTCATTCGTTTCCACACAATAAAGGCAAACAATCATGAAAACCATCATGTTGGCGGCAGCCATGCTGGCAGCCGCAGTCACGCTTCCGGCGTCGGCCGGCGCATTCAAGGAAATCATCGCCACCAAGGACGCACCGGCCGCGATCGGCCCATATTCGCAGGCGGTGCGCGCCGGCGGCATGCTGTTCATCGCCGGCCAGCTTCCGATCGATCCGAAAACCGGCCAGCTCAATACCGGCACCGACGAGGAACAGGTCGCGCAGGTGCTCAGAACATCAAGGGCATCCTGGCCGCCGACGGCATGACCATGGACAACGTCGTCTCGACCACGGTGTTCGTGCGCGACCTGAACAATTTTTCCAAGCTCAACACGGTCTACGGCAGTTACTTCAAGGACAAGCCGCCCGCCCGCGCCACCGTCCAGGCCGCACGCCTGCCGCGCGACGTGGCGGTCGAGATTTCAGCCATCGCGGTGAAGTAAGGGTCTCACCGACTGGGTCAGACCCAGGCGCGATATCACATTGCACATTGGTAATAATCAATCCACATTTGCGCAATCGCGCGCTGCTACCATCCGGGGCAGCGCGCGATTGCGCTATTCTATGAGTACCCCATGTCGGAAACACCTGGAGAAATCCCTTGCGCTGCCTGGTAATTGAAGATTCGGTCGAAACCTCCCGCTACATCTGCAAGGGCCTGAAGGAAGCCGGCTATCGCCCGACGGCCTGCTTCACCGGCGACGACGGCCTGGTCCACGCGATCAACGAGCGCTGGGACGTCATCATCGTCGACCGCATGCTGGCGGGTAACCTGGACGGCCTGGCCCTGATCGGTAAACTGCGCGCGATGGGCTCGGCCACGCCGGTGATCATCGTCAGCGCGCTGACCAGCATCGACGAACGCGTGATCGGCCTGCGCGGCGGCGCCGACGACTACCTTGCCAAGCCGTTCGCGTTTTCCGAACTGCTGGCGCGCATCGAGGCGGTGCTGCGCCGCGCCGGTCAGGGCCAGCAATCGCTGCACCTTCAGGTGGCCGACCTGACGCTCGACGTGCGCACCATGCGCGTCACGCGCGGCGCCCAGTCGATCACCTTGCAGCTGCGCGAATTCCGCCTGCTCGAATACCTGATGCGCCACGAAGGCCAGGTGGTCACCCGCACCATGCTGCTCGAAGGCGTGTGGGACTACCAGTTCGACCCGCAGACCAACGTCATCGACGTGCAGATCAGCCGCCTGCGCAACAAGATCGACAAGGACTTCTCCCCCGCCCTGATCCAGACCGTGCGCGGCGTCGGCTACCGGCTCGCCGCCACGCCCGCCACCGCCGATGTTTAGCCTGCGCGGCTCGATCGCCGCGCGCCTGGTCCTCAGTTACGGGGTGCTCGGCATCGCCTCGATGGTAGTGGTGTCCGGCGTGTTCTACTTCGGCACCATCGGGGTGCTCGACGAGAACATCAACACGAAAATGCGCGCGCAGTCGCAACGCCTGGCCGAACGCGTGCGTTCCGGCTCGGCCGAGCAGGTGGCCGACGACGTGCGGCGCCAGCTCGGCGACGGCATCGACAGCGACCGCGAAATCTACCTGGTGACGAACCGCGACGGCGCCGTTTTGGCCGGCAACCTGGCCGGCTGGCCGCGCGCCGATGCCGCCGCCGACGGCGTGCTCGCGCGCGACGTGGTCCGCAGCGGCCGCACCACCCACGCGCGCCTGCTGGTGCACCAGTTGCCGCAAGGCGGCGCGCTGGTGATCGGCTACGACCTGTCAGAGCGCGAATCGATCCGCCAGCTGGTGTGGCGCTCGCTGGCCGAGGGCGCGGCGCTGTCGCTGATCCTGACGGTGCTCGGCGCGGTGCTTTTCCGGCGCCAGATCGAGCGCCGCATCGGCGACATCCGGCGCGCCGCCAGCGACATCGGCGCCGGAGACCTGAGCCGCCGCATCGCGGTCCACAGCCGCGACGAATTCGGCCTGCTGAACCGCGACATCAACACCATGCTGGACCGCATCGAGCAGCTGATGGACGGCATCCGCAACGTCTCCAACGCCATCGCCCACGACCTGCGCACGCCGCTCACGCGCATCCGCGCCAAGCTGGACGACGCCGTGCGCCACGAGCTCAGTGTCGACGTGCTGGCCAGCGCCGCGCACGGTGCGATCGACGACATCGACGATCTGATCCGCCTGTTCGAACGCCTGCTCCAGATCGCCCAGGCGGAATCGGGCGTGGGCGCGCGCGCCTTCGAGACCATCGACCTGCAGCGCATCGCCGCCGACATGGCCGAGATGTACGACGCCTCCGCCGAGGACCGCCAGGTGCGCCTCGCCGCGCATGCGGGAGCGCCGCTGCCGGTGCAGGCCGACCGCAACCTGGTCGCCACCGCGGTGGCCAGCCTGATCGACAACGCGATCAAGCACGCCGGCGCCGGCGCCGAGGTGGAAGTGTCCACCGCGCTGCACGCGGGCATGGCCGAGATCATGGTGCGCGACAACGGCCCCGGCATCCCGGCCGGCGAGCGCGCCAAGGTGACCCAGCGCTTCTACCGCCTCGACAAGAGCCGCGGCATCCCCGGCAACGGGCTGGGGCTGTCGATCGTCAAGGCCATCGCCACCCTGCACGGCGGCGACCTGGAGCTGGACGACGCCGCGCCCGGCCTGGTGGCCCGCCTGCGCTTTCCTGCCGGCGCGCGCGGACGCGCGGGGCCAGGTCCCGCCGAGCTGACCCCACCTTAGTCGGCGCCGCGCTACAATTGAGGCCTGAACCACTGACCCTCCCGGGAATCCTCATGAGCACATCACAGCCTCGCCTGACCGTCACGCCATCCGCCACCGCCCTGTCCGAATCTGACCGCGCCGAGCGCATGGCCAGCCTCAGTTTCGGGCGCACCTTCACCGACCACATGGTGCTGATCCCCTACAAAGACGGCGCCTGGCAGCATGGCGAGATCAAGGCCTACGGCCCGCTCGAACTCGACCCGTCCTGCTCGTCGCTGCACTACGGCCAGGCCATCTTCGAAGGCTTCAAGGCGTTTGCGCAGCCGGACGGCGGCGTCAAGACCTTCCGTCCGCAATCGAACGCCGAGCGCTTCAACCGCAGCGCGCGCCGCCTCGCGATGCCGGACCTGCCGCCCGACCTGTTCATGGAAGCGGCCGACGCCTTCATCGCGCTCGACCGCAAATGGGTGCCGCAGCAGGTCGGCGAAAGCCTGTACCTGCGCCCGCTGATGATCGCCACCGACCCGTTCCTCGGCGTGCGTCCATCGCGCGAATACCTGTTCGTGCTGTTCGGCTCCCCGGCCGGCGCCTACTTCCCGAAAGGCGTCAAGCCGGTCACCGTCTGGATCAGCGAAGACTACGTGCGCGCCGCGCCGGGCGGCACCGGCGAAGCGAAATGCGCCGGCAACTACGCCGCCAGCCTGGTAGCCCAGGCGCAGGCCGAGCAAAAGGGCTGCGACCAGGTGGTCTGGCTCGACGCGGTCGAACGCCAGTACGTCGAAGAGATGGGCGGCATGAACCTGTTCTTCGTCTACCAGGAAAGCGGCAAGACCACGGTGGTCACGCCGCAGCTGACCGGAACCCTCCTGCCGGGCATCACCCGCGACAGTCTGCTGCAGCTGGCGCGCGACCTCGGCTACGAATCCGAAGAGCGCAAGCTCTCCGTGCAGCAGTGGCGCGACGACATCGCCGCCGGCCGCATGACCGAAGTCTTCGCCTGCGGCACCGCCGCCGTCATCACGCCGGTCGGCTACGTCAAGGCCAACGGCTTCGAGATGACCATCAACCGCGGCGAGAATGGCCCGGTGACGATGGCGCTGCGCGACGCGCTGCTGGCGATCCAGCATGGCACCGCGCCGGACACGCACGGCTGGATGCACTCCGTCTGCTAAACCGCTGCTCCGTTGTCAAAAAGTGACAGGGGCGCCGCCTTTTTTCGCGGCGCCCCGATCACCCGTTCTCACTCTGCGCCGGCTGCGTCGCGCGCCGCGGAATGTTCAATTCTGAACATCTCATCGCCGTTTGTATAAATACGAACTGTGCGCGGTTTGCGCGGCGTCCGGATGATCCGTACACTCGTTTTTCCGGAAACGCGCACAGGAACCGTCGATGCAAACGCAATCCCGCAACAAGCTTCTGATTACTGTCTCCCTGTGCGTCAGCGCCGCCACGATGGCGGCCACCTGGTACTGGATGGGCGCCCAAACTGCCGCCCCGGCCGACGCGCCGGCGCCGCAAACGGCGGCCTGGGACGGGCCGATCGGCCCCGGCCAGGTGCGCGCCGAAGCGCCGGAGGCTGCCGCGCCGGCCACGATCGCGGGCACGGGACTGACGGTCGACGCCGGCGGCCGGCTGGTGTCCGACCGCGCCTTGCTCGCGCTGATCGACGGCGCGGTGCTGCGCAGCGACGGCTCCGCCGCCGCGGTGGACGAACTGCGCACATTGTTCAAGACGCGCCTGCCGGACAAGGCGGCGCAGGACGCCCAGCGCATCCTCAACGATTATCTCCAGTACCTGCGGATGCGCCAGGGCGCCCGCGCACGCCTTGCACCGCTCGAGGGCGGCGGCCTGACCGACGCCGACGCCGCCACCCTGCTCGCATGGCAATCGGAGCAGGCGCTGCTGCGCGAACGCATGCTCGGCGCCGCGCTGAGCAAGGCCTGGTTCGGCCAGTCGGACAGCCGCTGCGCCAACGAGCTGCGCGAACTGCGCCAGCGCGGCGCGGGGCGCGACCTGGTCCGCGACGCCGAGGCGCAGTCGTGCGCCGACCAGCTGATGGCGACGTTTCCCCAGCTCGGCCAATGACGGCGCGCTTCGCGTTGGCGGCGGCGCGTACCTGACCCCGCCTTTGCCGGCGCCGCAGCCCTAAGCGGGGAACAGGTATTTGCGGGCCAGCAGCGCCGGCACCGCGTCTGCCGCCATGGGCCGGGACACGTAGAATCCCTGCAGCTCGTCGCAGCCGAGCGACTGCAGGATGTCGAGCTGTTCGCGGGTTTCCACCCCCTCGGCGATGACGCGCATCGACAGGCCGTGCGCCATCGAGACGATCGCGCCGAACAGCACCGCGCTCTCGGCGGTGATTCCCAGTTTGCTGGTGAAGGCGCGGTCTACCTTCAGCACGTCGAGCTGAAGGCGCTGCAGCAGCGCCAGCGACGAATAGCCGGTGCCGAAATCGTCGACGTGCAGCTTCACGCCGAGCCCGGCGATCCGCTCCAGTTCGCCCAGGATCTCCTCGCTCTCGTCCATCATGGCCGATTCGGTCAGCTCGACCTCGACCAGGCTGGCGGAGACGGTCCACTCTTCCAGGCACTTCGACAGCGCCTCGTGCACTTCGCTGTGGTTGATCTGGCGCGCCGAGACGTTGATCGCAACGGGGACCAGGTCCAGGCCCTCGAGCTGCCACGCGTGCAGCTGCGCGCATACCTTGCTGATCACCAGGCGCCCGAGCCGCGAAATCAGCTCGGACGATTCGGCGATGGCGATGAATTCGCAGGGCTGCACCAGTCCGCGCTGGGGATGCTGCCATCGGACCAGCGCCTCCAGGCCGACCAGCCGGCCGCTGTGCGCTTCGACGCGCGGCTGGTAATGCATCAGGAGCTCGTCCCGCTCGATCGCCAGGCGCAGCTCGCGTTCGGTCTCGAGCCGGTTCTGGCGCGATTCGTGCAGCACCTTGTTGTAGAAGCAGTAGCGGCTTTTTTCGATCTTGGCGGAGTACATCGCCAGGTCGGCGTTGAGCAGCAGCGTCTCGCCGCTGTCCGCGTCGTCCGGAAACAGCGCGACGCCGATCGAGGTGCCGACGTAATTGTTGTGGGTCTTGATGCAGAACGGCGCCTTGAATGCGTCGACGATGCGCTGCGCCAGTTCGTCCACGTGCGCGGCATCGACGATCGGGTTCACCAGCACGGTGAATTCGTCGCCGCCCAGCCGCACCACCGAATCGCACGGCCGCACCAGCGCCATCAGGCGTTCGGCGGCGCCGCGCAGCAGGTCGTCGCCGGTGGCGTGGCCGTGGGTGTCGTTGACCTTTTTGAAGTCGTCCAGGTCGATGAACAGCAGGCCGACGCGCCGGCCCTCGGCGGCCGACCTGGCGAGGATCGCCGGCAGGTTGACGGTGAGCCAGTGGCGATTCAGCAGGCCGGTCAGCACGTCCTGGTTGGCCATCCGCGCCATCGCCAGCGCATGTTCGCGCAGCTCGCTCATGTCGCGCAGCGTGACGGCGACGCAGTCGCGCGTGCGCACCATCTTGCGGTGGAACCAGCTGCCCTTGAGCACACTGTTCGGCGGCGGCTCGAAGTCGTCTTCGTAGAGATTGGCGTCGAAGGCCTGGCGCTGCAGCTCGATCATCTTGTCGCCGTAGGCGCCGGGATACAGGTCGGTGTAGCGGCGCCCGATCAATTCGTCTTTCGTCATGCCGCAAAAGGCGGCGCCGCGCAGGTTGCAGTCGACCAGTTCGAAATCGGCGATCTCGCCGTTGGCGTCCCAGACGCTGCGCCAGAGGTAGAATCCTTCGCGGCCGCCTTCGGTGGCGACCCGGTAGGCCTGGCGCAGTTCGTCCTCCTCGCCCTCGCGTACGACCATCCGCGCGGACAACGCGGTGGCGCCAAGCGTCAGCAGGGCGATCACCAGCGTGCCGCCCCACGCCAGCTCGCGGTAGGCGCCTTCGATCTTGGCGACCACGCGAACCGATTCGCGCGCGGCGAATTCGGCCATCTGGCGCTGTCCTGATTCGGCCAGTCCCTGCGAAGCCTGAACCAGCTCGCCATGCGCGGAACGCTGCTCGTTGCGCATCATGCCCAGCACGCCGGCCCACAGCACCACGGCCAGCACGCAGCCGCCCACCGGCCAGACGATCACCCGGCCCATGCGGCGCCGTATCAGCGCGCCGGCGCGGCGCCCCTGGCGGCCCAGCTTCCGCGTCGTCGCTTGGAGCGTCGTCGACGATTTTCCAGATAAGACCGGTGAGGTGAGGAGTTTCATTGTCAGGGAAAAGGTGATGCAAGGCGCGCCCGGCACAGATCATAAACGATGCCGGCATAAACGGCAGCTATGAAATCATGGGAATGAGGCTTAATTTCCACGAATTAAAGCGCGCGCGATATCGGCCCGCATCGACGTCAGAGCAGCTGCGCCACCGCGAGCGGGCCGCCCGGCCGTGGATCCATGGACAAACACTGCGTTCGTTACCGCACGGAAGTTAGCTCATCAGCGAGTGTACCCTCAGCTCATGGGGCAATTCGACCCCAGTCTTAGGAGACTCACGTGGAACCACTCTTGATGCTAAAAACTTCCTGCGTGCTGTTTGCGCTGGCCGCGGCAGGCGGGATCGTGATGGCGCTGATTCGTTTTGGCGGCAGGCCCCATCCGCCGTCGTGGCTGGCCATGCTGCACGGACTGCTGGCGGCGGCCGGATTGACCTTGCTGGCGTATGCCTCGGCGACGACGGCCGTCCCGAGCCTTGCGATCATCGCGCTGGCGCTGTTCGCCGGCGCGGCGCTGGGCGGCATCGTGCTCAATCTTGCGTACCACCTGCGCGGAATCGCATTGCCGATCTGGCTGGTCGTGGCGCACGCACTGGTGGCGGTGGCAGGATTTGGCGCCTTGTTCATGGCAAGCTTCCGGTAGCGCCATCGATCGCCACTGTCAGGCGATCGGCGCCGGCCGCTGGTGTCAGGGCCGCCGGACCCGACACCATCGTCATTCAATATAAATGGCGCGGAAGTCGTTCACGTTGGTGAGCGTCGGCCCGCAAATCACCGAATCCCCCAGCGCCTGGAAGAAGCCGTGCCCGTCGTTGTTGGCCAGGCTGTCCCTCGGCTTGATTCCGCGCTCCCACGCGCGCGCCAGCGTGTCCGGCGCCAGCAAGGCGCCCGCGATTTCTTCCTGGCCGTCGACGCCATCGGTGTCGCAGGCAATCGCATGCACGCCGGCCAGTCCGTTGAGCGTCACGCCCAGCGACAGCAGGAACTCCACGTTGCGCCCGCCGCGCCCGGTGCCGCGCACCGTCACCGTGGTCTCGCCGCCCGACAGCAGGATGCACGGCCGCGCAAACGGCTGCCCATGCGTCGCCACCTGGCGCGCAATCCCCGCCATCACGATGCCGACGTCGCGCGCTTCGCCTTCGATGCTGTCGCCCAGGATGTGCACAGCGACCCCGGCGCCGCGCGCCACTTCGGCCGCCGCCTCCAGCGCCATCTGCGGCGTGGTGATCATGCGCGTTTCGCTGTTGGCCAGGCGCGGATCGCCCGGTTTGACCGACTCGCCCGCCCCGCTCTCCAACAGCGCCCGCACCTTGTCCGGCATCGCGATGCCGTATCGGCGCAGGATCGCCAGCGCATCGGCGCAGGTTGTACGGTCTGCCGTGGTCGGGCCGCTGGCGATGTCTGCCGGATCGTCGCCCGGCACGTCGGAGATCAGCAACGTCACTACCTTCGCCGGATGGCACGCCGCTGCCAGCCTGCCGCCCTTGATGGCCGACAGGTGGCGCCGCACGCAGTTCATTTCGCCGATCGTGGCGCCGCTCTTGAGCAGCGCCTTGTTGATCTCCTGCTTGTCCGCCAGCTCCAGGTCGTCGCCCGGCAGCACCAGCAGCGACGAGCCGCCGCCCGAGATCAGGCAGATCACCAGGTCGTCCTCCGTCAGCCCGCCGGCCAGCGCGAGGATGCGGCGCGCCGCGTCCATGCCCGCCTGGTCCGGCACCGGATGCGAGGCCTCGACGATCTCGATGCGTTCGCACGGCACCGCGTAGCCGTAGCGCGTGACGACCAGGCCAGTCAGCTCGCCCGGCCAGTGCTGCTCGACCACGCGCGCCATCTCGGCCGACGCTTTGCCGGCGCCGAGCACCAGCGTGCGTCCGCGCGGCGGCGCCGGCAGGTGCGGCGGCAGGCAGTGCGACGATTGCGCCGCTTCGACAGCGGCGTCGAACATCTGCCGCAACAGCTTACGTGGTTCGGTCATGCGCAACTCCCGTGCTTTATTGAGGAACAGGCGCGCCGATCTCGAAGTTGGCCATCAGTTCCAGCGCGCGCACCATTGCTGAATGATCCCACGCTTTGCCGCCGTGTGCAGCGCAGCTGTTGAACAATTCCTGGGCCGTCGCGGTATTCGGCAGCGAGATGCCCAGCGCCCGGGCGCGCGCCAGCGCCAGGTTCAGGTCCTTCTGGTGCAGCTCGATCCGACAGCCCGGCTCGAAGCTGCGCTTGATCATGCGTCCACCGTGCACCACGAGGATGCGCGACGCCATGATGCCCCGGCCGATAAACCCGATTTTGCTCATGTCGATGCTCCTTGTGTGAACTGGGCGGCCAGCGCAGGCGCGCCGGCGCGATGCAAGACTAACAATTTTCGTCCGCACTGCGCTAAAAAAACCCGCCGCATAGACGCGTCCCGGTCGCTCCGCTTTAGCGATAAATGGTCGAAAAATTCACATTTCACCAAGTTTTTGTTGCTCAGACGCCATAAATTTCTTAGTTTCTTTGTCCACATCAAGCGCCAATAGGTTACCATGGGGTAACAAATTCAAGGCCCGAGCATGCCGTAAACGGCGTGTCGCGGTCTTGCCCCTATCGGTACCGGCACCAAGTTGCAAAAAAATATAAACATGACGACGTTGGCAGCGCGCGGGATCGCCAGGTACATCGCGGCGATTCACTGGTTCATCCCCCTTGCGGCCCAAAATGAGGCTGCGGTGCTCACGCGCGCGCAAAACGTCATCAACGCGGTGGTGATGGCCGCGCTGTCCGGGCCGTTCTATGCGGCCGCCTATTACGCCCTCGGATTCACCGCCGCCGCGCAGGAAATCCTGATGTGCTGCACCTTCATGTTCATCGCCCCGTTCCTGATGCGCGCCACCGGCAGCATCGTGCTGGCGCGCGAAGTGTTCCTGTGCGCGGTGTTTTTCAACTTCACCTGGCTCACGTTCAACCTCGGCGGGGTCAATGCGCCTACTGTCGGCTGGCTGATCACCGGCCCGGTGGTGGCGATGTTCCTCGGCGGTGTCGGCACCGCGGTATTCTGGCTGGGCATGAGCTGCGCGGCGGTCGGCGTGATCTACTGCCTGCCCTTCATCGGCATCGCCCTGCCCGAGCATCCGGTCAAGGACATGGCGCTGCTGTACCTGCTCTGCGATCTAGGCCTCTATATAGTGGTGGTGGTGTTCGTGCTGCTGTTCGAACTGACCAAGACGCAGGGCTTCATCAAGCTCGAACAGGCCCTGAAGATCATCAACGAGCTGGCGATTCGCGACGAGCTGACCGGCAGCCATAACCGGCGCCACCTGATCAAGCTGATCGAAGGCGAAAAGGACCGCACCGCCCGCCTCGGCAGCCTGTTCTGCCTGTGCCTGCTCGATATCGACTTCTTCAAGCGCATCAACGATACCTACGGCCACACCGCGGGCGACACGGTACTCAAGGAATTCGCCGCGACGGTGCAGCGCCAGATCCGCGAAAGCGATTCGTTCGGCCGCTACGGCGGCGAAGAATTCCTGCTGATGCTGCCCCAGACCTCGCTCGACGAAGCGATCGTGCTGACCGAACGGGTGCGCGTGAGCATCGAGAAAATGGTCTTCCCCGACATCGCCCGCGACCTGAAAGTGACCGTGTCGCTTGGCGTGGCGGAGTTCCGCTTCGGCGAATCGATCGGCCAGACCGTCGCCCGCGCCGACGAGGCGCTGTACCAGGCCAAGGCAAGCGGCCGCAATCGCGTGGTCAGCTATGGCCAGCACACGGAAGCGGCGCCCCCTCTTCCCGCCGGCACCGCCGAGCGCGGCGTCCCGGGCACGCTGCCGGCGCTGCGCCTGTTCCAGGCCGCGCAGGCCGATCCGCTGACGGGCGCGCTGAACCGCGGCATGCTGCGCGACCGCCTGAGCCACGCGATGGAGCGGGCCATCCGCAACGATCGCCTGGTCGCGCTGATGCTGCTGAACGTGAACAAATTCAAGGAAATCAACGACGCTTTCGGCTACGAGGCGGGCGACGCGATCCTGGTGCGCGCCGCCGCGATGGTGCGCGCATCGCTGCGCGAGTCCGACACCATCGCGCGCTGGGGCGGCGACGAATTCGTCGTGGTGCTGGAAGACTTGGCCGCGCAATCGGACGCCCAGCAGGTGGCCGAAAAGATCCTCGACCAGTTCTCGCTGCCGTTCCAGGTCGGCGACAGCGAGTGCTTCGTTACCCTCTCCATCGGCATCGCCACCTTCCCCGGCGAAGACTGCGACATGGACACGCTGCTCAAGCGCGCCGACGTTGCCATGGTCGGCGCCAAGGCCTGGGGCGAAAACCAGGTGCAGGTCTACACGCTGGCCGCCAACGCCGCGCCGAACGAGCGCCTGGCCCTGAAGAACGGTTTGCGCGAAGCGCTCGGCGCCGGCCAGCTGTTCCTCGAATACCAGCCGCAAGTGGACCTGGCGACCCAGCAGATCATCGGCGTCGAAGCCCTGGTGCGCTGGCAGCATCCGGTCTACGGACGCGTGGAGCCGACGCGTTTCATCGCGCTGGCCGAGGAAACCGGCATGATCGTGCCGATCGGCGAATGGGTGCTGCGCACCGCCTGCGCCCAGAACCGGCTGTGGCGCGACGCCGGCCTGGCGCCGATCAAGACGGCGGTCAACCTGTCGGCGCGCCAGCTCAGGGAGCCGGACCTGATCGACCGCGTCATGGCGATCGTCGGCGAGACCGGCATCGAACCGGCCTGCCTCGACCTCGAAATCACCGAAGGCATCCTGATCGACAACCTCGAACTGAATCACGCCACGATGACGCGCCTGCGCGCGCACGGCGTGCAGATTTCGATCGACGACTTCGGCACCGGCTACTCCAGCCTGAACTACCTCGCCGAGCTGCCGGCCGACGTGCTGAAGATGGACGGCTCGTTCATCAAGCGGCTCGGCCAGGCTGCCGGCGGCGCGCGCTCGTATGCGATCGCCGAAGCGATCGTCGAAATCGCCCATCGGCTGCAGCTGACGGTGATCGCCGAAGCGGTCGAAACCGCCGAACAGCTGGCCGACCTGCAGCGCATGGGCTGCGACGCCGCGCAAGGATACTTCTTCAACCGTTCGCTGCACCCGGACAAGGTGACGGCGCTGCTGGCGCTGCAGGCAGAGCGCCCGCCAGGCGCGCCCTCGTCCGCCGTGCAATGCAAGGAAAACACATGATGCAAAACGACTCGCAAAGCGCCGGCACGGCGGATCAGGCCGACCTCGACGCCGACCGTGCATGGGAAGCGGAAATCGACGCCATGCTCGCCAGCGGCGCGCTGGCCGGCACGGCGGCCCAGTTCGCCCAGCCGCGCGGCGCCAACCTGCTCGACCGGATGGACCAGCTCGAGGCCTGGCATGCACGCCGCAGCGCCCATGGCGTCTGGCAGTATTCGCGCGCACTGGACGGCGCGCCCCATCCGATCGCCAGCATCCAGGACGAAGCGGGCGTCAGCGCGCGCGGCATCAATTTCGCCTCGCAGGATTACCTGTCGCTGGCCTCGCACCCGGTGGTGGCCGAAGCGGCCGCGCGGGCGCTGCAGGACGCCGGCCCGCACAGCGCCGGCTCGGCGGTCCTGCTGGGTAACACCAAAACTTCGCTGGCGCTCGAGAAGGCGATCGGAGAACTGGTGCAGACCGAGCACGTCACCCTGTTTCCGACCGGCTGGGGCGCCGCGTTCGGCGCCATCACCGCGCTGGTGCAGGCGCAGGACCACATCATCATCGACCAGTTCGCGCACGCCTCGCTGCGCCAGGGCGCCAGCGCGGCCACCACCAACATCGCCATCAACCGCCACCTCGACGTCGCCCACGTGCGCGAACTGCTGGCGGGCATTCGCGCGCGCGACACCGAACACGCGATCCTGGTGGTGACCGAAGGCCTGTTCAGCATGGACTCCGATTCGCCCGACCTGGCGACGCTGCAGGCGAGCTGCCATGAATACAACGCCACGCTGATGGTCGACGTCGCGCACGACCTCGGTTCGCTCGGCCCGGACGGCGGCGGCTGCATCGCCATCCAGGGCATGCTGGGCAAGATCGACCTGGTCATGGGCGCGTTTTCCAAGACCTTCTCGTCGAACGGCGGCTTCGTCGCCACCAAGTCGCGCGCCGCCAAGCGCCACCTGCAGCTGTACGCGGGCCCGCACATGTTCTCCAACGCGCTCTCGCCGGTGCAGGCGGCCGTCATCCTGCAATGCGTGGAGATCGTCCGCGCCGACGAAGGCAGGATGCTGCGCGCGGACCTGATGCGCAACGTCGACGCGCTGCGCAAGCTGCTCACGGCCGACGGGCTGCACTGCATGGGTATTCCATCGGCCATCGTGCCGGTGCTGATCGGCAGCGAGACCGTGTCGCGGCTGGTGGGAAAAATGCTGTTCAAGCATTCGGTGTTCGTCAACCAGGTCGAATTCCCCGGCGTGCCGATCGGGTCCTCGCGGCTGCGCCTTCAGTTGATGGCCAACCATAATATTCAACAGATCAAACGGGCCGCGGCGGTGATCGCCGGGACCGTCGAACGTGCGACCACGGCCATCGAAGCCGGCGAGGCGCGCCTGCAAATACGAAAGGTGGGTTAGTTTGGATAACAAAGACAATATGAACGGCGCCACCGCCGAACAGCCATTCCTGATCACCGAGCGCCTGCGCAGCCACGCGCGCGACACGCCCGACCGCCTGGCCTACACCTTCCTGCGCGACGACGGCAAGATCGATGAAATCACCTACGGCGAACTGGAACAGCGTTCGCGCGCATTGGCCGCCACGCTGGCGCGCCGCGCTCCCGTGGGCGAGCGCGCGCTGCTGCTGTATCCGGCCGGCCTCGAATTCATCATGGTGTACTTCGCCTGCCTGTTCGCCGGCCTGGTCGCCGTTCCGGCCACCATCCCGCACAAGACGCGCGCCTCGCGCCGCCTCAAGGGACTGCTGGACGACGCCGATCCCGCCCTGATCCTCACGCGCAGCGATTGCGAAACGGCGATCCGCGCCAGCCTGTCGCTGGTCGGCGCCGACGCCCGCACCTGCCTGTCGACCGACGTGCTGGCGGCCAGCGACGACTTGTCCGGCCTGCCCGACATCGACGAATCGATGCTGGCCTTCCTGCAGTACACCTCCGGGTCGACCGCAATGCCCAAGGGCGTGGAGATCACCCACCGCAACATCGCCAGCAACGCCGAGTCCATCCGCCTGGGATTCGGCTTCACCCAGGCCACCGTGATGGTCAGCTGGCTGCCGCTGTTCCATGACATGGGCCTGATCGGCAGCGTCGTCTCGCCGATGTACGCCGGCTTCCATTGCGTGCTGATGGCGCCGGCAGCGTTCCTGAAAAATCCGGTGATGTGGCTCGAAGCGATTTCGAAGTACCGCGGCACCTGCGCCGGCGCGCCCAATTTCGGCTGGGACTATTGCGCCAAGAAGATCACCGACGAGCAGAAAGTGCACCTCGACCTGTCGCACCTGGACGTGGCCTACAACGGCTCCGAACCGGTGCGCGCATCGACGCTGCGCAATTTCATCGCGGCGTTCAGCCGTTGCGGCATGCGCCCGGCCGCCCTGTTCCCCTGCTACGGCATGGCCGAGACCACGCTGTTCGTCTCGGGCGGTCCGCTCGGCACCGAGCCGCAGGTGCGCACCGTCAGCAAGTCGCTGCTGGAAGGGAACCAGATTCGCGACGTCGCTCCCGGCGGCGACGACGCCCGCGACATCGTCAGCTCCGGCACGATCGCCTCGTCGACGTCGGTCGTCATCGTCGATCCGGAAACCTGCCTGCCGGTGTCGAGCCAGCGCGTCGGCGAAGTCTGGGTATCCGGGCCGGGCGTCGCGCGCGGCTACTGGAACAAGCCGGAGGAAACCGCGGCCGCCTTCGGCGCCTGCCTGGCCAGCACCGGCGCCGGCCCCTACCTGCGCACCGGCGACCTCGCCTTCATGCGCGACGGTGAACTGTTCATCACCGGCCGCCTGAAAGACCTGATCATCATCAACGGGCGCAACGTCTACCCGCAGGACGTCGAGGAAGTGATCGAGCGCTCGATCGATTTCATCGAGCCGAACATGTGCGCCGCGTTTTCGGTGGAGATCGATTTCCAGGAACGCCTGGCGATCGTCGCCGAAGCCAATCGCAGCCTGGTGCGCGCCGCGCAGCAGCTCGCGGCCAGGGATCCGGACAACAAGGCCGAGCAATTGCGCGCCAAGGACGACTACCTCGGCAAGATCGAGGCGATGGCGCACAACATCTGCAAGGTGATCGGCCAGCAGTTCGACGTGTCGGTGTCGTCGATCGTGTTCGTCAAGCCGGGCACCTTCCCGCGCACCACCAGCGGCAAGGTCCAGCGCACGCGCTGCCGCGACATGGCGCTGCAGGGCCAGCTCGAAGTTGTCTACGTCATGCCGGGTTCGATCTTCGACCGGCGCGGTACGCGCGAAGTCGCGGCGCTGCCGTTCCGGCCGGAAGCGCCTGCCGCGCCGGCCTACCTGCCGCAATCGCCAGTCGCTGTCCAGGCCAAGCCCGCGGCGGCCGGCAACAGCGCCGAAACCGCCGACGCGATGATCGCCTGGTTCCGCGATTACGCCGCCAAGCGCCTGAATTCGCGCATCATCGACGAGCGCCGCACGATTCCGCCGTACGTGGTGCTGGACCTGGGCAACCAGGGATTCTTCGGCCTGCAGATTCCGGCCCGCTTCGGCGGCAAGGAACTCGACACGGTCGACCTGATGCGCGTGCTCGAACAACTGGCCGCGGTCGACCTGACCATCGCCACGCTGGTCGGCGTGCACAACGGCCTGGGCGTGCGGCCGATCCTGCATGCCGCGTCCCCGGCGATTCGCGAACAGCTGCTGCCGTCCCTCGCCAGCGGGCGCCAGCTCGCGGCCTTCGCGCTGACCGAGCCGGATGCCGGATCGAACCCGCTGGCGATCCGGGCGCAAGCCACGCGCACCGCCGGCGGCTGGAACGTCACCGGCGAGAAGCAGTGGATCGGCCTCGGTTCCTGGGCCGGCGTGACCACGGTGTTCGCCAAGGCGGTCGACCCGGCCGGCGGCCCGCTTGGCATCACCGCCCTGCTCGTCACCGCCGACAATGCCGGCCTGTCGCACGGTCCCGAATCGCTGACGATGGGCATGCGCGGCATGGTGCAGAACACCGTGCTGCTGCACGACGCCTTCGTCCCCGACGAGCAAGTGCTGCTCAGCCCCGGCGAAGGCATGGAAGTGGGCCGCGACGCCATGCTGTTCAGCCGCCTCGGCATCGGCGCGATGTGCGTCGGCGCGATGAAGCGCTGCGTGCAGCTGATGGGACGCTACGCCTCGCGCCGCACCATCGCCAGCGGCCTGCTGGCCGAGCACGGCGTGACGGTGGCGCGCCTGCATGAACTGACCTCGGCGATCGGCGCCTGCGAAGCGCTGGTGTACGCCATCGCGCGCCGCCTCGACGCCGGCGAAGCGGTGCCGGTCGAGGCCTACCTCGCCTGCAAGACCACTACCACCGAACTGCTTGGCCAGTCGGCCGACTGGCTGGTGCAGATGCTGGGCGGCCGCGGCTACATCGAATCGAACGGCGCGCCGCAGATCCTGCGCGACGCGCGCGTGCTGCGCATCCTCGAAGGGCCGACCGAAACGCTGTACTCGCACCTGGGCGCCTCGCTGGCGCACAAGCAGTCGCCGGCGATCGGCTTCCTGGGCGAGGCGCTGGGACGACCGGAACTGGCGGCCGAACTGCGCGACACCGTCGCGCGCCTGCAGGCCGCCGTGGCGCAGCGTGCCGGCCTGTTCGCCGGCGCCGCCCAGTCGGCGCAATGGCTGGAATACCGTGTCGGCGAACTGGCCGCCCAGGCGTTCCTGCTGGCGGCGGCCGAAAGCCGCGGCGCGGCATCGGACGCGGCATGGGCGCGCCAGCGTTTCGACAGCGCGGCGCAGTCGATTTTCGCCGACATCGACGGTCCGGTCGCGCACGGCGCCGGCGCCGCCCTGCTCGAACAGATCGGCCGGTATACCGAGGCGATCGGCGACATCGACCAGCAGCTGCCGGGCGAATTGCAGCGCACCGACGTGCTGCTGCAACGTGTCCCGGACAGCGCGGCAGCGCCGGCGCCGGTGCGCCAGGCTGTTGTCGCGGAGCCCGCGGCGCCCGCCGAAGCCAGCTACAACGCGCCGGTCACCGAGATGCAAGGCATCGTCCACGATTGCGTGCTGAAGTGGCTGCTGAGCGAGAACCCGCGCGCCGCGCAGCAGATCGGCATCGACACGCCGTTCACGTCGCTGGGCATGGATTCGCTGGCGACGGCGTCGATCTCGTTCGAGCTGGAGCAGCGCATCGGCTTTGCCATCATCCCGGAACTCATTTACGACAACCAGACCATCGGCCAGCTGGCGGCATTCATCGAGAACCGCCTGCAGTCGCAGCCGGGCGACACGACCGCGCCCGCGGCGCTGGCCGCCGATTTGCTGACATGACCGCCTTCCCATCAGGAGCCACCCAATGAACGCACTTGCCTTCCCGGTCCCGCACGCGCTGGCTTTCTTCGACCGCTTCATTCCGGCCGAGGTGCTGGCCGATGACGCCCATCGACGCGCAGCGCGCCACCTGACCCTGCTGGCCGCGATCACCGCCATGTGCGTGCCGCTGCTGACGGGGATGTACCACTGGCTCGGCTACGACGCCGCCGGCATGGTGGTGCTTACCGGCGGCATTGCGAT
This sequence comes from Massilia sp. P1_C10, assembly GCF_056406475.1. NCBI lineage: Bacteria > Pseudomonadati > Pseudomonadota > Betaproteobacteria > Burkholderiales > Oxalobacteraceae > Massilia > Massilia sp. P1_C10. The sequence goes on from NZ_JBFUAC010000005.1 coordinate 271,447, forward strand.
GATGGTGGCGCCGTTCGCGATGAACGCGGGCCTCGGACTTGCGGTCGCGCGCGACGTCTTCATCGGCGCGCTGTTCCTGCTCAAGGTGTGGCTGGCGGTTCACCTCGGCGGCACCAGCGCGCCCACCGTCCCGTGGTTCGTCCTGTGTCCGCTCGTCGCGGTGCTGGTCGGCGGCGTCCGGCCCGGCGCCATATGGGCGGTCGTGGTCACCCTGACCGTGGGCGCGCTGTTCGCCATCGAGCAGGCCGGCGGACCGCTCATCGCCCATCCGGTCAGCCATCCGCTGGTGCTGCAACTGGTCAGTCACATCGGACTGTTCGCGCTGGCGACGATCATTGCCTGGTGTTTCAAATCCAATTAAAAAACATGCCTTGTGACAATTAGTTAGAATCTGCCACTTTTTCCCAGTTATGCTAATTGCATCGCGACGTTCCCACGATGTTCTTATTTTGACCAGGAGAAACCATGGCGATGTACAAGCGAAGCGAACTGGTGCGCCAAAACCAATCCTCTGCATTCGATGCCTTGCATCCACCGCGCGCGCCGACGCCATTTTCCGGCATCTACCGCTGCGAAGGCTGCGGCTTCGAAATTGTCTCCGCCGAGGATCACCCGCTCCCGGTGCTGATGCATCGCCAGCATCCCTCGGACCAGCCGATCCAGTGGCGCCTGGTCGTGTACGCGAACTAAGTCGCCGACTTGTTTCATCGGCAAATGAATCGTTAAATTCTGTTGTTTTCGGATCAATACCACGCGAAATGGATAGAGATTTGAGAATTCCGCAGAGTAATATTTAGTTACGGCAATTCAGAAAGTGAACCACCATGCGTACTGTCCTGAAACTTTTAGGTTCGCTTTCCACCAGCATCGAAACGCTGCTGCTGGCATGGCACCGCGGGGTCGGGGCATCATGGATTGCCCGCTACATTGCTGCCATACATTGGTTCATTCCCGCGTCAGCCCAGGACGCCTCGACCCTGACGCGCGCCCAGAACGTCATCAACGCCGTGGTCATGGCGGCGCTGGCGGGACCGTTTTACGCCGCCGCTTACTACGGCCTCGGATTCACGCTGGCGGCGCAGGAGATCCTGCTGTGCTGCGCCTTCATGTTCCTGGCGCCGTTCGTGATGCGCGCGACCGGCAGCATCTTCCTGGCGCGCGAGCTGTTCCTGTGCGCGGTGTTCTTCAACTTCACCTGGCTCACCTTCAACCTGGGCGGCGTCGACGCGCCCACCGCCGGCTGGCTGATCACCGGCCCGGTCGTGGCGATGTTCCTGGGCGGCGTCGGCACGGCGCTGTTCTGGCTCATGATGAGCGTGGCCGCGGTGGCCGTGATCTACGCTTTGCCCCGCTACGGCGTGGCGCTGCCGCCGCACCCGGTCAGCGACATGGCGCTGCTGCACCTGATCTGCGACATCGGCCTGTACGTGGTCGTGGTGGTGTTCGTGCTGCTGTTCGAACTGACCAAGACGCAGGGCTTCATCAAGCTCGAACAGGCGCTGAAAATCATCAATGAGCTGGCGATCCGCGACGAGCTGACCGGCAGCCATAACCGGCGTCACCTGATCGAACTGATCGAGCATGAAAAGGACCGCACCGCGCGCCTGGGCAGCCTGTTCTGCCTTTGCCTGCTCGACATCGACTTCTTCAAGCGCATCAACGACACCTACGGCCACTCTGCCGGCGACGCGGTGCTGCGCGAATTTGCCGCGACCGTCCAGCGCCAGATCCGCGACAGCGATTCGTTCGGGCGCTACGGCGGCGAGGAGTTCCTGCTGATGCTGCCGGAAACGTCGCTGCCGGAAGCGATCACCCTGGCCGAGCGTGTGCGCCTCAGCATCGAGAAGCTGGCCTTCCCCGCCATTTCCGTCGAGCTGGGCGTCACCGTATCGATCGGCGTCGCCGAATTCCTCGCCGGCGAGTCGATTGCGCAGACGGTGGCGCGCGCCGACGAGGCCCTGTACCTCGCCAAATCGAGCGGCAGGAACCGCATCGTCTGCTACGGGCAGGAGGTCGAAACCAGCGTGGCGCCGCTGGCCGACCATCGCAGCCTTCCTTCGCTCACCCAGACCATCCCGGCGCTGCGCGTGTTCGAGGCCCCGCAGGCCGATCCATTGACCGGCCTCCTGAACCGGCGCATGCTGCGCGACCGCCTGAGCCACGCGATGGAACGGGCCGCGCGCAACAACCGCATGGTGTCGCTGATGCTGCTCAACGTGAACAAGTTCAAGGAGTTCAACGACGCCCTGGGCTACGAAGCGGGCGACGCGATCCTGGTGCAGACGGCCGACAACGTGCGCTCCTGCCTGCGCGAATCGGACACCATCGCGCGCTGGGGCGGCGACGAATTCGTCGTCATCCTCGAAGACGTGTCGCAGGAGTCCGACGCGCAGCAGGTCGCCGAGAAAATCCTCAACCAGTTCGCCATGCCTTTCCAGGTGCAGTCGCGCGAATGCTTCGTCACCCTCAGCATCGGCATCGCCGTGGCGCCGGGCGTCGATTCGGACATGGACGAACTGCTCAAACGCGCCGACATTGCGATGGTGCGCGCCAAATCCTGGGGCGAGAACATGCTGCAGGTGTACTCGGCCGAATCGACCATGCCGCCTAGCGAGCGCCTGGCGCTGAAGAACGGCTTGCGCGAAGCCCTCGGCGGCGGCCAGCTGTTCCTCGAATACCAGCCGCAGGTCGAACTGGCGACCCAGCGCATCGTCGGCGTCGAAGCCCTGATCCGCTGGCAGCATCCGACGCTGGGCCGCATCGAGCCGTCCCGCTTCATTCCACTGGCCGAGGAAACCGGCATGATCGTGCCGATCGGCGACTGGGTGCTGCGCACCGCCTGCGCGCAGAACCGCGCCTGGGTCGATGCGGGCCTGCCGCCGATCAAGACGGCGGTCAACCTGTCGGCACGCCAGCTCAAGCAGCCGGACCTGGTGGAAAAAGTCCTGGAAATCGTCCGAACGAGCGGGATCGAACCGCATTGCCTCGACCTCGAGATCACCGAAGGCATCCTGATCGAAAACCTCGACCTGAACCAGGTCACCATGACGCGCCTGCGCGACGCCGGACTGCAGATCTCGATCGACGATTTCGGCACTGGATATTCGAGCCTGAACTATCTGAGCGAGCTGCCGGCCGACATCCTGAAAATCGACGGTTCGTTCGTGCGCCGCCTGGGCAAGACCGGCGAACGCAGCAAGTCATATGAAATCGCCGAATCGATCGTCGACATGGCGCACCGCCTGAAGCTGAAAGTCATCGCCGAGGCGGTCGAGACCCCGCTGCAGCTGGCCGACCTGAAGGCGATGAAATGCGACGAGGCGCAAGGATGGCTGTTCAACGCATCGCTGCACCCGGACAAGATCGCGGTGCTGCTCGAGTGCGAAAACGCCGGGGCGCGTCCGCGCCTGAAGGTCGCCGTCTGACGCGGCGTACCTGCCCAGGCAGGTACGCCGATCCTTATGCGCGCTTGCTTGCCGCCTGAGGCGCCGCCTCGAGCTGCGCCCGCAGCGACAACGCTTCGGCCTGTGCCTTCTTCACGTTCGCCAGCTTGACGTGGCCGTAGCCGCGGATCTGCTCGGGTACCTGCGCCAGTTTCAGCATCACACCCTTATTGTCGGCAGTGAGTTCGCGCGCGATCCGCCCGGCCAGCGCGAAATACTCGTCGCGCAGCGAGCGCTCCAGGCGGCGTTCGGCGGTGTAGCCGAAGATATCGAGCGGCGTGCCGCGCAAGCCCTTGAGCGGCGCCAGCACGCGGAACGCCGTCTGCATCCAGCTGCCCAAACGCATCTTGGCCGGCACATCGGAGCCGGGACGCTTGCGCGCCAGCAGCGGCGGCGCCAGGTGGTACTCCAGCTTGAAGTCGCCCTCGAACTGCTCGCCGATCTGCTTGAGGAACTCCCGATCGGAGTGCATGCGCGCCACTTCGTATTCGTCCTTGTACGCCATCAGCTTGTACAGGCTGCGCGCGACCGCCTTGGTCACCGGCGTCTTCGGATCGATCGCCAGTTCGCGCTGGCGCACCATTTCAACCGCATCGCGGAAACGCTTCGCATAGCCCTCGTCCTGGTACTTCACCAGAAGGTCGCTGCGCAGCGCGACGCTGTCGTCGAGCGACGGCGGCATCGCAAACTGGATCACCTGCGCCTTCGGATTGGCCAGGCGCGCGAGGGCGTCCTTGTCGGCCGCGGCCAGGCGCCCCAGGCTGAAGGCGCGCTTGTTCATGTCGACTGCGACCTTGTTCAACTCGATCGCCCGCATCAGCGCCGGCAGGCCGACCGGCACCAGCCCGCGCTGCCATGCAAAGCCCATCAGCAGGATGTTCGCGCCGATCGGATCGCCCAGCAGCTGCGCGGCGACCTGGTGGGCGTTGAGCGTGGCGACGTTGTCGGCGCCGGCCGATGCGGCCAGCTTGGCCAGCAGGTCGTCCTTGCGGATCGACGCATCCGGATTGCGGGTGAACTCCGCGGTCTGGATTTCCTGTTCGTTGGCGACCACCTTCGTGTGCTCGCGCTGCATCACCGCCAGCGCGTCGGGCATCGCCGCGACCACCATGTCGCAGGCCAGCAAGGCGTCGGCCTGCTGCAGGTCGATGCGCACCTGGTTCAGCTGCTCCGGCGAGGAGCCGATGCGCACGTGCGACATCACCGCGCCGCCCTTCTGCGCGAAGCCCATGAAGTCGAGCGTCGAGGCGCCCTTGCCTTCGAGGTGGGCCGCCATCGTGATCAGCGCGCCGACCGTCACGATACCGGTGCCGCCCACGCCGGCCACCAGCATCTCGAAAGGCTTGTCGAAGCCGTAGGGGCGCGGTTTCGGCAATGCGGCGAGCATGCCGTCGAGGCGCGCCAGGTCGACCTGCTCGACCTTCGGCTTTTTCAGGCTGCCACCCATCACCGACACGAAGCTGGGGCAGAAGCCTTCGACGCAAGAGTAGTCCTTGTTGCAGGACGACTGCTCGATCTGCCGCTTGCGGCCCAGCGGCGTTTCCAGCGGCAGGATCGACAGGCAGTTGGACTGCACGCCGCAGTCGCCGCAGCCTTCGCACACGGCGGGATTGATCACCATGCGGCGCTGCGGATCGGGGAACGTGCCCTTCTTGCGGCGACGGCGCTTCTCGGCCGCGCAGGTCTGGTCGTACACCAGCACGGTCACGCCGGCGATCTCGCGCAGATCGCGCTGGATCACATCGAGCTCGCCGCGGTGGTGCACGGTGACGCCGTCGGCCAGCTTCACGCCGTCGTAGTTCTCCGGCTCGTCGGTCACCACGACGACTTTGACGGCGCCTTCGGACAGCACCTGTTGCACGATCTGCGGCACGCTCAGTTTTCCATCGACAGGCTGGCCGCCGGTCATCGCGACCGCGTCGTTATACAGGATCTTGTAGGTGATATTGGTGCGCGCGGCGATGGCCTGGCGGATCGCCAGCAGGCCCGAATGGTAGTAGGTGCCGTCGCCCAGGTTCTGGAACACGTGCTTCTCGTTGGTGAAGCGCGAGGCGCCGACCCAGGGCACGCCTTCGCCGCCCATCTGGGTCAGGTTGAAGGTGCTGCGATCCATCCAGGTCGCCATGAAGTGGCAGCCGATGCCGGCCAGCGCGCGACTGCCCTCGGGGACCTTGGTCGACGTGTTGTGCGGGCAGCCGGAGCAGAAGTACGGCGTGCGCTTGACGGCGTCGGCGCCGTTCGACAGCAGGTCGGCGGCGCAGAAAGCCGGGCGATACTGTTCCAGGCCGAGGGCCGGGAAATGCGGCGCCAGCCAGCGGATCAGCGACGGCGCGATGCGCGACGGGCGCAGTTCGCCCAGCGCCGACAGCAAGGCGCCGCCATCGACGTCGGTCTTGCCCAGCAGGCGCGGACGCGAGCCTTCCGGCTGGTTGTACAGCAGCGTTTTCAGCTGGTCTTCGATGACCGGGCCCTTCTCTTCGACCACCAGCACTTCCGAAAGGCCCGCCGCGAATTCGGCGATGCGGGTTTTTTCGAGCGGGAAGGTCAGGCCCGGCTTGTACAGGCGCACGCCGAGTTCTTCGAGGCGCGCGATGCCGATGCCCATGCGGCCCAGCGCTTCGAGCAGGTCGAGGTAGGCCTTGCCGGCGCTGATGATGCCCAGTTTCGCGCCGGGCGCGGCGACCACCATGCGGTCGATCGAATTATGCTTGGCGAAGGCCTGCACCGCATCGAGCTTGGCGGCGACGCGCACTTCGAGGCCGAGGCCAGGCAGGTCGGGCCAGCGGATATGCAGGCCGCCGGCCGGCGCGACGTAATCGGCGGGCGCTTCGTAAGTGCGCGGCGCGGGGATGTCGATGACGGCGCCGCCTTCGACCGTTTCCGAAATCGCCTTGAAGCCGACCCAGGTTCCCGAGAAGCGCGACAGCGCCCAGGCGTAGGGGCCGAATTCCAGGTACTCCTGGATGTTCGACGGGTTCACCACCGGCATGCTCCATGCCATCAGCGCCTGCTCGCTCTGGTGCGGCATCGACGACGACACGCAACCGTGGTCGTCGCCCAGCACCACCAGCACGCCGCCGTGCGGCGACGAGCCGTAGGCGTTGCCGTGCTTGAGCGCGTCGCCGGAGCGGTCCACGCCAGGGCCCTTCCCGTACCACATGGCGAACACGCCGTCGACCTTGCGGTTGGCGGCGTCGTTCTCGACCTGCTGCGTGCCCAGCACCGCGCTGGCGGCCAGGTCTTCATTGATCGCGGGGAGGAATTCGATGCCGTTCGCTTCGAGCAGCCTGGCGGCGCGCCAGACTTCCTGGTCGACGGCGCCGAGCGGCGAGCCGCGGTAGCCGCTGATGAAGCCCGCGGTGTTCAGGCCGCGCGCGGCGTCGGCGTCCTTCTGGTCGATCAACAGGCGCACCAGCGCCTGGGTGCCGGTGATGAAAATCCGGCCGGACTTGCGCTGCAAATTGTCCTGCAGCTGGTAGTCGGGATCGACCAATGTGCCTTGCTGAACTGCTTGATCCACGGGGTCTCCTCGTCGGCGTCCCTGCGATGGGGACGCATGTTATCTGAATGAGAAAATTTTATAGGCTGGACGAGGAAATTTATTCTTGTTTTGTTCTAGAATGGAACTCTATCGGTAAAAAATACCCCAAAATTGCCAAAATATGAAAAAACATACCCTTGACGCCACGGACCGCAAGATCCTCGCGCTACTGCAGGAGAACGGCCGCATGTCGAACGCCGAGCTGGCCGACGCGATCGGCATGTCGGCCACGCCGTGCTGGCGGCGTCACAAGGAGCTGGAAGACTCGGGCTACATCGACGGATACGTCGCGATGGTGAACCGGCGCGCGGCCGGCCTGCCGCTGTGCTGCATGCTGCACGTCTCGCTGACGCGGCACACCGAGGGCGCGGTCGAGACGTTCGAGAACGCGATGCTGGTGCGGCCGGAAGTGATGGAGTGCTACGAGGTGACGGGGGCGTTCGACTACATCGTCAAGCTGCTGGTGGCGGACATGGACGCGTACCACGATTTCCTGCACAACGTGATGGTCAAGCTGCCTGGCGTGTCGCAGGTGAACACCAGCGTGGCGCTGCGCGAAGTGAAGTACGAGACCGCGCTGCCGCTGTAACAAAGATGGGGGTCAGGTCCGCCGGACCTGACCCCGACTTCGGTACGACGATCGGGCTAGACGTACGCGGGCATCTTGGCCAGCAGCTTGTCCAGCGTGACCGGATACTCGCGCACCCGCACGCCGGTCGCGTTGTAGATGGCATTCGCCACCGCCGCGCCCACGCCGCAAATCCCCAGCTCGCCCACTCCCTTGGCCTTCATCGGCGACGAAATCGGATCGGTCTCGTCTAGGAAGATCACTTCCTGGTGCGGGATGTCCGCATGCACCGGCACCTCATAGCTCGCCAGGTCGTGGTTGACGAAGAAGCCGGTGCGCTGATCGACCACCAGCTCCTCCATCAGCGCCGCGCCCACGCCCATCGTCATCGCACCGATCACCTGGCTGCGCGCCGACTTCGGATTCAGGATGCGGCCCGCCGCGCACACGGCCAGCATGCGCCGCACCCGCGTCTCGCCGGTCGCCGCGTCCACCGCGACTTCGACGAAATGCGCGCCGAACGTCGACTGCTGGTACTTCTTGTCCAGGTCGCCGTATTCCATGAAGTCTTCCGCCACGATCTCGCCGCCGGCCGCCGCCTGCTTCAGCGGCACCGACCGTCCGCCCGCGATGACCATGCCGTCGCTGAACTGCGCATCGGTCATGCCGAGCTTCTGGCCGACCGCCTCGCGCAGCTTGACGCAGGCCGCGTACACGCCGGCCGTGGAGCTGTTGCCGCCCCACTGCCCGCCCGACCCGGACGACACCGGGAAGGTCGAGTCGCCCAGCTTGACCATCACGCGATCGAGCCCGACGCCCATCATCTCCGCCGCGGTCTGCGCAATGATGGTGTAGCTGCCGGTGCCGATGTCGGTCATGTCGGTTTCGACCGTCACCAGGCCGGTGGGATCGAGGCGCACGCGCGCCGCCGATTTGGTCACGAGGTTGTTGCGGAAGGCCGCGGCCACGCCCATGCCGATCAGCCAGCGGCCTTCGCGCATCTTGCCCGGCGTCGCGTTGCGCTGGCTCCAGCCGAAGCGCTCGGCCCCGGTCTTCAGGGTTTCCACCAATTGGCGCTGCGAGAACTGGCGCTGGCGCTTGGCCGGATCGACCTTGATGTCGTTGATGATGCGGAATTCGATCGGGTCGATCTTCAGCTTCTCGGCCATTTCGTCCATCGCGATTTCCAGCGCCATCAGGCCCGGCGCCTCGCCCGGCGCGCGCATCGCGTTGCCTTCGGGGAGATCGAGTTCGGCCAGCCGCATCGCTGTCATGCGATTCACGCCGGCATACAGCAACTGGGTCTGCTCGACCGCCGTTTCGGGCTTCCCGCCAGGCAGGTCGCCCGACCAGCTTTCGTGGCCGATCGCGCTGATACGGCAGTCGCGCGTGCAGCCGATGCGGATGCGCTGGATCGTCGCCGGGCGGTGTGTGGTGTTGTTCATCATCAGCGGCCGGTGCAGCGCGACCTTGACCGGTCGCCTGGCCTCGCGCGCGCCCAGCGCCGCCAGCACCGCCTCGGCGCGGATAAACAGCTTGCCGCCGAAGCCGCCGCCGATGAAGGGCGAAATCAGGCGCACGTTGTCCTTCGGGATGCCGAGCGTCCTGGCAATGTCGCCGCGGCTCCAGTCGATCATCTGGTTCGAGGTCCACAGGGTCAGCTTGTCGCCTTCCCACGCCGCGATGGTGGCATGCGGCTCCATCATCGCGTGCGACTGGTCCGGCGTGGTGTAGGTTGCGTCCAGCTTGACCGGCGACGATGCGAACGCGCCTTCGAAGTCGCCCACCTTGTGGTCCGGCTTGCCCTTGGCAGGCTTCGCGCCCGCCTTCGCGTTGGCGAGGCTGTAGGCGCCCTTGGCGCTGTCGTACTTCACGCGCACCAGCTGCGCCGCGGCGCGCGCCTGCTCGAACGTTTCGGCCACCACCAGCGCCACGGCCTGGTGGTAATGCTGGATCTCGGGTCCGCCCAGCAGCTTCGCGGTGTTGAAGCGGCCCTTGTCGAGCTTGCCCGCGTTGTCGGCGGTGACGATCGCGATCACGCCGGGCGCGCGCTTCGCTTCGGCCACGTCGATGGAGACGATGCGGCCCTTGGCGATGGCGGCGCCCAGCACGTGGCCATAGGCGGCGCGCGGCGCGGCCTGATTCTGTTCGTAGGCGTACGGCGCGCTGCCGGTGGTCTTCAGCGGGCCGTCGATGCGGTCGGTGGCGCGGCCGACGACCTTGAGCTGGTCGATCGGATTGGTGGTGGCGGGAGTGTCGAATTTCATGAGGTCAGCCTTTCTTCGCTTCGGCCATCACCGCGGCGAGCGTGCGTTGAACCAGGGTTACCTTGAACGCGTTGTCGTGCGTCGTCTTCGCGCCGGCCAGCAGCTTGCCGGCGATCGACTTCATGTCGCGCTCCCCCGCTTCGACCCGCCACGGCTTGTGCGCAACGCCGCCGAGGGCGACCCGCCCGGTGCCGTCGGGCCCGACGATCGCGGCCACCGACACCAGCGCAAACGCATACGACGAGCGGTCGCGCACCTTGCGGTAGATGTGGACGCCGCCGACCGGCTTGGGCAGGGTTACCGCGGTAATCAGCTCGCCGGGCGCGAGCGCGTGCTCGATGTGCGGCGTGTTGCCGGGCAGCCGGTGGAAGTCGGCGATCGGGATTACGCGCGCGGAGCCGTCCGGCCGCACCGTCTCGATTCGCGCGTCGAGCACGCGCATGGCCACCGCCATGTCGCTCGGATGCGTGGCGATGCAGGCGTCGCTGGCGCCGAGTATGGCGTGATGGCGCGTGAAGCCGCCGATGGCGGAGCAGCCGCTGCCCGGCACGCGCTTGTTGCACGCCTGGTTAGTGTCGTAGAAATACGGGCAGCGGGTGCGCTGCAGCAGGTTGCCCGAGGTCGTCGCCTTGTTGCGCAGCTGCGCCGAGGCGCCGGCCAGCAAGGCGCGCGACAGCACGCCGTAGTCGCGGCGCACGCGCGCATCGGAGGCCAGATCGGTGTTGCGCACCAGCGCGCCGATGCGCAGGCCGCCGTCCTGCAGCGCCTCGATCTTGTCGAGCTTCAGGCCGTTCACGTCGATCAGGTGTGACGGCGTCTCGATGTCGAGCTTCATCAGGTCCAGCAGGTTGGTGCCGCCGGCGATGAATTTGGCGCCCGGATTGCGCATGGCCGCCACCGCGGCTTCGGCCGGCGTGGCGACGCGCTGATAGGTAAAGGCCCTCATGCTTTTGCTCCGGCGACTTCGGTGATGGCGTCGATGATGTTCGAGTAGGCGCCGCAGCGGCAGATGTTGCCGCTCATGCGCTCGCGGATTTCCTCGGCCGACAGCAGCGGCTTCGCGGTCAGGTTCGCGGTGACGTGGCTCGGGATACCCTGCCGGATCTCGTCGAGCACGGACACCGCGGAGCAGATCTGGCCAGGCGTGCAGTAGCCGCACTGGTAGCCGTCGTGCTTGACGAAGGCGGCCTGCATCGGATGCAGCTTGCTCGGATTGCCGAGGCCCTCGATGGTGGTCACGCTGGCGCCGTCATGCATCACCGCGAGCGTCAGGCAGGAGTTGATGCGGCGGCCGTCGACGATGACGGTGCAGGCGCCGCACTGGCCGTGGTCGCAGCCCTTCTTGGTGCCGGTCAGCTGCAGGTGCTCGCGCAGCGCGTCGAGCAAGGTGGTGCGGGTGTCGGCTTCGAGCGTGCGCGTCTGGCCGTTCACCTTCAGCGAGGTCTTCGCCATCACCGGCGGCTGGCTTGGCGCGGGGGCTGGCGCCGATGACTGGGCGCCGGCCAGCGACGGCACCGCGGACGCCGTGGCGGACACCGCGCCGGCAATCAGCACATCGCGCCGGGTCATTTTCAAGTCGCAGAAATCGTCCATTTGTTCGCATCCTTTTGGCGGGAGTATTTACGGCGCGCGCGACCAAGCCGTCGGCGCGACTGTGTAAATTAATATACTAATTGCATTAACGGCGCATGATTAGCCGGCGCTTTCCGCATGGGCCTATGCAAACGATTCATGAATTGCCGGGCAACAAAAAGGGCGACCAATGTCGCCCCATGTCACCGCTGAAACGGTGGATCGGAATTGCTTAACGGGATTTGTCGTCAGGCCCCTTCGAATTTTCCCGCGAAGGCGAAGGCGATCCCGAACCTGGAGCGCCCGACTGGCGCGACGCGTCGTCCTTCTGACCCTGGCGTCCGATATCGGTTTCCTGGTCGCGGGTGCCGCTTTGCTTGCCGGACCCCATGCCGCCGCCCTGCGAGCCGGATTGGCGCGACTGGTCGTCCTGCATGCCGCCTTTGCTGCCCTGGCCAGCTTGATTTCCTTGATTGCCTTGATTGCCTTGACTACCTTGATTGCCTTGGGTTGCCATGATCTGTCTCCTGTTCGTTATTTCTCGGAGGCCAAGCCAGGTCGGCTTTTGCGCTACCGGAAGTTCATCGTAGGTCGCGCTCAGGCATTGTTAAATCGGACTTACTCCTAGATCCCTGTAGGACAAGGGAGCACGCGTCCTTTTGCATAAATACAAGCGCGAGCAGCAATGCGAGCGCCAGCATCCCGGCTGAGCTCGTCAATGCCATCGTCACGCGGTGCGCCAGCAGCGGCGCTCCGGACAAGCCGTTCGTCCCGATGGCGGACACAGAAACCAGCACGGCCAGGCCGAGCGAGTTGCCCAACTGATGCGCGACATTGACCACGCCCGACGCCGCGCCCGCATCGCTTGCGCCAACGCCGGCGATGCCAGCGGTGGTCAGTGGGCCCAGCGCCATACCCTGGCCGGCGCCGATCAGCATCATCGGCAGCGCGATGCCGGTGATGTAGTCCGAGTCGATCGATACGCCGCTCAGCCAGACGAAGCCCGAGAGGCACGTCGCGAGCCCGGCCGCCAGCAAGGCCGCATTGCCGACGCGGCGCGTGAGCCGAGGCACCGCCATCGCGACCGCAAAATTCACCAGCGTCATCGGGAGGAAAGCCAGGCCAGTGGCCGACGGCGGGAAGTGGACGACCTCCTGCAGGAACTGCGTGGTGAAGAAGAAAAAGCCGATCATCGCGCCGAGGAACAGCGCGCGGGCAGCGTAGGCCGCGCAGCGCTCGCGGCTGGTGAACAGGCGCAGCGGCATGATCGGCTGCGGCGCGTTGCGTTCGATGCGGATGAAGGCGGCCAGCAGCGCCAGCGCGAGAGCCAGCGCGCCGATAGTGACGGCGTCGCTCCAGCCGGCGCCGGCCGAACGGATGAAAGCGTACACCAGCGCGCTCATGCCGACCGTGGAAGCGATGGCGCCGGCGACGTCGAAGCGGGCCGCGCCGGGCGCGCTCTCGGCGATGTGGCGGCGCGCACCGACGATCATGGCCATACCGATCGGCAGGTTGATGAAGAAGCCCACGCGCCACGACAGGTATTCGGTCAGCACGCCGCCCAGCACCAGGCCGACGCTGGCGGCGATGCCGGCGACCGCGCTGTACAGCGACACCGCGCGGGTGCGCTCGCTGCCTTCGGCGAAGGTGGCCTGCAGCAGCGCGAGCGTCGACGGGGCCAGGATCGCGGCGCCGACGCCCTGCACCGCCCGCGCCGCGATCATCCAGGCGGCCGACTGCGCCAGGCCGATCGCCATCGACGCGGCGGTGAACAGGGCCAGGCCGACGACAAGCATGCGGCGCCGGCCCAGGATGTCGCCGGCGCGCGCGGCCAGCAGCAGGAACCCGCCGAAGGTCAGCGTGTAGGCGCTCTGCACCCATGCCAGTTCGTTGTCGCTGAACCCAAGCTGCTGGTGAATCTTCGGCAGCCCGGTGAGCACCACCGAGGTGTCCAGCACGATCATCACGTAGCTGACCAGGATGATCGCGAGGATCGCGGTCTTGTTCGCGCGGGTGGTCATGGAAGCTTTCCGTATTGGTCGTCGCCGACCTTCTCCAGCCAGTCAACGACTTTGCCGCTCAGGTTTTCGGCGATGGCGATGTGCGACATGGCGGTGGCGGGCGCGGCGCCGTGCCAGTGCTTGACGTTCGGCGGGATCCACACGATGTCGCCGGACCTGATTTCCTGGACCGGGCCGTTCCAGTGCTGGACGCGGCCGGCGCCGGCGGTGACGATCAGGGTCTGGCCGAGCGGATGCGTGTGCCACGCGGTGCGTGCGCCCGGCTCGAACGTGACGGTGGCGCCGCCGGTGCGGCCTGGGGCCGCAGCCTGGAACGGCGCGTCGACGCGCACCGTGCCGGTGAAATGGGATGCCGGGCCGGCGGCGGACGCCTGGCTGCCGATGCGGGTGACTTTGATGGCCGGCGCGTCTTCGGCGGCGACGGCCGACGCGAGCGAGCACATTAATACTGCGGCTGCTGGAAATTTCTGCATGATGACTCCTCTTCTGATTTGGCATGCGGCGTCGACGAGCCCGGGGGCTAGGCGCTCCCGTCGCTCCGGCGGACCTGCCCCCCGGCCTTGGTCCGCGGCTGGGATGAAACCAGTGTAGGTGCGGCGCCACTCGGTGATAAGACGGTAAAATCGGGATGTCCTTATGAGTGGAGTTCATGAATGGCCCGCGAAAATTTTAACGACCTGCTCGCTTTCATCGCCGTGGCGCGCGCCGGCAGCTTCACCCGCGCCGCCGCGCAGCTTGGCGTTTCGCAATCCGCGCTGAGCCACACGATCCGCAATTTCGAAGCACGCATCGGCATCCGCCTGCTGACCCGCACCACCCGCAGCGTCGCCCCCACCGAAGCCGGCGAACGGCTGATGCTCACGGTCGCGCCGCGCTTCGACGAAATCGAAACCGAAATGGCCTCGCTCACCGCCCTGCGCGACAAGCCGGCCGGCACGATCCGCATCACCACCGCGGAACACGCCGCCATCAGCGTGATCTGGCCGAAGCTGGAGGGGTTCCTGCCCAACTACCCGGACATCAAGGTGGAAGTGACGGTCGATTACGGCCTGACCGATATCGTCGCCGACCGCTACGACCTCGGCGTGCGCCTGGGCGACCAGGTGGCCAAGGACATGATCGCCGTGCGCATCGGCCCCGAGATGCGCATGGCCGTGGTGGGCGCGCCGTCGTACTTCGCGAAAAAGCCGGCGCCGGCCACGCCGCATGAATTGACCAATCACGACTGCATCAACCTGCGCCTGCCGACCCACGGCGGCATCTACGCCTGGGAATTCGAAAAGGACGGGCATCCGCTGAAGGTGCGGGTGGACGGCCAGCTGGTGTTCAACAGCAGCACGCCGCGGGTGCGCGCGGCCGTCGCCGGCTTCGGCCTGGCGTTCGTGCCGGAGGACATGGCGACCGAGCACATCGCCGCAGGCCGCCTGCTGCGCGTGCTGGAGGACTGGTGCGAGCCATTCCCCGGTTATCATGTTTATTTTCCGAGCAGGCGGCAATCCTCGCCGGCGCTAGCGCTGCTGGTTGCCGCCTTGCGCTACGAAGGATAAGCATGCATCCGTCGAAGCCGTTCACCGCCCTCGCCTTCGCCCTGCTGGCGCAAGGCGCCGCCGCCGCCGATATCGAAGCCGGCCGGCGCTCGTTCGCCAAATGCGCCTCGTGCCACCAGGTCGGGCCGTCGGCGCGCGGAGGCTTCGCGCCTCAGCTTAACGGCATCGTTGGCCGCATGGCCGGATCGACCGCGGACTTCAAGTATTCCGCGGCGATGAAGAACGCGCGCTTCGTCTGGACCGAACCGAAGCTGGCGGCCTTCATGCGCGCCCCCGGCGACGTGGTGCCGGGAACCAGCATGCGATTCTGGGGCATCGGCGACGAGCGCCAGGTCGCCAACCTGCTCGCCTATATGCGCACGTTGAAATAGTCCGGCACAGCAAGGGCCGGCGTGCAAAGGCGGGGTCAGGTCCGCCAGACCTGACCCATGCCGGCTAGGCGACCTTCGCGGCGCGCTTGCGCGCGTATGCGCGGAACGCCTCGTCGACCACCTGTTTCAGCTCAGCCGGGTCGTCCGACTTCTCGATGAACTTGTAAACCGCGCCGATATTGATCGCCCGGCGCGTGATGGCCGAATCGTCGTAGGCGCTGAGCATGACGCGCATGGTGGCGGGGTACATGCGGCGCACACGCCCGATGAATTCGATGCCGTCCATCGCCGGCATGCGCTGGTCGCACAGGACCACCGCCACATCGTGGCACGCCAGCAGCTCCAGCGCATGCGCCGGATCGGTCGTCGCGTGCACCACATACCCTTCGTTGCGCAGCACCAGCGCCAGGTATTCGACCATGTGCGGGTCGTCGTCCAGCACCAGCACCGCGGGCGCCTCGGGAGCGCGCGAGATCAGCTGGGGCGGCAGGCGGCGGTCCTCGCGCAGCAGGGCTTCCAGCTGCGCCGCCGGCAGCGGCCTGCTGAAAAAATAGCCCTGGACGATGTCGCATTGGCGGCTGGCCAGCAAGGCCAGCTGGGCCTCTGTCTCCACGCCTTCGGCCACCACTTCCAAGTGCAGGCTGTGCGACATGGCGATGATGGCGTCGGCGATCGCCAGGCTGCCGGCGTCGGTGGTGATCTCGCGCACGAACGACAGGTCGAGCTTGAGCCGGTCGATCGGGAAGCGCCGCAGGTAGCTCATGTTCGAATAGCCGGTGCCGAAATCGTCGATCGACAGCTCGACCCCGATCCGTTTCATGTTCTCCATCATCGGCACGCTCTGTTCGGGATCGGCCATCGAGATGCTCTCGGTTAGCTCGAGTTCGAGGCAGTGCGGCGCCAGGCCGCTGCGCTCCAAGGCGCGCCGCACGACGTCGGCCAGGTCCGATTGCGCGCACTGCTTGGCCGAGATGTTGACCGCCACCGGCAGCGGCGCCACGCCCGCGTCCTGCCACGCCTTGTTCTGCGCGCAGGCGCGGTTCAGCACCCATTCGCCGATCGGGATGATCAGGCCGGTCTCTTCGGCGAAGGCGATGAAATGCCCGGGACCGACCAGGCCAAGCTGCGGATGGTTCCAGCGCAGCAGCGCCTCGACGCCCACCACTTTGCCGCTGCGCAGGCTCACCTGCGGCTGGTAATACAGTTCGAATTCGTCGCGCGCCAGCGCCTGGCGCAGGCTCGCCCCAAGCTGCAGCTGCTCGCTGGCGCGCTCCTGCAGCGCCGCCGTGAAGAACTGGAAGCCATTGCGCCCGAGTTCCTTGGCGCGGTACATCGCGGTGTCGGCATGCTTGATCAGGGTGTCGGCGTCCTGCCCGTCCTGCGGATAGAACGCCAGGCCGATGCTGCAGCCGACCGTGACCGTGCGCCCGCCCAGCTCGACCGGCGCGGCGATCGTGTCGATCAGCTTGCGCATCTGCTCGGCGGCCTGCGATTCGGCGTAGGGCTTTGCCAGCGCGCCCTGGTTCAGCAGCAGCACGAATTCGTCGCCGCCGAAGCGCGCCACGGTGTCGCTGGCGCGCACGCTGGCGCCGAGGCGCGCCGCAACCTGCTTGAGCAGTTCGTCGCCCATTTCGTGTCCCAGGCTGTCGTTGACCAGCTTGAAGCCATCGAGGTCGAGGAAGGCCACCAGCACGCTGTCGCCGCCCCGCTTCGCGCCCGCGATGGCCTGCGTCAGGCGGTCGGTCAGCACGGTGCGATTGGCCAGCCCGGTGAGCGCGTCGAACCGGGCCTGGCGCGCCAGCTGGTCGGCATCGTTGCGCGCTTCGGTGATGTCGTTGAACACCCCGACGAAATGCTCGGCGTCGCCATCTTCGTTGCGCACCGGGGCCACATACACTTCGTTCCAGAACGGCGTGCCGTCCTTTCGGTAGCTGCGCACCACGGCGCGCGCCTCGCGGCGGTCGCGCAGCGCGGCGCGCAGCTGCAGCAGCGCCGGCTGGTCGACGTCGGCGCCGACCAGGAAGTCCGCGCTCATTCCAAGCGCCTCGGCGGCACTGTAGCCGGTGATCCGTTCGAAGGCCGGATTGACGTAGTCGACCGTCAGGTGCGGCGGCGTCAACCGGGCGATGATGATCGCGTTGAAGCTCGACTCGATCGCGCGCTCGCGCAGGTGCAGCGCCTGATTGGCCAGCTGCAGCTGGTCGGCGCGGTATTCGAGCGTCGCTTCCGACGCGCGCAGCGCCGCGCTCATGGTGTTGAACACCGACGCCAGCTCGCCGATCTCGTCGCGCGAGCTGGCCATCACGGTGACGTCGCGCCGGCCCTGCGCCAGCTGAAAGGCCGCCTCGGTGAGCTGCCCCAGCGGCGCGATGACCCGGCGCGACAGCCACGCGGCGAAGCCCAGCGCGAGCACCAGGCACACCGCTGCGACAACGCCGATGTTCTTCAGGGAGCGCTCGGCCTGGCTGACCAGTTCCGTATGCAGCGGTGTGTATTCGTAGACCAGCGCGCCGATCACGGTTTGCTGCGCGTCGCGGATCGGCACCGTCACCTGGCGGATATCGGCGGCGCCGCTGCGGGGCTTTTCGATCATCAGGCGCGGCACGCCGTCGCGCAGCGTGAGGGCGAGGACCGCGCGGCGATCCGGGTCGACCGGGTGGCCGATGTCTTCCTGGTCGGCGTCGGCGACGATGACCAGGTCCGGGCCGACGATTTCGAGATCGCGCTTCTCGCGCGCCGTCATCGCGGCGATGAAGTCCTGGAACTGTGCGGGACGCGCGTCGACGGCGACGCCGGCAACCTGGTGCGACGCCATCGCCGCCATGGTGGTGGCGAGGTTGCGCGCCTCCGACTCCACCGCCTGCTGGACGATTCCGCGCAGGCCGCCCAGCGACAGCGCGCCAACCGCGCCGACCGAAAGGAATACCACCAGGACAACAGAGGTGAGTTTTGTCGATATCCGCACAAATACCTTGATACTAATGGGAGTTTCCCTATGGTATCTCAAGCGCGCGCGCTTCGCAGTGCCCGCTTTCTACCACGACGGCCTGCAAAACCCCGCCGCCGCGGGCGCGGCGCGCCGGCGCCCGGCCCGTACTGTCGCAATTTTCGCGACAAAAAAGTGATCACCAGTTGCGCATCGACGACAGCGGCGCCAGAAAAGGTCGACAAACAGCGACCAACTAACGGTTTTACTTGCGCTACGGCAATATTCAGCGTATATTGCGGGCAAGCGTCACGATCCGCCCGTTTGCCGCCCCACACCTCGACCGACCACCGCCGTATTCCGGCACCGGCCCCCTCCCCGCCGAAACACGGTCCGCGGACAGACCCAGCACCACCCGATTCCGTTGTCTCACACGACCGCGCCGCGCGACCGGCGCCTTTCCACTTTCCCAATGGCGAACCACATACCATCATCCGTCCGGCAATTTGCCCCATCCGTTATCGTCATGCTCGTGTGCGCGCTGCTGACCTTCGGCGCGTTCGGCCTGCAGCAGCAGCTGATGCGCGAAAAGGTCTCGCTGCACGCCGGCGCCGACGCGGTCCAGTACCAGCGGACCCTCGAGCAAGGTATCCGCTCGTACGTTCAGCTGAGCCGCGACCTGGCCGGTTTTATCGTCGCCTCCGAGCACCTGACGGCAGCCAATTTCGACGCCTACGTGCGCAGCACCGACGTGCTGCGCGAGCATCCCGGACTGCGCTACATCGGCTACGTGCCGCGCATCGCGCGCGCCGCGCAGGGAGGCGGCGCCGATCCCGCTCACGCCTACCCCTACCTGTATGCGTATCCGCATGACGCCCGCACCGCCGCGGCCCAGGGAATGGATTTCTCCGCCATTCCCGAACGCTGGAGCGCGATGCAGCAGGCGCGCGACTCCGGCACATCGGCCGTCACGTCCCGGCATTTCTACGTCCACCCGATGGCGGCCGACGCTGCCCGCGTGCCGATCGTCGTCGTGTTCACCCCGATCTACGCCCTGGGCATGCCGGCGTCGAACGTGGCCGAGCGCCGCGCTGCCTTGCGCGGCTTCGTGTTTTCGATTTACGAAATCGAGCAAATGATCGATCGCGTCATGGGCCCGAGATTCGACGAGCTGTTCGACCTCGAAGTCTACGACGGCGACGCGGGCCGGCGTTCCCTCCTTTACGATGCCGACAAGCGGCCGCACGTCGTCATGAAGGACGCGGATTTCCCCGTCTCCCACCGCGCCGACCTCACGATCGGCGACCACACCTGGCAGATGTATTTTTTCTCGAAGCCGGCCTACGCCATGCGCTACGCCACCCGAGACGGCGCGACCATCCTCGTGCTCGGCCTGTTCCTCACTGCCGCCATGGGCTACGGCACGCGCAAGGCGATCGTCAATCTGCGTTCGCGCTCGCAGCGGCAGGCCGACGCACACCGCTTCGACGAAGTGTTCCAGAACCATCCGTCGGCGGTCTACGCGCTCGACCTGCAGCGCCGCTTCGTCAACGCCAATGCCCACGCGCTCAAGGAATTCAACATGGCGAAGGAAGACCTGATCGGAAAATCCGTCTCCGACCTGGTGGTTCCCGAAAACGAGGCGCGCGGGCGCGAGCTGTTCGAGGAGGTCGTGCGCGGCAATACCGTCTCCTTCGATTCGGCCCTGATCGACGGCGCCGGCGCGCGCATCGACGTGTGCGTCATCATGATCCCGGTGAGGCAGGACGGCCGCGTCACCAGCGTGCTTGGCATCGCCGAAAACGTCACCGAAAGGAAGCTGGCCGAATGGCGCCTGACGGAGTCGAAGCGCATGCTGCAGCTGGTGATCGACCACCTTCCGCAGCGCGTGTTCTGGAAGGATACCGATCTCAGGTTTCTTGGCTGTAATGAGGCCTTGTGCCGCGATGCCGGGCTGACGCATCCCGACCAGATCGTCGGCAAGACCGACTTCGAGCTGGCCTGGCGCGCCAACGCCGAGGCCTATCGGAGCGACGACCGGGCCACCCTGGCCAGCAACGTGGCCAAGATCAATTACGAGGAGCCGCAGGATCGCGAGGATGGCAGCCAGAGCTGGCTTCGCACCAGCAAGATCCCGCTGACCGACATCCAGGGACGCACCGTCGCCGTGCTCGGCTTGTACGAGGACATCACGGAACGCAAGATGATGGAACGGCGGCTGCAGGAAATGGCCCATACCGACAGCCTGACCGGGCTGGCCAACCGCGCCTACTTCCATCATCAGCTCGAGCGCACCGTCGCCCGGGCCCGGCGCAACGGTGCGACGTTCGCGCTGATGTACCTGGACCTCGACAAGTTCAAGGCGGTGAACGACACGCACGGTCACGAAGTAGGCGACCGGCTGCTGAAGGGGTTCGCGCAGCGGATCAAGGGCGTGCTGCGCGAAACGGACATCGTGGCGCGGCTCGGCGGCGATGAGTTTGCCCTGACCATCGAAGACCTGGCCGCCCGCGCCGCGGCCCATGGCATTGCCGCCAAACTGGTCGCGGCCATGCAGGCGCCGTTCGTATTCGACGGCATCGAGATCGCTGTCGGCACCAGCATCGGCGTGGCGTTCTCCGCGCCGGATGTCAGCGCCAAGGAGCTGGTGCGGCGCGCCGACCAGGCCATGTACCGGGCCAAGCACGGCGGGCGCAATCGCTTCGAGGTCGACGCCAACTGACAAGCGACGTTAGAATATGGAGGAACCACGACGAGGACCTACTTGCGCATTGTTGACCTGACCCGCCTGTGCTTGCTGGCCGCCTGTGCGGCCGTATCCACTCACGCCGCCGCCACGGTGAAAATCCTGGTGGACGCCAGCACCGCCATGCCGATGGCGCAATTCCACGACGCCCGTCTGACTGGCGGCATCCACCGCGACCTCGGCATCGAGCTCGCGCGCGAACTGGGCGAGCCGGCGAGCTTCCTGGTGATGCCGAGGAAGCGCATCCCGGTCGCGCTGCAACGGGGCGACGGCGACCTGGCGTGTCATTTCCTGCCCGAGTGGCTGCCCGGTGATTTCGCCTGGACCGAACCGTTCCTGCCCAACGCCCTGCTGCTCCTGAGCGATGCGCGCACCGCTCCGGTCGGCCAGCTCCAGGATCTGCGCGGCCAGCCGATCGGCACGGTGCTGGGTTTCGCCTACCCGGACGTGGAACGCGAACTGGGCGCCGGTTTCGTTCGCGACGACGCCGGCGACGCCACGCAAAACCTGACGAAGTTCGCGATCGGACGCTCGCGCCACATCCTGACCGGCGAGGTGTTCCTGAACTACCAGCACCGCGTCCACGGGGCTGCGCTCCCCGCGCACGAGCCGCTGGTGGTGC
Organism: Massilia sp. P1_C10; assembly: GCF_056406475.1. Lineage (NCBI taxonomy): Bacteria > Pseudomonadati > Pseudomonadota > Betaproteobacteria > Burkholderiales > Oxalobacteraceae > Massilia > Massilia sp. P1_C10. Next base: position 293,071 of record NZ_JBFUAC010000005.1, read on the forward strand.
GCCGCTACAAGGCCGCCTGCGCGGTGTCGCGCAAAAGCCGCTTCACGGTCGAGGCGATCAACCGGGCCATCCGGCGGATCCAGAAAGACCACCGGCTCGCGGCGATCTACGACAAATATCGCTGACGCGCAATTTCGCGCCCCGTGTAAATTTCCTATGGTAAATTCTTTTCCGCAACACAAAAAATGCGGGAGCTGAATTTGCACACGGAACGGCCGTGAGGCGGGTCCGAGGGTTTCGTTGGTGGGTGCGCGTGCGGCTCCTGAAGTAGTTAATGACAAAAGGAGACGTCAACGATGCAAGCCTTGTCCCGTTCACCGGCAGCCTCCCTGCTGCCGTCCGTATTACTCGCTTCCTGCGCCCTGTTCGCGGCCCTGCCGGCCCACGCCTATCCCGGCGGCGGCGCGGCCTTCAACGGCAAGGGCTTCGACACCTGCGCCGCGCCCTCGACCGCGCAGATGCAGTCCTGGTGGACCAGCACGCCGTGGAGTTTCGTCGGCATTTACGTCGGCGGCAACACGCGCGCCTGTTCGCAGCCCAACCTGACCTCGGCGTGGATGAACACCACCAATACCCAGGGCTGGCGCCACCAGATGATCTGGGTCGGCCCTCAGGCGCCCTGCACTACCTTCGCCAACCGCATCAGCCTCAACACGACGACCGCCTACCAGCAGGGCGTGGCCGAGGCGAACAGCGCGTATACGGCCCTGATCAACCTGGGCATCACCAACAGCGCGGCCGGCACGCCGATCGTGTACGACATGGAAGGCTACACCAACGACGCCGGCTGCCGCGCGGCGGTCAAGTCCTTCATGCTGGGCTGGACCGACCAGCTGGCGGTGGCGCCGGCGCAGGTGGCCGGCGTGTACGGCTCGGCGTGCAATTCCTACCTGAGCGACCTGGCCACCATCGCGCGGCCGCCGGCCTACATCTGGGCCGCGAACTGGGACCTCAATCCATCGACGGCGACCATGTCCTGCATCAGCGGAACGATCTTCTCGAACCACCAGCGCCTGAAGCAGTACCAGGGCGACCATAACGAAACCTGGGGCGGCGTGACGCTCAATATCGACAGCAATTGCGCCAACGGCCCGATGGCGCCGACCGGCGGCTTGAACGGCGCCAGCGTATGCAACTAGCGCGCCTTCAACCTCGAAATCCCGTCATGATCCCATTCTCAGGAGCGCCATCAATGTCAACTCGTTCGAAATTCGCCGGCGGCCTGTCCGCCATGTCCGTTCTCATGCTGTCGCTGGCCGGCCAGGCGCATGCCGCGCAGCCGGTGCCCTGGCTGAACCAGCCGGCGGCGCCCAAGGCCGCGGCGACGCCCGCCGCGCCCGGCTTCACCCATCCCTGCTCCGGCGCCGACCTGGCTGTCGCCGCGGGACCTGCGGGCGCGTATCGCGGCCACGCCACGCAGGAGATCCGCCTCACCAATACCGGCGCCAGCGCCTGCCACCTGCCCGGCTTCCCGAGCGCGCAATTGCAGCCGGTGGGCGAAGCGCCGCAGACGGTCGGCGCCAGCGACATCGCGCCGCAGCTGCAGACCGAGCGCGTCGAGCTGGCGCCCGGCGAATCGGCGCTGATGCTGATGGGGACCCCGGGTTCGTGCGACGCGGCGGCCAAGCCGCAGCGCAAGGTCAGCAGGCAAATGCAGCTGGCCTTGCCGGGCGGCGGCGTGAAGGTGCTGAACGGCGTCCATGTCGATACCCTGTGCGGTCGCGCGTCGGTGATCCGCTTCCACCACGTGCAGAACGACGGCGCGGCGAAAGCGGCAGCGCCGGCCGGGCAGCTGGCCGGCGCCCTGAGCGCGGGCGACGACGCGGTACGGGGAGGCACGCTGGCGTACACGGTGACCTTGTCGAATCCGACCGCCGCGCCGGTGTCGCTGGCGTCCTGCCCGTCGTACACGCAGTCGCTGTCGGCCGACGGCAAGGCTGCCGCCACCACGCTGCGGCTCAATTGCGGCGCGGCCGGCGGTCAGATCCCGGCCAAATCGAGCGTCAGCTTCGAGATGCAGGCGCAGGTGCCGGCAGACTTCGCGGCCGGCAGCATGAAACTGAGCTGGAAGCTGGAAGACGGCCCGGGCGTGGGCAAAATCCTCAACCTGCGCTAACCACAGCTGCAAATGGGGTCAGGTCCGCCGGACCTGACCCCATGTTTCCCGCCGCTTGCGACATAATGGTAGCCTTGCCCTTTGCCCGGCCGCCCCCATTTGCAAGCCATGAACAAGCGCGTTCCCGTCGACAGCGTCTGGCGGAACTTCCACCCTGCCGTCGCCGCCTGGTTCGGTGCGACCTTTCCGGCCGCGACCGAGGCGCAGTTGCGCGCGTGGCCGCTGATCCAGGCCGGCCGCACCACCCTGGTGGCCGCGCCGACCGGCTCCGGCAAGACCCTGACCGCCTTCCTCGCCGCGATCGACGCGCTGGTGCGCGAAAGCAGCGAGGCGCCGCTGCCCGACGAAACCCAGGTGCTGTACGTGTCGCCGCTCAAGGCGCTCTCCAACGACATCCGCGTCAACCTGCAAGGTCCGCTCGAAGGCATCGGCCGCCAGCTCGCCGCGATGGGCCTGCCGGAACACGGCATCCGCACCGCCGTGCGCACCGGCGACACCACCACGGCCGAACGCAACGCGATGCGCAAGCGCGCGCCGCACATCCTGGTCTCCACGCCCGAATCGCTGTACGTCCTGCTCGGCTCGGACAGCGGCCGCGCCATGCTGTCGACCGTGCGCACCGTGATCGTCGACGAAATCCACGCCGTCGCCAGCAGCAAGCGAGGCAGCCATCTCGCGCTCAGCCTGGAACGGCTGGCCGCGCTGTGCCCGCGCCCGCCGGTGCGGATCGGCCTGTCGGCCACGCAGAAGCCCCTGTCGCTGGTGGCCGACTTCCTGCGCGGCGGCGGCGCCGGCTGCGACGTGGTCGACGTCGGCCACGTGTGCGCGCGCGACCTCGCGCTCGAACTGCCGCCGGTGCCGCTCGAAGCGATCATGCCCAACGAAGTGTGGGAGCGCGTCTACGACCGCATGGCCGAACTGGTGGTGCTGCACCGGACCACCCTCATCTTCGTCAATACGCGACGCATGGCCGAACGCCTGGCGCGCCACCTCGGCGACCGGCTCGGCGCCGAACACGTGGCCGCGCACCATGGCAGCCTGGCCAAGGAATACCGGCTGGTGGCCGAACAGCGACTGAAGGCCGGCGACCTGCAGGTCCTGATCGCCACCGCATCGCTGGAGCTGGGCATCGACATCGGCGACGTCGACCTGGTCTGCCAGGTCGGCTCGCCGCGCAACATCGCCTCGCTGCTGCAGCGCGTGGGCAGGTCCGGCCACCAGGTCGGCGGCATGCCCAAGGGCCGCCTGTTCCCGACCTCGCGCGACGACCTGATCGAATGCGCCGCGCTGCTCGACTGCGTGCGCCGCGGCGAGCTTGACGCGCTGCGCATTCCGCAGGCGCCGCTGGACGTGATGGCGCAGCAGATCGTCGCCGAAGTGGCCAACCGCGAATGGGGCGAGGACGAGCTGTTCGAATTGATTCGCCGCGCGCATCCCTACAATCAGCTCGAACGCGCGAACTACGACGCCGTGCTGCGCATGCTGGCCGAGGGCTACACCACCCGCAACGGTGTGCGCGGCGCCTACCTGCACCGCGACGCCGCCACCCGTTCGCTGCGCGGCAGGCGCGGCGGCAAGCTCGCAGCGGTTACCTCGGGCGGCACCATCCCGGACAACGCCGACTACACCGTGCTGCTCGAGCCGCAGGGCCAGTCGGTCGGCACCGTCAACGAAGACTTCGCCGTCGAGAGCCTGGCCGGCGACGTATTCCAGCTCGGGAACACCTCGTACCGCATCATGCGCGTCGAAGCGGGCAAGGTGCGGGTCGAGGACGCGCACGGCGCCGCGCCCAACATCCCGTTCTGGCTGGGCGAGGCGCCGGGACGCAGCGACGAGCTGTCGGCCGGCGTGGCCCGGCTGCGCGGCGAGATCGACCATCAGCTGGCCGACGGCCCCGATGGCGAAGCGGCGCTGGACCGCGCCGTCGCGTGGCTCGACGAGCACCTAGGCCTGAACGAGGACGCCGCGCGCCAGATCGTCGACTACCTGGCCCGCTCGCGCGCCGCGCTGGGCGCGCTGCCGACCCAGGACACGCTGGTGATGGAGCGCTTCTTCGACGAGTCGGGCGGCATGCAGCTGGTGCTGCACACGCCGTTCGGCAGCCGCATCAACCGCGCCTGGGGCCTGGCGCTGCGCAAGCGCTTCTGCCGCAGCTTCAATTTCGAGCTGCAGGCCGCGGCCACCGAAGACGCGATCATCCTGTCGCTGTCGACCGCCCACAGCTTCCCGCTCGATGAAGTGTGGCGCTACCTGCGCGCGGCCAGCGCCGAACACATTTTGGTACAGGCCCTGCTCGACGCGCCGCTGTTCAATGTGCGATGGCGCTGGAACGCCACCACCGCGCTGGCCCTGCCGCGCTTCACCGGCGGACGAAAGGTCGCGCCCCAGCTGCAGCGCATGAAGAGCGACGACCTGCTGGCCGCGGTATTCCCCGACCAGGCCGCGTGCCTTGAAAACGTGGTCGGCGAGCGCGAGCTGCCAAGCCATCCGCTGGTCGACCAGACCATCGACGACTGCCTGCATGAGGCGATGGACAGCGAAGGCTGGCTGGCCCTGCTGCGCCGCATCGAGGCCGGCGAAATCCGGCTGCTGGCGCGCGACCTGCCCACGCCGTCGCCGCTGGCGATGGAAATCCTCAACGCGCGGCCGTACGCCTTCCTCGACGACGCGCCGCTGGAAGAGCGCCGCACCCAGGCCGTCATGAGCCGGCGCTGGAGCGATCCCGCATCGACCGACGACATGGGCGCGCTCGATGCGGACGCCATCGCCGGCGTGGCCGACGAAGCGTGGCCGCAGCCGCGCGGCATCGACGAAATGCAGGAAGCGCTGGTGGCGCTGTCCTGCGTGACCAGCGAAGAAGCGGTTCGCAACGAAGGCTGGGCGGCGTGGCTCGATGCGCTGGCCAGGAGCGGCCGCGCCACCCGCCTGCGCGGCGCGGCCGCCGACCTGTGGGTGCCGCTGGAACGGCTGGACTGCCTGCAGGCCGCCTATCCGGACGCGGTTGCATCGCCCGCGCTGGACATCCCCGACAGCCATCGCGGCAACGGCGACGAAGCATGGACGCGCGACGCCGCGCTGGTGGAAATCCTGCGCGCGCGCCTGACCGGCTTCGGGCCGCAGCCGCTGGGCGCGATCGCCGCGAGCCTGGCGCTGCCGGAATCCACGGCGACCATCGCGCTGACCCAGCTGGAGAGCGAAGGCTACGTCATGCGCGGCCGCTTCACGCCCGGCGCCGCGGACGAGGAATGGTGCGAGCGGCACCTGCTGGCGCGCATCCACCGCTACACCATCAAGCGGCTGCGGCGCGAGATCGAACCAGTCGAGCGGCAGGATTTCATGCGCTTCCTGTTCGACTGGCAGCACCTGTCGGAAGGCACGCAATGGCACGGCGACGACGCGCTGCCTCAGGTGCTGGCGCAGCTCGAAGGCTACGAAGCGGCGGCCGGCGCGTGGGAAAGCGACCTGCTGGCGCTGCGGCTGCGCGACTATTCGATTCTCGGGCTGGACGACTTGTGCCGCGCGGGGAAGCTGGTGTGGACGCGCGTCGGCGCGCCGCGTTCGGCCGCCGGCGGTCCGGTGCGCAGCACGCCGATCGTGCTGCTGCCGCGCCGCCAGACCGCGCTGTGGCATTCGCTGCCCGGCCCGAACGGCCCGCCGGAGATTTCGCCGCGCGCCACCTTCGTGCTGGAAGCGCTGCGGCGCGACGGGGCGATGTTTTTCGACGAACTGCAGCAGGACACGCGGCTGCTGCCGGTGGAACTGGAAAACGCGCTGGGCGAACTGGTATCGACCGGCGTGGTGAACGCCGACAGCTTCGCCGGCATGCGCGCGATGCTGCTCCCCGCGAGCAAGCGCGCCAGCAACGACAAGCGCAAGCGGCGCGGCGCCGGCCCCACGATGGAGGAAGCGGGACGCTGGGCGCTGGTGCGGCGCGGCGACGCCGAAGCAGTGCCCGAACCGGTGGCGGGCAAGCCCGCCCGCAAGCCGCGCACCGCGCCCGAAACGCTGGAATACGTCGCCATGACGCTGCTGCGCCGGTATGGCGTGATGTTCTGGCGCCTGCTCGAACGAGAAGCGGCGTGGCTGCCATCGTGGCGCGAACTGCTGCCGGTCTACCATCGCCTCGAAGCGCGCGGCGAAATCCGCGGCGGGCGCTTCGTCGCCGGCTTCTCCGGCGAACAGTTCGCGCTGCCCGAGGCGATTCCGCTGCTGCGCGAAGTGCGGCGGCGCGCGCATGACGGCGGCCTGGTGTGCATCTCCGGCGTCGACCCGCTCAACCTGTGCGGCACGCTGCTACCGGGCGACAAGGTGCCGGCCATCGCCGGCAACCGCGTGCTGTTCCGCGACGGGGTGCCGGTGGCGACCATCGTCGCCGGCAAGATCAACTATCTCGAGGACCCCGGCGCCGAGCGCGAACTGCTGCACGCGCACCTGGTAGGACGCCCGCACCGGTGACGCGGGCAGTCCGCCAAACCTGCCCCCATTTTGTGACGGATGGGCGCAAAGAATCGCTGCTCACTTTTGCAGTTGTTTCAGTAATTCCATCAGCACGATCTGCAGCTGGTCTGGCGATAACCGTCGCGATAGCGTAGCGACCGTATCGATACGCACCTTGTTCTTCCACTCGCTCGACAGCAAAACAATCAATCCCCCCTGGGTAACGCCGCCGGCACCCAGAACCGTAGCGATGCCGCCCATTTCTGCTCGAAGATGAATGGCGATTCCGAACGTCAGCAGAAACACGACGATCAGCAGCGCCCAATACATCCTGAAATAATACTCATTCGTCTGCTGAACTTTCTCCAGATCACGGTGAGCCAATTCGCTCACAGGACTCGACGAAGCGCCGGGCTCCTCCGCCCCCAATACTGGCCTGGCGCTGTATTTTTGCAGAAATTGGACCAGCTTCATTTTCTCCATCACGCCTCCTGTTATGCCACCGTGTCGATGAGCTGTCCCGCCTCGAGCAGGCCACGCCATAGAGGAATTTTCCTGGTCGCCATTAACTTGATCGCAGCGTCCAGTTTCGCTAGCGCCAAGCCAGCCATGACGGTGCCCACACTGCAGATACACATCGCGGCCGGATGCTGCCGGCGGACAACCTCAGTCAGAATATGGGACGTGCACACCGCGAGGTAGATCGTTCCGTTGAAGTCTGCGGGCAACAACTGGGAGAGCTCCTCCGCCGAGAGCATTGCATCCCACGTCTCCAGTCGATTGTCGGGCAGATCGTGATCCGAGGCCAACGCCGTGTCCCCTTTCCAATGCGCCAGCACGACGACGTCGCGGTGTCCTAAGGCCGCTTGTGCAATATCAGATGCCGTAGCCCGGCGGGTAACAGACAAGCCGCGTTGGGAAAAACTGCTCAGCTTTCGCTCGATGAACTCTGCCTCCCTGGCAAAGACAGACCATGCGGCCTGCGCATTGCCCGCGAACTTCTTCTCGACCGTCATTCGCACAAAATCGCCACATTGACGCTGCGCCAAGCGCTCGTGCCAGTCCTGCTCTGACAAGGGGAGGCAACAAAGTACTGCGAGATCAGGCTGCATCGCGCCGTCTTTCAGATAGCTCGCCAATGAGCACATCATGAACTTTGTGAGTCGGGTCGCTATCGATCTCCATCATCAGTGCGTCGATGTTGAGGTCATGCAGATCCTGTTTTAATTGCTGGCGGATCAGAATATTGGCGTCGGCTATCGAAAGCGGGCCTTTAATCGCCGCCAAAACGGTACTCAACCTGGTCAGGAAAGCTTGTAAGGCCGCATTGGATATACTCTTGCAGTAAATTACCAGCCTCACATGCCAGGGCTGTGCTGCCTTGATCAGCACCGGAACTTCGACCCGGGTGAATCCTTCGTATATTCCGGTCGTAACCTTCGACACTTTGACCCCACTGCGGTCGATTTCCAATCCGTTATGCGCAATCTTCGCGTTGACAAACCGGGCGCGTTCCGTCTGTGCGGCGAAATCGCCGCGGCCTGTCAGCACATGGTCGACCGAATCCTTGGATCGGCGCCGCAGCGAGGCCTGGACAAAGCTGAGCATGGCCTCGGCTTTTTCGGGTGGCACTCCGTTGACAAGGACAGAAACCGGACCGCGTCCACCCGCGTTCGCGATGAGTCCATTGGCCAAGGCATCGGTTGCAGCGACTAGGTCAGGCAGTTGTAGCGCCTCTGTCGACCCAGTACGACTCAGAACAAATTGACCGTCGCCCAATTGCTCCATCACGATCGCATCGCGATCGGCCGCCGCCAATTCGCCAAGCACCTTTTGCTGGCTGTGCGATAAAGCCTGTGCCTTGTTTCCGGCTTCCGTCAAACGTGTCGGCTTGAACTCGGAGGCATGACCGGTGACCTGGCGCAGCGCCGCCATCTTGACTGGGGCTTGCGGCGGCAGGGTTTGCAAAATCTTCGCCAACTCGGCCTGAATCTGGTTTGCATCCAGAGTGCGGCGCGTACCCACTTCCCGCGTGATGGTCGCAAGGCGGTTGTCATCGGCCGGATTATGTCTGACCAGCCAACCGCCGTCGCTATCGCGGGTCAGTGCGACGGTTCCCTTGGGAACGGAGGCATCGCTACTGTATTTCGTGACTGCCGCATCCAGGTTATGACCGCCAGTCGCCCCGGAGAGCTGCCCGATCCCCCGCGATTCGACCACATAAGCCGTATGATTGGCCAATCTGCCGGAATCGCGGATGCCCCCCAACGTCTTCCATCCGCCGGTCTTCTCCATCGCAATCTGGATCAGGCCGCTTTGGGTGAGCGTGCCTGTGAATGGCCTTAACAAGCGCATCATCTCAATTTCCGGATACTGCCGCGACAGCATCTCAAATGTTCGCTGAACACGGCGTTGATCGTCGGATGTGGACTTCGATCGTTGACGATGAAACGCGGCCACGTCGGCCAGCGCATTGGCTATCTCGGTGACGCGAGATTTCGGTACATTGCGCAATGCTCGCGCGGTCGACATCACTTCAGCAATTATCCGCTCGATTGTCGCCTCATCGATTTTACCTTCCGAAGTTTGACTTCTGGAAGCGTTCTCCTTCAGCGCCTTCTGGCGCCAGAGTTGACGCAAGGCCCGCTCCAATTCGGAATCACTGATCTCGTCCAATAGATACTTGAATTGACGTCGGGTGACAGCGTCGATATTTTGCGAGAACTGCTGATAGCGCGGGCTGATCGGCGGCGCCTCCGCCGTCACTTTGAATTGCCGGAAGATCTGGTACACCAGCGTGTACTGCACAACACGCGCCAGCGTGGTATCGCCCGAACGGGCGAAATAGTCGTACGCGACGTCTTCCAGATCGCGGGGGCGATCGCGGGGATCACCATAAATCACCGACAGCGCACCGGAGCGCTGCGGGACGATGATGTCCAGCCCAGCAATTTTTTGCCGATAGGCCGCGCCATCAGTGTTCCAGTTGTACAGAAAAGTGTCGCGCCCCGGATGAACCAGCCGGGCCGGGACTTTTCCGAACGGATAGGTTTTTGGTGGAGGATAAGCAAATTGGTTGTACTTAATCGTTCCAGCCCGCGACCACCCTTTCAGTAACTGGTCTGCCACGTTGAGCAGGGTGCCAAACTCAGTATCCACCAATTGGGGACTTAGAAGGATAGGTGCGCGGTCGATGCCATCTGTGCCGGACCCGGCGATGATATCGGTACGCTCATACGACTGAGCGAGCTCTTGCTCGGGGCTTCCCGCCAACAGCAACACCGTTTCGCTGCGCAGTGGCGGCAAATGCGCCAACGGTTCGAGCCTGCCGCGCCCGACCAGGATAACGACATTCTCGTTCGCCACCCCGCCGAGTATCAAGTCGCTTGCCATGCTAAAACGCCGAATGTCTGCGCCCGCGCCATCGATCGGCCTGCGCCGGTCGAATGCCCAAATGACCAGTGCACGATCCTGGCTGGAAAACACGCCGCGCACGCCTCGCTTGAGAATCTCGTTCATCTTCACGATGGGCGCAATCGCATTGCTGCGGAACGGCTGATCGGACGCGATGAGCCAGTTGTACAGGTCGCGCGCACCGAAACGCACATCCAGGTTATGCGCGATCATGATACGGGGAGGCACAGGCAAGGCGACAACCGACATGCCATCGGTAGATCCGAACGCGGCAAGCTGGATCTGCGCCAGGACGGCGGGCCAGCCGTCCCTATCGGTATTTTGCACGCTGCATACCAAATCGCGCACGGTTCCGCCCGCCATCACCGTCCATTCGCGAGTTTCGCAAGCGATGGCATGCTTGCCCAACACCGACAGAAGCCGTTCCGCGGTGATTGCCGGAGAAGGCTCCGAGACGATCAAGGTGCGTTTCTGGGATCCGGACTCCTGCGTCAGCGCTACGACCTGAATTTGAAACGGTTGTGCCGTTCGAAATTTTTTCCAGGTCTGACCTGCAGCGGATTCGCCGGACACCGGCGCGCCCGCTCTACCGAACGCTGGCGCCGCATTCCCCAACAGGCATCCAACAGCCAGGTAGCACAGCATCATGGCACGGCCCCGCATGGCGACCTCCCTTATAACTGAGACTGGAGAACTTGGCGCGCCACCAGATCGCGGCAGGCCAAAGCCGGTGACTTCTCAATATTGCGCCGTTCTATTGGTCGATTCTATCGAATGGAAGCGATTGAGCCTCCCTATCACTTTTAATAGGCGGCTAGCCGAGTTGCGCCACGGATCGCGGCGTAGTCGCTTTAGCTTGTTTGGTAAGATCACGGTATTAGCGATCAAGAAAAGGGCGAGGGATGAGGTTCGTATCGAGAAGGAATTTTGGTGACTGTTGATCGCGAGCGAGGTCAATCGTGGGCATCGCAGCGTTTGCCACCGCTAGCGGCATCGCGGCCCGCGTCTCCCGACGACGCGGCCGCGCGGAAGCAGGCGCGCGAAGCACGCGACGCGCGGGTGCGCGGCGTCACCTCGATCGATGAAATGCGCGAGGCGATCAAGCTTTCCGCGCGCGATCTGCCGGCGATGACCGAGGTGCCGCGCCTGGGCAAGCTCGATGCCGCGGCGTTTCGCGCGCGCGCGGCCGAGGGTTTGCCGTTCCTCATCTCCGGCGTGGTGGACCGCTGGCCGCTGGCCGCCCTCACGCCGGCATCGCTGCGCGAGCGCTTCTCTCACCTGCCCGTGCGCGCGCGCGTGGGCGATTACATCAACACCGCGTTCGCGCCGGATCGCGCGATGCAGGACATGTCGATGCTGGAGTATCTCGACCTGGTGACCGCGGGCGAGCGGGACCTGCCGCCGTACCTGGGCAACCTGGAACTGCGCGAATTGAACCGGCTATGCCACTGGCCGACGTTTTTCGACAAAATGGGGCCGCCGCGCTTCTGGGTCGGCCCGGCTGGCACGGTGACGCCGCTGCATTGCGACTACGACGACAACATCTTCGCGCAGGTGTGGGGCACCAAGCGCATCTTCCTGGCGCCGCCGCACCACGACGAATTCCTGTATCCGAGCGAGGCGAACGCCATCCTGTTCGGCTCCCCGGTCAACCCCGAGGCGCCGGATTTCGACCAGTTCCCCCTGGCGCGCGAAGCGTCACTGGTCGAAGTCATCGTCAATCCGGGCGACATGCTGTACGTGCCGGCGGGGTGGTATCACTACGTGCGCGCACTGACGTTTTCGCTGTCCTCGAATCGCTGGGCGCGGGCCATGCCGATCGTGCTGAATGGCGCGCCTTCGTTGCAGCGCAAATAGGCGGCGAGCATTCGATGTAAGTCCAATTGGACCGAATCGCAATTTGAAATAACGCCGTTCCTCGGACGGGAAGCCTCTTGAGGCTTAGACTTGAATCTTGCCCGCGCGCGCCCGGAGAAACGGTCGAGCGTCTGCCGGTGCTGCGCCGAGGAATGCAGCGCTGACATTACAAATTTCGCATGATCGCAGGCGGCGGCGCGCAGCGTTAGCAAACGCACAGTCGCCGTCGCGGCAAATGGATAGATTGGTGCCAATCCATTAACTGCGGAGGGGCCGCCATGCAATCCAGGACCGACAGCAATCTCGAATGCGAGGGGGAACCGGACCGCTGGGTGCATTCGGCCTGCCTGCTCTGCTCGAACGGTTGCGGGATGGACATCGCCGTCAAGGACGGGCGCATCGTCGGGGTGCGGGGCATCGCCGATCATCCGGTCAACTTCGGCCACCTTGGTCCGAAAGGCCGACACGCCTGGGTCGCCAACAACAGTGCGCGGCGCGGCACAGTGCCGATGATCCGGCGCCACAAGGGCGGCGAGCTGGAAGCGGTCGGCTGGCCCGAAGCGATGGACTTTTTCGTCGAAAAATTCAAGGCCACCTGGAGCCTGGGCCACGAGGCGCTTTCCTGCTATAACTCCGGCCAGTTAACGCTCGAGGAGTTCTACACGCTGGCCAAGCTATGGCGCGGCGGTCTGCAGTCCTCCAACATCGACGGCAACACACGCCTTTGCACGGCCACCTCGGCGACGGGTCTGATGGCCAATTTCGGCGCGGACGGTCCGGTCGCTTCGTACGCCGACATCGACCAGGCCGACCTGCTTTGCCTGTACGGCCATAACGTCGCCGAAACGCAGACCGTGCTGTGGGAGCGCATGCTGGCGGCGAAGGAGCGCAACAAGGGCCGCATCATCGTGGTCGATCCGCGCAAGACGCCGACGGTGCGGCAAGGCGCCGACCTGCACCTGCAAATCCGTGCCGGCACCAACGTCGCCCTGATGAACGGCATCATCCACCTGCTCATCGAAAAGGGCTGGGTCGACCAGGAGTTCGTGGCGGCGCACACGGTGGGCTTCGACGCGATGAAGGCCGTCGTGCGGGACTATCCGCCCGAGCGGGTGGCGGAGATCTGCGGGATTCCGCGGCAGCAGCTGGAAACCGCGGCCGAGTGGATCGGCACTACGCCGCGCAAGGTCTCGACGGTGCTGCAGGGCTTCTACCAAAGCGTCGAAGCGACGGCGGCCTCCTCCCTGGTCAACTCGGTGCACCTGTTGACCGGGGCGATCGGCAAGCCTGGCGCCGGCCCGTTGCTGATGGCGGGCCAGCCCTCGGCCATGTCGAACCGCGAAGCCGGCGCCGACGGGTCATACCCGGGCTACCGCAATCCCCACAACGAGCAGCACATGAAGGAACTGTGCGCGCTGTGGAACATCGATCACGACAAATTCCATCCCGAGGTCCCGCAGGACATCGTGTCGATGCTGGAAATCGCCGAGCGCGGAGAGATCGAATTCATGTGGGTGATCGGGACCAACCCGATCGTCAGCCTGCCCGACCAGAACCGCACCCGCAAGATCCTCGACAAGCTGTTCGTCGTGGTCCAGGATCCCTTCGTCGACACCGAGTCCGTGGCGCTGGCCGACATCTACTTCCCGGCCGCCATGTGGGGCGAGAAGACCGGCTGCGTGACGAATGCCGAACGGATGGTCAACCTGCTTCAAAAGGCGGTGGAGCCGCCGGGTCAGGCGCGTTCGGACTTCGACATTTTCGTCGAGGTCGCGCAGCGCCTCGGCTTCAAGGACAAGGACGGCGCGCCGCTGGTCGATTTCAAGTCGCCGCGGGACGCCTTCGAGGAGTGGCGCAAGGTGTCGAAGGGCCGCCCCTGCGACTACTCGGGGATGACCTACGAGCTGATTCTTGAAAAAGGCGCGGTGCGCTGGCCCTGCAACGACGCGCATCCGGAAGGCGCGGAGCGGCTGTACGAGGACCTGCATTTCTGGACCGGTATCGACGACTGCGAAAGCTACGGCGCGGATTTCCTGACCGGGAACAAGCACACGCGCTCGGACTACGCGCACATCGATCCGAAGGGGAAGGCATTCCTGAAGCCGGCCAAGTGGCGGCGCCAGCCCAACCCGACCAGCGACGAGTTTCCGTTCGTGCTGAATACAGGCCGGCTGGTGTACCACTTCCATACGCGGACCAAGACGGGGCGCTCGGACGCGCTGAATTCACGTGCGCCGCACGCCTACGTCGAGATCGGACCGGCGGATGCGGCCCGGCTGGAAATCGCCACCGGCGACCTGGTCGAGGTGCGTTCGCCGCTCGGACGATGGGAAGGCGGCGCGATGGTGGTCGACACCATGCGCGAGGGCGAATTGTTCATGCCCTTCCACTATGGGCGCGGCGCGCAGTCGGCCAATCAGCACACGTCGTACGCGCGCGATGCCGTCAGCAAGCAGCCGCAATTCAAGTCGTCGCCCGTGTCGCTGCGGCGGCTCAGCTTCGGCGCGCCCGAACCCTGGCTGCTGGCGCGCCTGGCCGAATTGAATGGCGAGGTCAACGAGCCGTTCGCGGCACGCGCCCTGGAAGGCGACCGGCATTGATCGGCATCGCGCGATCCAGGGCGAAATGGAATCACTGGCGCGGAACCGGTATCGTTGGCCCGATCAACGCCGGAAGAACCAGATCAGCAATGAGACCAGCACCGAGATGACGATGCACGTCACGATCGGGAAGTGAAAGCTGAACCCTTCCCTGACGATGTGGATGTCGCCGGGCAGGCGCCCGAGCGGGAGCCGGCGCAGCCAGGGCCATGCCAAGCCGGCGGCGATGGCCGCGATGCCGAGAACGAGCAACAGGCGCTGCATTTGAAGAATCCCCACGACTACCCAACATCGCCGATCGTTCGCGGCGAAATCGACACGGGGTCAGGTCGGCGAGACAAGACCCCGGTCCTGCAAGGCCGAGCGAATCGACTTATCGGCTGCCGTCCGAGACTGGAAGCGAAGAGTTCGGCGTGGTGCCCTGGGTCTCGCCGGTATTGTTGCGAACCGCCGGCTTGGCGCCCGGCGTGGCGTCGCCCGTGCCCGCACCGGTCATGCCGGCGTTGCTCGAACCGGTCGAGGTGTTGCCCGCGTTGGCGCCATTTGCCGCCGGAGTGTAGTTGTCCTTCGCCGGCTTGGCGGCCGTGTGCGCCGTCGTGGTAACTGGCGTTACGGTGGTTGCGGCGGTGTCTGCCGGCGCAGTGGTAGTGGTCTGCTTGCATCCCACCGCAGCGGCGGCGATGGCGCCGAGCACGATGACGGTTTTTGCCGCGGAAATAATGTTCTTCATATTTTGCCCCTCAATGGTCTGAAATGGTCGGTTGAGCCGTCGGAAGAATTCCACGGCGTAGGCGCAGTGTGCCGACCATAGGAAGGTTCGTCTGTTAGTTCCCTATCAGAACGAGAGGAAATATTGGCACCCGGACAACTTGAAAAAGTGCGGGCAAATAGCGGCTGAGCCCGGGCGCGCAGCCGCTGCGGCGATGGGGCGACGCGCTAGGTCCTACACCGCATGGACGGCCGACACCGCGGCATGCAGCGCCAGCAGGTAGCTGCCGACGCCGAAGCCGCAGATCTGTCCCCTGACGACGTCGGCCAGCACCGAGACGTGGCGAAACGGCTCGCGCGCGTGGACATTCGACATGTGCAGTTCGATGATGGGGACCGTCAGGATGGCCAGCGCGTCGCGGATGCCGTAGCTGTAGTGCGTCCAGGCGCCGGCGTTAATCAGAACCGCGTCGAAATCTTCAGCGCAGGCAGCGTGAATGCGTTCGATTGTTCGGCGTCGTGGAAAGTGTAGAAGAAGTGTCCCCGATGTGCCAGAATCTGCGCAGAAGATTTTTTACAAGGAAAAGCATGGACATCAAGAAGGTGAAGCCGGAAAGTATCGCCGCCCAGGGACTGGGCTGGATCGACGAAGCGACCAGGGCGATCTCGCCGGCGATTCACACCGCCACGACGTATTTGCGCGATGAAGACAACCAGTATCGGTCCGGCCGTATTTACTCGCGCGACCAGAACCCGACCTACGACCAGGCGGAGGCGGTGCTGACCGCGCTCGAAGGCGGCCACCAGACGCTGCTGTTCGCGTCCGGCATGGCTGCGGCGACCGCGGTGTTCCAGGCGCTGGCGCCGGGCGACCATGTGCTGGCGCCGAAGGTGATGTACTGGTCGCTGCGCAACTGGCTGAAGAATTTTGCCACCCGCTGGGGCCTGCGCATCGATTTCATCGAGATGGATTCGCCGGAGGCTGTGCAGGCCGCGATCGAGCCGGGCAAGACCAAGCTGGTGTGGATCGAGACGCCGGCCAATCCGCTGTGGACCATCACCGATATCGAAGCCACGTGCCGGATCGCGCATGCAGCCGGCGCGCTGGTGGCGGTGGATTCGACGGTCGGCACGCCAGTATTGACGCAGCCCTTGAAGCTGGGCGCGGACATCGTCATGCACGCCGCGACCAAATACCTGAACGGGCACTCGGACGTCATCGCGGGCAGCCTGACCGTGAATTCCGACTCGCCGTTCTGGCAGCGCATTCGCAGCATCCGCGCGCAGATCGGGGGCGTGCTCGGGCCGTTCGAGGCCTGGCTGCTGACGCGCGGAATGCGCACGCTGTATCCGCGCGTGCGCACCGCCTGCGTGTCGGCGCAGCGCATCGCCGAGCATTTCGAAGGGCATCCGCTGGTCGCCGAAGTGCTGTATCCGGGACTGCCGTCGTTTGCCGGCCACGAGGTGGCTGCGAAGCAGATGACGGGCGGCTTCGGCGGCATGCTGTCGATCCGCGCAAAAGGCGGCGAAGCGGCGGCGATCGCCGTCGCGGCCAAGGTGCAGCTGTGGAAGCGCGCGACCTCGCTGGGCGGCGTCGAGAGCCTGATCGAGCATCGCGCCAGTGTCGAAGGTCCTGGCACGCCCGCGCCTGCCGACCTGCTGCGGTTGTCGGTCGGGATCGAAGATACAGGCGACCTGATTGCCGACCTCGAAGCGGCGCTCAAGCTGGCGCACGCCTAGCATGCGGTAAATGGAGCCAGGTCCGAAGGAGCCGGCTCCATACAGCATTAGTTGTAGCGGCCGGTCGCGCCGCCAAGGCTGTAGCGGCCCGCGCCCAGCAGCGCAACGGCAACCGCGGCGAAGAAGTACATGCCCTGCAATTCGAGCGCCCAGCCGCCCGTCTTGTTGATCGTGAAGAATTCACCGGTATGCACCATCAGCACGGCGACGATCATGTTGACGACGACCACCAGCGCGGCGGGACGGGTGAAGATACCGGCCAGGATCATCAGCGGGGCGATCACCTCGCCGACGTAGACCAGGTAGCCAAGTGCGGACGGCAAGCCGGCCTTTGCCAGCATGCCGGCAATGAAGCCGACTCCGCCGATCAGCTTTGCGTAACCGTGGAACAGCAGCATGACGGCCAGGGCGACGCGCAGTACGAGTTTGCCGGTGTCGTCGGAATTGGTATAAACGGTAGTATTGGTTTGCATGGTTTTTTCCTTTTCTTTTAAATTTTCGAAGCCGCGCATTGGTCGAGCTGACCACCCAGCCATTGTTTGAAGTCGTCCACCATCGCGGTGTTCAGCGCGTGGCCGGCTTCGTACTCGTGATACTGCAAAGGCACATCGAGTCCGTCGAGCACGTCCTTTGCGTTGCGGGCGAAATGAACACCCAGCGTCCGGTCCTGCAGGCCGTGGCTGACAAACGCCCGCACCGCCCCATGCTTCACGAGCGGCAGCACTTCCGGCAGGATGCGGCCGCTCAGGATGCCGAAACCAGCCACCTTCTCCGGCGCCGAGAGTCCGACGCTGGCGCTCATGATGCCGCCCTGGCTGAAGCCGGCCATCCAGATGCGCCCGGGATCGACGTCATGCGCTTGCGGCAGCTGCCCGATGAAGTTCACCAGCTTCTGGCGTGCCAGCTCGGCCTGCGCGGCATTGATCGCAGGGCCGGCCGGCGTGAAGCTCACCTGGAACCAGCCGAATTGCATCGGTCCGAATTCCAGCGGGCCGCGCGCCACCACCACCACCAGGCGCGGATCGAGGCGGCGCGCCAGTTCGATAAATCCGGATTCGTTCGCGCCCACGCCGTGCAGCAGGATCAGGCATGGCGCCTTGCCCTGCCCGCTGCGTGCCGCTTGTACGCGGTAGAGTAACCCGGAAACCGGTTCGACCAGCGTCTGGTTCAGTGTGTCGGTCATTTTGAGGTCCTTAGTTAAATGCGTAGGCGTCCATCGCCAGCACGCCGTGTTCGAAACTCGAATGCAGCAGTTGCGCCTTCGAGCCTGCGCCGGCCGCGCCCATCGCCACGAACAGCGGCAACAGGTGCTCCTCGCTTGGATGATTCTGTTCGGCCGATGGCGCGCGGTTGCGGTAGTCCAGCAGCGCCTCGGAATCGTTCGCTTCCAGCCGATCGCGCATCCAGGCTTCGAATTCGCTGACCCAATGCGGCGCGGGGGCATCGACCGCCTGGCCTCGGAACTCGTACAGGTTGTGCGTCAGCGAACCGGAACCGATCACCAGCACGCCTTCGTGGCGCAACTGCGCCAGCGCCTGGCCGAGTTGCCGGTGCGCCGAAGGAGAGGCGCCGCGAACCAGCGAAATCTGCATCACAGGGATATCGGCGCCGGGGTACATCAGGCTCAACGGAACCCATGCGCCGTGGTCCAGGCCGCGATTGGCGCTGCGTCCAACCGGGATGCCGGCGGATTCGAACATCGCCGCGGCCTGCCCGGCCAGTTCCGGCGCGCCAGGCGCCTGGTAACGGATGTCGAACAGCGCCTGCGGAAAGCCGCCGAAGTCGTGGATCGTTTCCGGCTGCTTCGCCAGCGATACCGCCGGGGCGCCGGCCGTTTCCCAATGCGCGGAGACGACGACGATCGCTTTCGGGCGCGGCAAGCTCTGTCCCAGTCCTTGCAGGAAGCGGCGCGCAGGGCTGTCCTGCAGCGCCAGCATGGGCGAACCGTGTGAAACGAAGATGGTAGGCAGTGGAGACATGGTGCACCTCGTTTGGAGAAGTCACCATCGTATATATGTTTAAACGGTTGATAAAGACGCTGTCAGTGGCTAGACTGTTTCCATCTGATTGACAATGGTGGTTGCATGGACTTGTTTGCTTCGATGAGGATGTACCTGGCCGTGGTGGACGGCGGCAGCTTTGCGGCGGCTGCCGACAAGCTGGACGTGTCGCGGGCGATGGTGTCGAAGCAGGTGCAGAAGCTGGAGGAGCATCTCGGCACGCGGCTGCTGAACCGAACGACGCGCCGGCTTAGCCTGACCGAGACCGGGCGCGAATTCTACGAGCGCAGCATGCAGATCGTCAGCGATGTCGAGGAGGCGGAGCAGATTGCGGGCCAGATGACGCGCATGCCGCAGGGCGTGCTGCGGGTGACGATCCCGCTGTCGTACGGACAGCACCGGCTGGCCGGCATCATCGGCGACTACACGCAAGCCTATCCGCAGGTGCAGCTGGATATCTCGCTCAGCGACCGCAAGGTCGACCTGATCGACGAAGGCTTCGACCTGGCGATCCGGATCGGCGCGATGCCGCAGTCGGACCTGGTGGCCCGCAAGATCGGCGGCGTGCGCAGCATTGTGTGCGCCGCTCCCTCGTACCTGAAAAAGCACGGGGCGCCGCAGGCTCCGACGGACTTGGCCGCGCACGCCTGCCTCGGCTACACGCTGACCGGCACCGGAACGGAGTGGCGTCTCGAAGGACCGGACGGCACGTTGGCGATTCCTATCTCCGGGCCGATCAAGGCAGACAACGGCGACATCATCCGGCTTGCGGCGCTGCGTGGCGCCGGCATCGTGTTCCAGCCCCAGTTCATCATCGGCGACGACGTCGACGCGGGAAGGCTGGTGCGCGTGCTGCCGGACTGGCAGTCCGCCGAACTCGGCGTGTACGCGGTCTACCCGAGCCGCAAACACCTGTCGGCGAAGGTGCGCACCTTCGTCGACTTCCTGGTCGATGCGCTGGGGGCCTAGCCGCCTCGATCATGCCACGACGAGGCCCAGTTCCAGCATCATCTCGGCGGCCTGGCGGTTCGAGATGATGGCGCCCTTGAACATCGCGGCGTTGCCCAGCTTGATGCCGGCGATGTCGGCGCCGCGCAGGTCGGCGCCGTCGAATTTGGTGTCCTTCAGGTGGGCGTGGCGCAGGCTGCAGTCTTCGAACACGGCCTGGCGAAAGTCGCAGCCGGACAAGTCGGCGTCCTGAAAATCGAGGCCGGCCAGCCACGCTTTGCGAAACGAGAAGCGGCGCAGGTCCGCGCCGACCAGCCGGCACTGCTCGAACGTTAATCCCAGGTGGCTAGCTTCTTCGAAATTGGCGCCGGTCAGTTTGCACTCCGCGAACGTGGCCGACGCCAGGCGCGCCCGGCGCCACTTCGTGTTGTTGAGGTCGCAGGCGTCGAAGCGCGCGTCCACCGCTTCGGCGGCTTCAAAATCGGCCTGGCCGCCGCGGCAACGGCGCCACTTGCTGCGCGACAGGTTCGCTGCGTAAAACGACGTTTCGACCAGCGAACAGGCGACGAATTCGGCGTTCTGGAAATCGAGCCGGGAGAAATCCGCGCCGTCCAGGTCGCAGTTGTCGAAGACCCGCGGCGCGCCGCCTCTCGCGAGTAGTTCGATCATTTGGGCGCGGTTCAGGCTGACGCCGGAAATGGTGGCGGGAGTTTGCATGGGAATGAGTTTGAGGAGATGCGCCATTTTACTGGCCGCGCGGGAAACGGGCTCAGGTCCGCAGGACCAGACCCCGGAGCCGACAGTTGATGGATGCGGGCCAACTGCACGCAGATCGGGCCGAGCTGGATCGCGCCAAAAGTCGTCAAATACCCCCCGGCATAGCTACTCCTGCCGGGTCGACACCAGTTTGCTTACGTCAAATCCCTGGCCTTCGAGTCGCGTCAACAGCGCCTGGTAGATTGCCTTGTCGACCTTCGGCGTGCGCGAAAGGATCCACAGGTATTCACGCCTCGGTTCGCTCACTGCAGCCAGCTGGTAGCCGGCGTCGAGGTCGATTACCCAATAGTCGCCCCACACCATTGGCAGGAATGACAGGATCGCCGGGGCGAAGCGCACTTTCAGCCGGGGCGAATCGGGCGCACCGACCTGGCGCGCGGCGCCGATGGCCTCGTCCGTTTCGCCCTTGCCGGTCCGGCAGCGGTTGCGCACTTGCAGCGAGCCGTCTGCCAGGGCGGAATAAGTCGCCACGGTGAATCCGACGCATTTCTTCTGGAACCGGTTCGGAAACTTCGCAATCTCATACCACGTGCCCATGTAGCGCGGGACGTCGAGCGATGCAACGCTGGCGAGCGGCCGCACCGCAGCCGCCGGCGGCGCATCGGCGGCCAATGCGTTCAAGCTGATCATCATCAGGAGCGCTGCAATTTTCATAGATCGTAATGTAGGCGCGCACCGGGCGCGCCATTGTCCGTTCGTCGAGCACACAAGCGTATAGCAAATGCGCTTGGCCTGCTCGGAGGCCGCCTCCGGCTACCGCAGGCTGCCCTCTTCGATCACCGCCTCGCGCGTCACCTCCGCGACCTGGACGTCGTCTTCGGTGAGGCGCGCGCTCTTCCAGCTGCCGCGCGCGAACCACGCCACCGACACCAGCGCCACCGCGATGTTCGTGACCGGGAACGACCACCACAGTCCGTCCGTGTGCAGCGTGGTGTGCTTGGCCAGCACGTAGGCGAGCGGGAACTGGATCATCCACTGCGACACCATCGCGATGATCATCGCGCTGAGCATGTTGCCGGTGGCGCGGAAGGCGGACACGATGCACAACTGGATCCCCATGCCGCCCCACGCCAGGCACATGATGCGCACGAAGTGGGCGCCGCCGGCGATCACCTCCGGATCGTTGGGGATGAAGAAGCTGACCAGCCACGGCGCGCACAGCCAGGCGATGGCGCCGAGCAGCGTCAGCGTGGCGAAGCTGACCACCGCGCCGAGCCAGGTGATGCGCTCGGCGCGCCCGGTGTTACCGGCGCCGATGTTCTGGCCGACCAGGGTCGCGACCGCCATCGCCACGCCCATCACGGGGATGGTGACCACTTGCAGGATGCTCGAACCGACACCGTAGACGGCAATCGCCAGCGTGCCGAAGCTCGACACCAGGAAGGACATCACCATCAGGCCGAGCGCGCGGGTCGACAGTTCGACCGAACCCGGCACGCCGAGGAAGAACGCGCGCTTCAGGTAGACCGGATCGGGCTTGAAGCCGCTCCAGCTGAGCGCAATGCCATGCTGCCCGCGCAGGAAGATGACCATGCCCATCGCCGCGGCCAGCGCCTGCGTGATCAGGGTGGCGTAGGCGGCGCCCATCACGCCCTGCGCGGGGACCGGGCCCCAACCGAAGATGAACAGCGGGTCAAGCAGGAAGTTCAGCAGCACCGTGCCGGCGACGATCATCAGCGGCGTTCTGGTTTGGCCGACGCCGCGCATCAAGGCCTGGAACATCGCGTACATGAACACGAAGATGATGCCGACGAAGGAAACGCGCAGGAAACCGAGCGCGCCCTGGTAGACGTCGGGCGCCGCGCCGAGCAAGTGAAGCAGCGATGGCGCCAGCACGAAGCCGATCGCGCCGAATATGACCGAGGTGATCATCACCATCAGCATGGTTTGCGCGGCGACGTGGTTGACCATGTCCTGGCGGCCCGCGCCCATGTATTGCGCGGCCATCGTGGCGCCGGCCATGGCCAGGCCGGAACCCAGCGCGATGACGAGGAAGGTCACCGGAAAGCTGACCGAGATCGCCGCCACCGCCGCTGCGCCAAGCCGGCCGACCCAGAATGCGTCAGTCAGCTGATAGCCGGTTTGCAGCAGGTTGGCCAGGATGATGGGGACGGCCAGCGTCAGCAAGGCGCGCGGGATGGAGCCTTCGAGGAAGAGCGTCTTGCGGTCGGTCGCCATCGATGTCGGTTGTCGGAAAAATGTGTCTGAACGAATCGATTTTATGACATATCAAAATTTCATGATTTTCGCAAAGAATGCCTGATCGATCGCCGGCATTGCTCTGCTTGCATTTCGGCATCATACTGGCGCGGAAACAACCCGCCAGTGAAGCCCAGGAGGAGCGCCATGCTCGTTGAAGTTCAGGTCACCATCGCCGGATCGAAGGACGCAGTCTGGTCCGCCATCACCAACATCGAAGGCGCCGCGGAGATCATCAGCGGCATCGACAAGATCGAAATCCTCGACAAGCCGGCGAGCGGGCTCGTGGGCCTGAGATGGCGCGAGACCCGCATGTTGTTCGGCAAGCCCGCGACCGCGGACAAGTGGATCACGGAAGCGGTCGAGAACGAGTTCTACAAGACCCGCGCCGAGAGCGACGGGTTCATATTCCTGTCGACGTTGAGCATGGCGGAGAGCAGCGGCGGGATTAACTTGACCAGCATTCACGACTCCCAGCCGCAGAGCATCGGGGCGCGCATCATGTCGGTGCCGATGTCGCTGTTCTTCAAGGGCGTGGCAAAGAAGGCGCTGCTGCAAGACCTGAACGATATCAAGTCGCGCGTCGAAGACGAAAAATCGCTCGCGGGTGCCGGCGCTGTACAAGCGATCTAGTGATGCGGCGGCCTGCGATTTTGTCGAACAGGGCGCATCCAGGAGCAGCGTCACGGGGCAGCCCTACCCGGCTGCTGCAGGAACTAACGCCGCTTTCGCAAAGAGCCGCTCCGAAACCTTCAGCGAATGCCATGTTTTCGGCTCAGCAGATTTCAAAAAAGTATAAAAATAAATATTCATTTTACGATACCGATCAGTAGTAGACTGAACCTGTCTTCCCTGTCTTCGCGCCTGGTTCATCATGAAACCGAACCTATTGCAATCGTCGTCGAGCTGCCGTGCTTTTCTGGCGCGGCGCACCACTGTCCCATCCCTCGACTCGCTTCACCACGAGCATTCCCGCCGCACCGATTTGCCCCCAGGCGTTTCCGGGAGGCGACGACGACCGTTTGCGTCGGCGTCCGCGCGCCCGGGCTGGTAGACCCAGCGCGCGGCGGTTGAAATGGGAGAGGCTGCCGCTGTATCGGCGGCCGCAAATCGGCAAAGCAAACTTCGTTGGGAGGCGCTATGAATACCCGGCATGTGGTGACGCGGGCAAACGGCATGGTTTTTCTGATCGCGGCGATGTGGGCGTCGACCGCCCCGGCTGCGGGGCAACCGCGCGCACCGAGCAATTACGCGCCGCAAAACAGCGTCGCCCTGAAAGATGGGGGCGCGATTGAATTTTGCGAGGAAGGCGCGGAATGCATAACCGTCAGGCATCCGATCGCAGCCGGCAAGGTGCGGCAGATCGTGACGGGTGACTTCATCAACACGGCCCCGGCCAGCTGGCTCGCAGTGAGCGACCGCACCGTCAACCTGTGCTATCTCGGGTCGTCCACGTCGGTCACGTGCACACCGGTACCGAACGGGCGGGAACTGGCCAAAGGCACTCAGATCACTTACGTCGACCTGGATGACGGCACGTACACCCTTAAATTTACCAACAAAGGAGGCGACAAGGCGGCGTGGGAAGCGAACTTCGATCCCTATCCCTTCATGTCCGGCGTGAGCGCCGCGGCCGAGGTTTTGCAGAAGCACGCGGCGCGGCATCGGGGAAATAATGCCACCTACGCCAACACGCTTCGAAGCGGCGGCAACGGCGATGTCTGCGCCCTCATCGATGGCGCCGCCGCGTGCACCAGCGCAGGCGGAGACGCTCCGCGCGAGGACGTCCGCGCCACCGCTTCCCGCGCAAGTCCGGCGCCCGCCGCACTCCACGCCCGTGCGCGGGCCGCGGATCCGTATGCGGTCGCAACAGTGAACACAGGCAGGAACGAGCGGCCAAGCTTCCAGGCCTGCACCAACTCCGTAATCGCGCAGATGAAGGAGTGCAACGCCCCGCGCAACGGCATGAACGAAGAGGCGCATCGGGCCTGCGTCGAGAACGCCGATGCGAACCTGCAGGAATGCATGGAGGACGTTCGGTACAAGAACAATGCGAATCGATAGCATGCAGGCGCTGCCGCCGGCGGGCGGTCCGCTCTCCGTCGGCAGCAGCTTTTGCCAGCGCGAACGGACCGCGTGATCCGACTAGTATCCGGCGAGCGGCAAGCTATGCTGATAGTAGGTGAGCCACCGACGTGAACTGCAATAAGCTGCAGTGGCGAAACCATGCGGATCGATTTTAGATAAAAAAGGTGGCAATCATGGCGACCGTTCATTCAGCTCACTGGTTCAACCAGCCGTCTCCGCAAGTCGATGCATGCATCCGAAAGACCCCCGCCACCGCGGTCATTTCCAGCGTGCTGGGCGCGATCGTGTTCGTGTCGGCGCACGGGGCCGCCATGGCCCAAATGGCTTCGCGCACAATTCCGCGCAACGACATCGCCGCCCAAAACATCTGGTACGCCAGCGTCGACGACTATAAACGCGACGCCGCGAAGCACGTGGTTCGCAAGAACAAAGCCAATACGTTCACCGGCAGGCTGCCACCCATGTTGCCGGCAGTGGTGGTCCTCACTATCACGGTCGATGAGAGCGGAAGAACCATCGAGGTGTCGGCGCAACGCTCACGGGACGACGAGGCAACCGCCGTCGCGATTGCGTCTATCTACCACGCGGGAAGTTTGCCGAGTCCGCGCAACCTTGTCGCCGGGCCCGAACGGTCGCTGACCTTTTCGGAGACGTTCCTTTTCGACGCCGATTACCGCTTCCAGCTTCGCACGCTCGCGCCAAGGCAAAGTAGTGACTGAACGGAAGGCTAGCCGTCGCAGAACAAGTGACGCCGCGTCTGGGCTACGTTGCCCGGGAGTTGTTGTGGTTCAAAGCGAAGTTCGCGCATTTGCCCCAGCTACCCAATAAAGATTCACGCCTGAATCGCGCTGCTCCATGCCTGGCTCTATACCGCGGGTTACCGGACCAGGCGATATATCCCCACGCACATTTTTCCGGCTTCAAGTACTCATCGGTCCCGCTGGCTATGATAAATTGCTGGGTCAACAACAGAGGGACGTCCATGAATACAATCCGCCAGCGTGCCACGCGTACCGCAATATCAGCCCTTTTTGTGCCGCTGATATTGGCCGCGGCACTGCCGCAAACCGCGCTGGCGTCGCCTGCGACGCATGCCCGGGCGGTCAAGACCGATGCCACTTTCAACGCGTGGGCCGACAAGTTTGCAGAGGACTGGGTACGCCTGGAGCCCCAACTGGCAACGGCAACCCAGTATTTTGCAGGCGCCGAACAGAATGCACTGGACCGGCAGCTCACGCCGGTGACCGACGCGCAGCGCGCGCGAACGCTTGCGCTTGCGCGCGCCGGTGTGCAGAAGCTGGATAAATATCTGGCTGGTCCGCTTGACGAGGACCAGCGCATCTCCGCCGGCACCATGCGCTGGTCGCTGGCCAAGAAAATTGAAGGCGCGAAGTTCGAGGATCACAGGTTCGTGTTTGCACAAACGACCGGCGTGCATATCGGGCTCGTCAGTTTCATGACCCAGACCCACCCGATACGCAACGCCTCCGACGTCGACAACTACCTGGCGCGCCTGGACCAGGTGGCCACCCGGATCGATGAAGCGGTCGCGCGCGGCCGCGCAGCGGCGGTGCGCAAGCTGCTGCCGCCGCGCGTCATCCTCGACCGAGCGCAGGATCAGGTCGACAGCTTCCTTAAGGCCGGGGCTGCGGACAACGTATTCGTGAGCTCGCTTGCGAAACGCAGCGAACCGCTATCGGACCTGAGTCCCGAATCGCGCATGAATGCGATTGCGCGCGCGACCCAGATCGTCAACGACAAAATCATTCCTGCATACGGCCGCGTGAGGGATTTCATGGCCGAAATCCACCCGCGCACCCGCGCCCTGGTCGGCTTATCGAACCTGCCTGATGGTGTAGCCGCGTACGCCCATGACCTGTCCAACTTCACCAGCACCGCATTCACCGCGGAGCAAATTCACGCGATCGGACTGCGCGAGGTGGCGCGCATCGAAGGCGAGATGGACAAACACCTGCGCGCGCTCGGGTACGCCGACGGCCCGGTCAAGGATCGCCTGGCGAAGCTCGACGCGACACTTCAACCCAAAGGAGATGCAGACCCGCGGCCGGCGCTGCTGGCCCGATATACCGAGTACGTAAGGGACGGCGAAGCGCGCAGCAGCACGCTGTTCAATCTCAAGCCACGCGCGCCGATCGAAGTGCGGCGCGAGGCGCCGCTGACTGAGAAGGCCGCGTCGGCGCACTACACGCTGCCGGCGCGGGATGGCAGCCGGCCGGGCGTGTTCTGGGCGCCGCTGCCCGGGCCGACGTACGAAATCGTAAGAATGCGCGGCACCGCATATCACGAGGCGGTACCGGGCCACCACTTCCAGCTCGCGATTCAGCAAGAACAAACCAGCTTGCCGAAGTTCCGCGCCAACCGCATCTTCAGCGGGGGTAGCGCGCACAGCGAAGGCTGGGGCCTGTATGCCGAACGCCTCGCGCTGGACAATGGCTGGTATGAGGGCGACGTGCCGGGCCTGCTCGGCGCGCTCGACCTGCAGCTGTTTCGCGCGCGGCGGCTGGTGGTCGACACCGGCATGCACGCCAAAGGCTGGAGGCGCGAGCAGGCGATCGACTACGGCCTGACTTCGCACGAAGTGGAACGTTACATTTCCGTGCCGGGACAGGCGACTTCCTACATGATCGGCATGCTGCGCATCCTGCAGCTGCGCGAGAAGGCGAAGACCGAGCTGGGGCCGAAGTTCTCGCTGCCTGCATTCCACGATGTGGTGTTGCGCAGCGGCTCGGTACCGCTGGATGTGCTGACAGAGGTGATCGATCGGTGGATTGCGCAGCAGAAGCGGTCCTGATTGATTTCAGTCCCGGAGCCGCGTCTCCTCGCTCCGTGGCCGCTACGATGGGCCCGAAGTTGCTGTCGCAGTATCCGTGGCGGCCGGGATTCTGGCGAACGCTGTAGGACGCCGGCGGGCCACGTTTTTTGATTTCCGTATATAAAGAGGCGAAAAAAAGCTCCCGTGGAGGGAGCTTCTTTCTTAATGCTGGTGGAGACGGTGGGATTCCTATTAGCTTCTGAAACCCGCATGAATGCTGTCTTCCACCGATACCGTTTTTTTAACATGCCCTCACCCATACCCTTAATATCCCGTGCAATAACTATGTGCCCCCAAATCTAATTCTACGCCGCTCTTACTATGTTTTTTGGGTGCCTCACGGGCCTTCGAACAGGTAACACTTTCGACTGACAACGCCTGGGGTCGGGGTTGCTCGATGGAGGTTGCCTACGAAAGCAAGGAGCATTAAAGTTATTTCATACCAACTCGCACGGCACCGAATAGCGGTTCCGGCTGACGGTCACCAGGCAGGTGCCGGAGACCCGCGCTGGCTTTTCAACATAGCCATCAAAGGCAATCGGCATCGGCATCATCTGCTATTGCTCCGCTCCAGGACGTCGGCGACGCTCAGCTCCGCGTACTCGGGATGACGCATGTCGGTCCACAGAGCCCGGCAACGTTGGCCGAGCAACGCGTTCAGTTCCGCGAAGGACGCGAACTTGCGGGTCTGCGCCTCGATCCAGATGCGCCAGCGCCTGTCGTGCACATTCTTTCGACCAGGCCTTTCTCCCGGCCTGAAGCCGCGTTGCGGAAATCGGCATCGAACAGGTAATGGGTACACATTACGGCGAAGCGGGCATTGACGGTTCGGTCTTGCTTTTGTTGCCCTTGTCCACAGCCGTCTTCATATTGTCGTAGATGCCCCGGCGCCGGACGCCGCCCAGTGCCGCAAAGGGACGGGTATGAGCATCAAATGGCATTTCGCGAGCAAATGTTGCAACGCCATCAGCGCTTTGTGGTTTTCCAGAGCGGCGCCCTCCGCGACCGAGGCCAAGAGCACCTTCTTCGACGCGAGGTCTTCGTCAATGTATGCTGCCGTGCTGGACACCAATGCGTATTGCTGATTCTCCACGCGCTCGCTCAATTTACGTTCGACGACCCAGTAGGAAAAGCAGGCCACAAGCGCCACCTGCCACAAACGGTCAGCACGCGTGAAGCCTCGCCGCAGAACAAGTGTACGCATGAGCTAGTGGAATTGAACATGGCAAAGTGGATTTCCTCAGGTACTGCTCAACTTCGGTAATCATGCCGGGTCTTCATACTTCGGTGGTTGCGCTTGCTCTCGAAACGACGTCCCGCTAGTCTGGCGCCGGCCTCGCAGCGCTAGGACGGACATCTGCCAAGCCTCTAGCCTTTCGCATGCCTGCTTACTCACCTCTTGTACGCACACCGCGATGCAGCGTTATGGATACGTTGAAGTGCGCTGCGTTTCCGCAGGCTGTGGCACAAGATTCGTAAGGACTGCGCTAAGCAGAGCCGTGTCAAAAGGCTTGACGAAATAATGGTCAAATCCAGCCGAAAGCGCTATTTCTCGGTCTTCCTTGCGCCCGTATCCCGTCACGGCGATCATGATCGCGTCCTTCGCCCCGCTCTGACGCCGCAACATTCGGACAAGTTCGATACCACTGAAATCCGGCAGACCTATATCGAGGAGACAGACATCGGGACGACACCGCTCCGCCGCCGCAACTGCTGCGGCACCACTGTGCGCGACGTGTGCTTGATGGCCGGACACTTCAAGGAAAAGCGCCAGCGTCTGCGCCGCATCGACGTTATCGTCTACCACCAGGCATTGCCTACACGAAGGGTGAACGGAATCGATTCGGGTGGGCGTTGCCGCGGGATTGGGGCCTTGCGCCCTCGGAAGCGCAACCGTAAATGTACTGCCCAGGCCGAGACCGGGACTTTCCGCCTTTGCCGTGCCGCCGTGCAGCTGGACAAGGTTCTTGACCAGCGCAAGTCCGATACCAAGCCCGCCTTGGGAGCGATCCGATGCCCGTTCCGCTTGTGTGAATAAATCGAATACCTGCGGGACCAATTCCGGATCCATTCCGATGCCATCATCCGATACCCGCAGTACGACCTGATGTGACTCCAATAGAAGCACCACCCGAATTTCACCTTCGTCGGATGTGTACTTTGCCGCGTTGTTGAGCAGGTTGGTCGCTATCTGAACCATTCTTTTGTGATCACCCAAGATGTAACCGGGCTTTCCCGGCAACTCAACCGATATTTGCTGACGCTTTTTGCGCAATAGCGGACTGACCTGCTCGATCGCGTCATTGACGATGGAACGCATGTCGACGACGCGGCTATCCAGACTAACCAGGCCGCGCGTCACCCGTGATACGTCGAGAAGGTCGTCAACAAGCCCGGTCATGTGCGCGACTTGCCTGGCAATTATTGTTGCAGTGCGCGTGACTAGAGGGTTGGAATTCTGCGTCTGAAGCAAGATTTGCGAACCCGCGCTGATCGGTGCAAGGGGATTTCGCAACTCGTGCGCCAGCATCGCCAGAAATTCGTCCTTGCGCTGATCTGCGGCGACCAGTCGCGCCACCGCGTCATCACGCTCGACTTGCCTCGCCTCAAGCGAACGCGCCATCTCATCCAGCGCTCGAGCCAGGTCGCCGATCTCTTCGTGGCCGTATCGAATTCCACTTCTCGTCGAAAGCGCCCCGGAAGCGATGTCGTTGGCGGTGCTTGCAAGCCGACGCACGCGCCGGACGATGAGCAGATCACCGCCCCACCACGCGGCCAGCCCCGCGAGCACCAGTGTGGTGAGCAAACCTAGTACCGCAAACCGTTGGTCGCGGCGAGCGTCGGCAAGAATCCCCGATTCCGGTACGCCAATAAGTACACGATAGTTCGATAGTGTCGACGGCCCTACCGGGGCCGACGCATACAGCCGTTCCACGCCGTCCGGATCCATTCGCACCGTTGGCTGGGCTCGCGTGCTTGCAACCAGATCCTGGGCAGGAGGCGCTGGTTTCCCAAGCCAATCGGCGGAGTGGGGACGGCGGGAAATTACGGTACCTGCTTCGTCCAGCGTCCACAGAACCGAGTCGGTCGGAAGTCGAATATCGTCCACGAATTTGTCGAGCTCGGCCAGATTGAGCGCGGCAAACATCACCGCCAGGACGTTGCCATCCTTTATGATTGGATAGGTTAGATTGACTGTGTGCTTTTGCACCACGCGACCAAAAACATAATTGCCGGCGATGAAGCGCCGTTCCGAAACAGCACGCTTAAAGTGGGCCCGGTCGCCGAGGTTGACTTTGCGGGTTGCGTCAACAGCCGAGCAATTTACCTCGCCGTTTCTCGCAATCACGCCGAAATTGACGTAGTCCGTATTCTTGGCAAGAATATCGGCCAACAGGGCATGACATTCGCGTTCACCTTCGAGAACCGTGGGCACGCTCGACAAGTCCCGCAAGATCTGCCGTGCCTGCTCGATCGACTGGGCTTCATTCGCCGCGGCCAAGTTCGCGAGTCGCTGAAGATTCGACCGGGCGCTAGTCAACGCGTGTTCGCGCTCCCGTACACCGACAGCGATAGTCATTGCAATCAGCGGGGTTATAGCGAGGGCAACGAGTAAAAGAAGTCGCCATCGCAGACCAAGTAAATGAAATCGCCCCATTCTTCCGGCCTACCTGGCAGCGATTCCGACCGACCGGTTTGCGACGCTGTCGCCAAATCGAATCACCGCCTCGATCCCCCGGCGCAGTGTTCCGATATCGTCAGCGATAAACCCGATCCGAATGTAGCCCGGTTCGCCAAGTGCGTCGCCGGGCATGATCGCAACACGATAGGCGCTCAACAGTTTTTCCGCAAACCCGATGGTGTCGCACCCCAAGGCGCTCACGTCGCACCACAGATAGGGTCCTGAATCAGGCGGGATCACTGCGGCCCAGGATACCGATGCAAACATCGACACGATGAGGTCGCGTCTGGCGCGGTAGTCGGTCACCAGCTCATGCGATTCCGCCGAATCGAACGCGGCGCCGAGCGCGGCCTGGGTAAGCGCCGAAGGCGCCGCGGTAATGGGCCCCTGCAGCGCTTCCATCGCCGCGATGACGCGCTCCGGCGCTACCGCGAAACCCGCTCGCCATCCCATCATTGCGTAGCTTTGAGAGGCGGAGAAAATAGTCACGATTCCCAAATCCCGCCAGTCCATTGAGGCAGCCAAACTACTGTGCTCTCCGGCAAACACCAGCTTCTCGTAACTTTCATCCACGATGCACCCGGCACCGTTTGTGTGCAGCCATTCGCCAAGTGCGCCAAGCTCCATTTCCGACCACACTTTGCCAGTAGGATTGTGGGGATTGTTCAGAATGACAAGTTTAGCTGCAGGCAGCCTGGAAACGAATTCTGCGCTCAGTGTCTTCGGCAAATCGACAAGAATGACATCCAGCTGCAACAGCTGAGCTGTCGCGACATAGGCCGGCCAGTAGGGCCGGAAGATGATTATCTTGTCACCAGGATCGGTCAGTACGTAGAGCGATTCGTAAAGCGCCTGCTTGGCACCGTTCGTCACTATGATTTCGCTCGGAGTTGCGTCGATTCGGTTCTCGCGCGCCACCTTGGCGGCGAGTTGCGTTCGCAACGCCCGGCCGCCTCCAACGGCCGTATATGCCAAATTTTCCGACATAGCTAGCGCCGCTGCGGCTTGCCGCACCGATTCAGGCGCGGCAAAGTGAGAAATGGCGATGGAAAAATCGACCACCTTTTCTCCCGCTTCGCGAAGTGCTTCGACGCGTGCATGCATTGCGGTAGTGGCCAGCGGCCGCGCATTGGCGATGCGCTGGGAAATCTGCATTAAGTGCGCTCCTGTGGGTGAGGTAAGGGTTCGGCGAGGACCGCGTCACGGACGATGCAACCTGCGCGGTCCGGATTTTCTGTCAATCATCCCACAGAATGATTCCGCAAGCCAACGCCACACAAGTTCTACGAGTCACGCCCGATTAAATTTCGGGAATAGGCACGGCCGCGACGCGCTGAACGCGACATGTAGCTTGGCAGACAAATGCTGAACCGTTCGCATTTGTCCCCAGCCGTTGATCGTTCGGTGTCCGCCGCGCAGCGGACTGTCAAGGTGCGCGGTGAAAGATTATTAGATATCCAACCATTGCCGCACGGAAACGACTTGCGCATTTGTCCATGATCATCTATGGTTCAGGGCCAACAGTTCTCGCCCCCTACCATAGGCGCCTTTATGTCAATCAACCAGGTGGTAGTGAGCCACACTACGCTGAGTAGCGAATCCGAAGCCGCTAAGTTTCTTGCGGGCGAAGTTCTGACTAAACTCGGCGGCAATAGCCCAGATGTCCTCATTCTGTTCGCTTCGCCTGAATTCGATTACGTTACTCTGCTGGAGGCGATCGAGCAAGGCTGTAGCCCGAAGATCTTGGTCGGCTGTTCCTCTGCCGGGGAATTTTCGGGCTGCAAAGACAACAACGCATCGGTTTCCTTGATGGCAATCCGTAGCGAAGATATCCTGTTCAACGCTGTGCTTGGGACTGGTCTTCGTGGCGCTCCTGCGGCCGCGGTGGACCAGATCATGCCAGTTTTCACCGGGTCCGTACACAGAGATTTTCCGTACCGCTGCGCGCTCGTACTGACCGATGCGCTGGCAGGCTATACCGACGAAATGATTCACGAGCTGACGGTGCGCACGGGCGGAACCTATCAGCTCTTCGGTGGCGGCGCGGCGGACGACGCCCGTTTCCAGAAAACGCACGTTTTCATGGGCACCGCGGCGTACGACGACGCCGTCGTGGTGCTCGAAATGTTGTCGAAGCGCCCGATGGGCCTGGGGGTGCGCCACGGCTGGGAGCCAGCTGGCGCCCCGCTGCGGGTGACCGAAGCGAACGGCAATCAGATCATTAGCCTGAACGCCATGGCCGCCAGCGACGTGTTTGCCGCGCACGCCGAGCAAACAGGCCAAGTATTCGATCCAGAAGACCCGCTGCCGTTCTTCCTGCATAACGTGATCGGGATCGATACGGGCGACGGCTTCAAGCTGCGAGTGCCGCTGTCGCTCAATGAGAATGGTGCGGTAATGTGCGCCGCCGCCGTGCCTGTTGGTGCGACGGTGCGCATGATGGTTGCCAGCGCGCGCTCGGCGCGCGAAGCGGCCAGCCAGGCGTCACGCGCGGCGTTGGACGGCTTGCACGGCGGGCGCCACGCCGGCTCGCTATTGTTCGATTGCGCCGCCACCCGGCTGCGTCTGGGCCGCGCTTTTGGCGAGGAGCTGAAAGCCGTGGCTGACGCCTTGGGTTCCGACAATTTCGCAGGTTGCAATACGTACGGTCAAATCGCACGTGCCGAAGGCCAGTTTTCAGGATTTCACAACTGCACCGCAATCGTTTGCGCCATCCCCGAATAGCGCCCGATGATTTCATATGAGCTGGTGGCCATTTTCACGCAGTTGCAATCTCCGGAGACTCGTGTTGAAGGCGCAGCGAGGTTAGCAGCGTACTTTGGGGTCGCCCGGATTATGCTATTTGGTAAGGACAATGAAATCGGTCTGTTCCTGCCCGCGCAAGGCTTGCCCCAGACCTTGCCCCGAGGCGCTCCATGGAATTCTTTCCTGAGCGACTGCGCGCTGTATGGGACGTCCCGGGGAATCATGCAGGATGAAAACGGAGCGCAAACGAATGCGTTTGGCTTGACCGACGCGCAGGCGCTTGCGGCCATAGTATTTCTCGGCGAGGCCGCCGAACCTGCGGAATTGAGTCAGGTTCGTGCCTTGCTGCCCGCGCTAGGCGCAAAGCTTGCGGTAGAAAGATCAGTCTTGGCAGCGGATGGTCACGCCGAGGCGGCGCGCGAAAGCAGCCGACTAGCCGGCGCGCTTAACAAGGCGCTCGATGTCAATCGGCGCGAACTGCAAGAAGCCTATCAGCGGGTCGAACGCGAGCTTGCATTTCGCAGCATCGCAGAGAGCAAGTTGCGGGAAGCCGACCGGCGCAAGGACGAATTTCTCGCCATGCTGGCACACGAGCTGCGCAATCCACTTGCGCCCATCGGTATGGCGGCCCAGATGCTGAAAATCGGCGCGGTAAGTCCGGCTCGCCTGCAGCAGACCTGCGAGATTATCGACCGGCACGTTTCACACATGACATGCTTGCTCGATGACCTGCTTGACGTCTCGCGCGTTACCGGTGGCTTGGTCGTTCTGTCACAAGATCTGCACGACATGCGCGCCATTGTGAATGATGCGTTGGAACAGGCGCGTCCCTTGATCGACGCGCGAAAGCATGGACTCACGCTAAAGCTGCCCAATTGCGACGCAGCAGTCTACGGCGATGAAACGCGCCTGGTACAAATTGTCGCCAATCTGCTAAATAATTCCGCGAAATATACTTCTCCCGGCGGCGAGATCGTCGTGACTCTGGATCTACATGAGGAAGCAGTCGTGTTGACGGTGCGGGATAATGGTAATGGCATCGATTCGAGCTTGCTTCCTCACGTATTTGGCTTGTTCACGCAAGGAGAGCGCTCGTCCGACCGCAGCCAGGGCGGCCTGGGCCTTGGCTTGGCGCTGGTGCGCAGCTTGGTCGAGCGCCACGGCGGTGCCGTGCAAGGGCGTAGCGCAGGCCGCGGGATGGGCAGTGAATTTGAGGTCACGCTGCCACGCGCACGGCGACAACAGGATCCGGCGAACAACGAATCACTTCCGGGTGATGTCAATGGGGACCCATTGAGCATTATGGTCGTCGACGACAACGAAGATGCGGCGCAAATGTTATCGCTGTTCCTCGAAGCCCATGGGCACCGGGTACGCATCGCGCTACGCGGCGATTCCGCGTTAGCAATGGCAGCTGTCGAAGCCCCGCAATTAATGCTTCTCGATATCGGGCTCCCTGACATGGACGGGTATGAGCTTGCGCGCCGCCTGCGAGCTTTAACCGCTACGCGCGAAAGCACGTACGTCGCCTTAACCGGATACGGTCGGCCGGAAGATCGTGCCTCCTCGCTAGAAGCTGGGTTCGCCCACCACCTGACGAAACCGGTCAATCCCGCCGAACTTATTCAAATAATTGGGTCACTTCCGACTGGATTTGACGCTACCAACCGCTAGCCTGCGGTGCCGTTCGGAACACTCACAGACTGTCACGATCGACAGCAACTGACCGGTTCGAGACGTTCGGCTATCGCCGCGTTTCCCGGACCACCTGTCGAAATTAGTCTTTTATAAGAAATTTTTCATGGTTCTCGCCTGGCCAGCGGGGTTGGCGTCCGCGCCCCGGCCAAGTTTCGCCGTTGGGTCCTCGGTACTTAGCTCCTAGTGAGCCACGACCCCAACTAGTAGCCCCGCCCTTCCTTTACCATCCCATCGAAACCCGCACACAGGGCGGCGCCGAATTCCTAAAGTTGCGCAGCCATCTTTTCACATGGCGTTTCAATCAGTTCGCTGGTTCGGACAAACGTCAGCATCGGCAGTCGACCAGGAATTGGCCTTGAGGTCATGCCATTCCGTGGCGACTTGCCGAAACGTATTTCCCGAGGCCTCCGCGCTTTGCCGTCGCACTTGGTTGCAGAACTGAACAGGATCGCTTCCGTCCATCACTAGGCGGCGCGCCTCCCTGCATTTGCGCCTTGCGTCCGCATGAAGAGTTCAGGGTACGAGCCGAACGCGATCGAAGTTTCCTTGCCGTAGGGCTGCCGGTAGCGATAGCGCCAGAACCAGGATCCAGCCGGAAGGATTTCCAGGTACAAGCCCTGTCTTCCGTATAACTTGAGCGGTTTCGCGCCTTCACGCGCGACTGATCTGCGTGCCGCTCAGCGGTTTTGCTAGCTTTGGCATATCTCCTCCTGC
Organism: Massilia sp. P1_C10; assembly: GCF_056406475.1. Lineage (NCBI taxonomy): Bacteria > Pseudomonadati > Pseudomonadota > Betaproteobacteria > Burkholderiales > Oxalobacteraceae > Massilia > Massilia sp. P1_C10. The sequence goes on from NZ_JBFUAC010000005.1 coordinate 329,627, forward strand.
CAAGGAAGCGGGACGATGCAAGGGGCAAAGGCGTACGGCGGGGGTTTTGAGGGTATAAGTTGCAAGTCCCTTCCGGAGCATACCCGCAAAATCGTCGGATCTTCTATGCGCACCAAGGAGCACGCCGGAGAACAAAAAACCCCCGTTCTCACTATGAGAGACGGGGGTTTCAGGACGTTGCGGTACATCAGCGAACGTTAATCTGGCGGAGACGGTGACTGCAGAGCTCTCCTATGAAAATAGACGCCTAAACTGCTCTGTCCCACGCCCTGCCCCATGTTTGCCCAATATCCCCATTTTCGAACTAGGAACCTCGGCCAAAGGACCGCTTCGCAGCGGAAGCGGCCCTTACTAACGGTCGGCAATCGCCCCTTTTCGAAGAATCGCCGGCGTCCGAAAGAGTCGGCTCACCAGGAAAAGGCGACTGCGATGGTGAAGCGGCGCCAGAGTTTAGGGACGTGGGGAGTTTTCGTGTCGGAGTCATCGCCGATTGCGTTAAAGCGTCTCTATTCTTCTGACATCCAGTAGACCTCACCATCGTATTCGTCCTCATCCCAGTCACGGGTTCGCGGGTTCCCAAGACGTTCAACAGACACGAGAGTGCCATCTCCATACATTCGTCGCCCCACTTTCGGGAACTCCACGACCGCGATAACGTGCACCGCTAGCGACGTTTCCTCTTTGTAAGCGCGGACTTCACCATGGACGTCAAATAGCAGGAAATCCGGCACTTCATCTTCCTTGGAATGACAGTGGCTCGACGTAGCCCGGTGGCCATTCGGAAAACCGATTTCGCGTTTGATTCATGAACCCTGGAATCAAAGGAATCTTCGAACGTTAATCGAGCGGCACTATCCATGCCCGACAAGACCGTCAGCCAGAATGGTGTGATACCACTCGGACTAAGTGCCGGGGTGACTTCTCTCCACTGCGTCTCCGTCAGGGGAAGCCCGAGGGCTGTCGCTCGCGCGAGCCCTGCGCCTGCGTCGAAGAGAACGTAGCTCGGCTGCTGATTCAGAATCTCAAGATCCGAAACGCGGAGTGACGCATAGGTTCGATGGCCTAAACACGCAGCTAATAGCTGATGCACCTGGCCTAGCTTGATTTTCGGTGTATGCGTAGAAAGGAGGGAGTGCGCAATGCCACTTCAGCGGGAAAACTGGTCCATGATTGTCTCTCAATGCGCGGGAAACGTTGAGCGTTTAGCGTCTTCTGCGTTGAGAATCATGCGACACGGAAGCAAGCGATAAATTCGAACCAGTTTAAGCCGCTCAAAACTTGGGCTTGGAGCCCAGGCGAGTCACGCCCAACAAGATTCTGCCATTGAAACAAGTGAAATGCAAATCATTACTTGCGTTCAGCTCGCCGCCAGTTGCCTGCGGAAGTGGCCTACTGTTTTTGATGGACTCGCGCGTGCCCCGTTAGCTCCTGACGGCCCATACCGGCCCTATTTTCACAAACATACCCACCAGCGATGTTGGGTATGTCAGATCATCATGACGCGTGAGCCCTGATCTTTTCGAGGACGTCAGTTACGTGCTTCGGATACCCACCGCTGAAGTATTCGAAGGTTAGCGGATTAGCAGTATAGAAGTGGCAGCACAACTCAACCCAGTCTTGCGTTTTCAACGGACCATTGATCTTGAAGACCTTGCTCGATCTAGCCTTGATGTGTGCATGGTTCTTCATCGTCATATTGAAGTCGGCATCCCGTCTTTGAAAATATTCTTCTTCTGTGAAAAGCTGGATCGCACCGTCGAAGTGTCGGAAACAGTTGCGAACGAGATCGAACTCGGCATGCAGATAGCGCGCGGGGAAGTACTGTTCCCCCCCAATCTCAATCCTAATGTCCTCCGTCTTCATTTCTAAGGCCTGAAACGACTTGATACTATCCAACTCACTCCACTTAATGTCTAGACAGTACGCGTCGGCGAAGAAGAAAGAGACATGCCCCAGTTCGAGGTCCAGAGGCGGGCGCAGCTTGACGATCCCGTTTTTGATATTTCGTATGTCTTCGTCGAAGGGAGCGCCATACCAAGTGTCTGCCTCGAAATAGCCAAGCCCGTCGACGTCGATTCGGACCCGGTCCTCGTCGAGGGCAATGTATCGCTCGATGCTGGGCTCTCGGAGCTGCCAGAACAGGTCTATAAACCGCGGAGCCCAGTTGTTGATTGGATGCATTCGACGCCGGTAACAGGGGTGGGCCATCAAGATAAAGTCGGGACCGGTAAAGAATCCTTCGGCAGGGCCAGGAGAAAATCGGCTCGCAATCTCGTCGAATGGCAGCAGTCCGTCGCGCTCGGCCCTTATTGGTCCCAACAGCGTCTTTGCGATGCCCTGTGCCTTGGCGACGATGCCAGTTGTTTGGATGTATTCGAATGAGTCGGCGTTGAGGATAACCCCCTTCGATGCAGCGATATCCGTAAACTTCGCCATCAGATCAGCTGCTTCGGCCAGCCTTTTGCGGGACTCGTTTTCCAGATCCGAGATGTAACGGGCCATCATCTCGTCGAATTTTGGGTCAGCCATTACGGTACTCCAGCAGGTAGAAGAGTCACGCCACTATACAACAGCAGTCGTTGCGACTGAACGACTGCCCGTAAAATGGGCCTCCCCTCTCAATACTATTAAAATTAGAGCTTATCCCGCTAAATTTGGAGATTAAATGCGACCGTCTTTGGCTATCGTTTACGAGACTGGCTTTCCTGCAGATGCATTTGAAGAGTTCTCAGAAACACTGCGGAACGATCACTTGTCCGTACATCTGGAGGAGCGACAACCGCTGGGGCCTTTAGCTGGGGTTGCCTGGATGATGTTTACTGCCGCTTTTGTGTACATTGGAAAGTCGTACTTTGACGGCTTTTTGAAGGAGATTGGTAAGGAGCATTACCAAATCTTGAAGAGTAAATTAGCTGAGCTCACTAAGAAAACGATGGAGATTCCGAGGGTCGAGCCGATCTTGATGAGCACGGCTGGCAAGGTCGAAAAAGACGATCCCTTCTCGATGGCCTTTTCGGTCTACGTCGAGATGCGGGATGGGAGCCGCATTAAGCTGTTAATGCCTAAAAAATCGGATAGCGTGAACTATTCCGCCACCACCGGTGCTTTCCTGGATTTTGTCATGCGATGCTATGATGAGGGAGAATCCGTGCTTGAAGAAGTTGGCGCAAAACCTCCAGGACGTCCTGGCTTCAATCCAATTACCGTTGCCTACAATCCTGACACTGGAAAGATCGAGTTTGCAGACCCGAGGCCCAAACAGTTTAGGCAGGAATAAGCACCGGAGGCCGATTTCCAGTTAACTGATGCTGGATCGATCCGCTCAAAAGCTCGCTCTTCGAAAGCGAACGCCTGCCATTGGCCGAAACCAGTCTATCACTGAGCGTCTGCTATCGACTGCCCAAGGCAGACGGTCGCAACCGCGACCGCTTAGGACGTCTTTTCGGATTCAAACGCCTTGGAGCGGACGCTACAGCTGGACCGGCTCACAGTCAACACCAGCGGTGAGGGTCCATTCATCAGACACGCACTGTAAGCCATGCAGCTCGACGTTGAAGACAAAATCTTGCCAAGTGCAGGACAGGTCGCGGATAGAGTGAAATCCCTGGTTAGTTGACTGCCACTCCCGCATACCCCTACGAGGCCGACATGGTTTGCCAAGGTCTGCAAGGAACGCTTGAAGTCCAGTGCGGAACAACAAATTTAGGAGCAGCAACTCATGAGCAGATTAAAAACATATAATTAACTAATATATATTAAAGTTTTTTCGATTTCGCCGTTTTACGCACGCGTGTGGAGACCTTATGGACGAGGGTGATTACGACTTCAATAAGAGGCCGGACAAGACCTATATAAGCCCCAGCCTTCCAGATTTGGATGGCGGCGGGCGAAGGATTCGCATCGCCACGAAGACTTTCGCCGCCACGACTGAACCGGAATTCGCCACGGTGAAAGGGGAGCTGGTCGTTAGGCACAAAGAAGGCCAGAAGCGCGTCGTCACGGCGAAGTTTTTTGAGGACAACCGCGACGTCAAAGTGTTGAGTCTGCAAGCCTACACGGCGGCGACCGGGTCTGCCCACAAGAACGGGTTTTCCCTCGTTGGACGCGAGATCGCGACATTTTTGGAATTTGCGAAACACATCCAAGAGCATATTTTCAAGCACGACCACCCTGTCAACATCGAAGACGAAGAGTTGCGTCGCTTTATCTTGTCCGAACGCCAGGCCGTTCAGATCCTCGCCGAGTATCCAGAGGCCTTGGCTGAGGCTGTGCGCACACAGGTGACGAAAAAAGACCTTGTCGCGGTCGCTTATCGACGCAAGCAACTTGAGACGTTCGAGCGCCTTTTAAAAGAGTCAGATTACTTTTCGAACCTGAAAACCCGCAAAGGTTGCACTGACGAGGGCCTCTGGCAAAAATTCTTCGAAAAGAACACCTGGATCTTCGGCTATGGATTGGGTTACTTATTTCTTTCATCGCTGGATGACCAAAAACTGGAATCCGCCGTGCAGGGGCATTCGATCGTGTCCCATGGCAAGCGAGCCGACGCCTTGATGAAGACCCGCGGTTTAATTTCAAGCCTCTGCTTCGTCGAGATCAAGATTCACACAACCAAGCTCCTCGCGTCGACGAAGGCTCCGTACCGCGCCGGATGCTGGGCGCCCTCGCCTGAACTGGTCGGAGCCGTCGCCCAAGCTCAAGGGACGGTTCACGCCGCAGTCAAAAACATCGGCGAGAAATATTCGGGATACGACAAGTTCGGGGCACCCACTGGCGAGGCGGCGTTCAATGTACAACCGAGATCTTTCTTGGTAATCGGCAGCTTAGACGAATTCATGGGTGCGAACGGCGTAAACGAGGAGCAGTACAGGTCATTCGAGCTCTACCGCCGCAACACGGCCTGGCCTGAAATCATAACGTTCGACGAACTGTATGAACGGGCGAGCTATATCGTTAACCACGCCGGCGCTTTGGATAGCGAAGTTGTAGACGAAAAAGACGGAGACGGCCATGGCGCTTCCCATCAATGACACGATCGTCGCGGCCGTGGCTCAGCTCATCGACGACTCAAAGTCGAACGGCCAATACCGTGACCCCACCCACTCGGATATCGATTTCTACGTCAATCAGGCCGGCCTTGCGGCATTCGACCCCAAAGGTCAAGGGCAAACTGTCGGGAAAGCCAAGAGGCTTCGCGCGATCTTGCATGAGGCGCTCGAAAAAAATCTGTCCGGCGGACCCACATTGATTGCCTCGATCTTGTCGAAGGTGAAAGCATGTGGCGGTTTTCGAGACAGCTCCCCCAACTTTGTCGGAGCCGAAGCCATCGCGAACGCACAAGCCGCTTTCGACGCGGAAGGTTATGTGCTATCCGTTGACGGAACGATCTGCCCGAAAGTGCTCGATTCGCTTCGAGGCGCGGAGCTCACGGCCGCCTTGCGGGCATATGCCGAACGGGCGCAAAAAGGCTCGCAAGATGCAGCGCTGTTAACGGGTACAGGCAAAGATCTGTTGGAGGCGACTGCGGCGCATGTGCTGCAAACCATTAACGGAAGCTATCCTGCCGGCGCGCATTTTCATCCGTTGCTCGGCATGGCTTTTATGGCCTTGAACTTGGCGGTTCCGGAGATCCCTGAACAACAAGGGGAGTCGCCAATAAAAGGCATGGAGCGAGGCATGTTTACTTCCGCCATCGCCGTCAACCGCTTGCGCAATAAGCAAGGAACCGGACACGGGCGTCCTTTTCTACCTTCGGTGACGGCCGACGAGGCCAAGGCCGCGATCGAGATCATGGGCGCTGTGGCGAGCTACCTGCTTGCAAAACTAGCTGCGAAGCGCTAACGATTGATCCGCGAGTTCAAACGATGAGGCCAGGTATGGAGGAAGCGGTGATACAAATTGACGACGGCTACGCCGAGAATGTGATGCTTACATCTGCGACGCAGTTCACGGCGGCCGCGGCGCTCATTGATAGCGTCACGCGCTCGCAGCTTGAGCACGCTTTAGACGGGCAGCGGCGCAGCCTTAAGGTGTACGAAAGCCTGAGGAGCCTGAATGAGATCATCGGAACGCAGTACGGCGATCGCGTTCTTTTCGAGCTACTGCAGAACGCGCACGACGCGCACGCCGCCGGCGAGCCGGGCGATGTTGCCATCCGCTTGGTAGTCTCTAAGGACGAAACGGGCATACTGCTCGTTGCCAACAAGGGGCGCCCCTTCACACACTCGAACTTTGAGGCGATCCGCAACATCGGAACGAGCGATAAGGAAATAGGCGAAGGGATCGGAAACAAGGGCCTTGGCTTTCGAAGTGTCGAGGCGCTCACTAACGACGTCCATATCTTTTCCGCTGGCGGTCAAATACCGTCTCCCAACTTCAACGGCTACTGCTTCCGGTTCGCATCGACCGGAGAGATTGGGGAGCTCTTGGAAGAGATTGGTGCTTCTCCTGAGGTGGCTGCTAAGGTCGCCGCCGACATTCCACGTTACCTCGTCCCCGTCGCCGTTTTTGAGCAGTCGGACGAAGTGCGCCGCCTCGCCTTGCTTGGATACTCGACGGTTGTCTGCCTGCCATTGGCTTCGTCGCGCGAGGTCGAACTCGCAGAGAAGCAGGTGGCAGCGCTGACCAGCGCGGCCGCGCCAGTCCAGCTCTTTCTCGATCGTCTCGCGTCGCTGGAGGTCTCGGTCGTTCGAGCAGGGGTCGAGGTCAAAAAGACGACGCTGTCCCGCGCAGTCGAACCACTCTTGCGGGACGCGTCGTCGAGTATTCGAATGCAACGCGTCACGCTGAGCGACGGGAGCGCGTTTCTCCTTGTCAGACAGACGATAAATAAGGAGGCCGTGCTCATGGCGGTCGCGAAGAGCATTCCGGCGGCGCCACCACTTAAGCGCTGGCTCAACTGGAAAGGCGACGCTGTCGTTTCGATCGCCGTGTGCCTCGATAAGGCAGTCGAGCCGCGCCTATACAATTTTCTTCCGATGGACGACCACGCAATTTCGCCGATGGCCGGCCACATCGACGCGCCGTTTTTTGCGGACATCGACCGGCGTACCATCAAACCCGAGCTACCGCTGAACAAGTTGCTAATCGAAGTTGCGGCCGACACCGCGGCGAAGGCCTGCTTAGCGATCGTCGACGAGGGTTTGGCCATACCACCTAGCGCAGTTGTCGACATGGCCGCTTGGGGGGGGGCAAGGACGATGACGATCATCGAAGCGTTTAAGGCGCTTGGACGGCCAATCACAGACGCCGCGATTTGGCCTGCTACTTCTAGCGCAAGTGTCAAATGGGCGCCGCTAAGGCAGCTCTACGCATGGCCGGACGTCCGGACCAGGCAGATGACACCGTCACGGCTCGAGTCGATCGCCAATGCCCACATCCTTACCAGCGTGTCCGACGCTCAGCTTTTCCGGATCAGGGCGCTCGCGTCCGTCCTGCTCTTGCCGCTCGATCTGCACGAGGAACTGCTGTGTGAGTGGGTCGAGGCGACGGCGGAGTATCTCTCGTCGAAGAAGAAAAAGGCCGTCGCATCCGCCTGGCGCGACTTCTACCATGACGTGCTCTCGATCTTCGTCGCGGCGAAGCTCGACCTGGCCGCGTTGGCGGGCAAGAAGGTTCTTCTTGGGGAGAACAACAAGCTTCTCGTCGCAACTGCGGACGGACTGGACGACGCCCCCCCCGTGTTTGCGCGTTTGATTGGCACGCGCGGCAAGCGCACCCAGGGGCCTCCCAATCCCCCTTCAGCCATTGCGCGCAAATTTCGGTTCCTGAACCCGCATGTCGAAGTCGCCCAAGACATCATCAACAAATTCGAGAAGGCAGGCCTCCTTCGACACTACGACCCCGTCGAAGCGCTGGGGGCCCTTAAGGGGGCGCTGGAGTTTGCAACGGACCACCAGCGACAGGAAGCCCTGACGTGGGCCTTTCGCGTGTGGATCGCCACAGGAGACAAGTCAGTGGAGACCGCGCTGCGTCAGGCCGATCTGTGTGTGCCTTGCTTGGGCGGGTGGATCCGCGCCGAAGATGCCTTCATGTCCTCGTCTTGGAGCGCCCTCGGACGAACGCTCGAGCAGTATTTCGACGAAGCCGCACCTGTTTCCAAGGACTGCAAGACGCAGCGCAACCGTCTCCTAATCGCCTTCTCACAATGGCCGCGCACGCGCGCGGAAGATAAGCGCGAGGACTGGACCCGGTTCTTGCAGATTCTCAGAGTCGCAGACGGACTAGAACCCATAGCGGCCGACCTGCGTCGTGCGGGCACGCCGAACGGCTACTGGACCCCGTTACTGCACACTGGCAACCCTAATCTAGGGTTCGACAAGACTTGGACTAAGTACGGCTCGACGCACAAGCTACACTACCCTCAGACCGAATACAGCATGCACGAAGAGGCGTGGAGAGTGCCGGGCCAGCTCGAGCATGATTGCCTTCCGAACTCCGCAAAGGAGGCGCTTTCGAACCTGCTGGTCGCATATCTGAAAGCCCACGGGCAAAGGCACTTCGAGTTTCATATTCGGTCGTGGCACGGGCACGAGTCCGTCACTCTTCCGACGCCCTTGTACGTATTCCTACGACATGGCCGGTGGCCGGCGAGCGCTCGCTCCGACGAAGTCATCTTCGCGCAGCCTTGCGACAGCTGGTCCACGACTATGGCACGCCAGCATCCTCCGCGCTTCGTAGCTCGGTTTAAGTCCGAACCCGGCACCCGCGAGGAACTTCCCCAGATCATCTTCGGCCCTAAGATCGGTCTTCGCGACTGGTCTGCCCCGGCTAGTGCGCCCTGCCGGTTAGCGTCGCTCGCTGAGGTGCTCCCAGATCTTTCGGCCGCCGAAAGGCGCGACCTGCGCGACCAAATCCGCCGCGCGTGGACCGACGTCGTAGCGCTTCGCAGTGCGCTGCCTGCATCGCTTCAACTGGTAGTGGAGCGGGCGGGAAGTCTCGAACTTCTGCATGGGCGCGAGCAGGACCCGCCAGTCATCTACGTAACAAACGAGCCTCAGGCCTTCGCCGCCCGCGCCCTGAACGACGCAGGGGAAGCAGTGCTCGACGTGGGGGAGACCGATGCCCCTATGATCTGCGAACTGCTCGAGGCGACCGGCCGCTTTTCTCCGCGGCTAACGGACTCCGGCGAAGTGCAGCTAGTCGTCGACGGCGCTCCGTTCGAGGGGTCGCACGACGCCCCCCCGCTGGTGGCCGGGGAGCTTTCATGGCTCAGCGATGTCGCCGTCCTGGCGCACGAGCACCTTGGCGATCCTCTGGAAACTCGAACGCTGCCCACGGACGAGCTCGACCGCCGGCTTCGCGCGATACGCGTCAGACGCTGCGACGAATTCGCCCTCACCATTTCGGGACGCGAGATACAGGTGCGCGGCAAGGAGCGAGTCCACGCCGTACAACATGCCCGCATTCCGACGCTGCTCGTGAGGACTGACGGTCTCATCGACCTACCGCTACTGCTCGAAGCGTCGCAGGCGCTCACGAAGCTGCTCGGGTCACGGAGAAACACGCTCGAACTGCTGTTGGGCAGGTTGCAGCGCGACGGTTACGTCGGCGGGGCAACGGGGCCGTCCGAGGACATGCTGGCCAGGGCCATTGGCAGAGACGTCAGCGTCGTGCGTGAGCACTTCGCCGCGACGAAGGGGGGTGTGCAGCGCCGCGTTGATGCGGTATTGCCGGCGGTGGCCTTCTTCAAGGACATCGAGGCGGCGGAGCGCCTTCGGGAGAGGCATGCCCAGTTAGGCCCCGCCCTCCAGCTGCGCGCCTGGCTAGTGGATGAACTTCAAGCGGAGTTGGTCGAGCGGTTGCTCGAGGTCGTCGCCGAGACTGAAGACCAGAGGGCGATCTGTGCGCGGCTTGACCTCGACTTCTCCGCCTTCGGCCGCACGCTCGCCGAGCTCGGCTACCCGCCGATGAACGACGAGGCAGACTTCCGCCGCCTCTTCAGCGTATACCTCGCCGAGTCGGCCCCCTTGATACGTGCTCGACTGAGGCGAGCCTTTCTGCCTGTTTGGCAGGCCAATGCGCCGCTCGACGACTACGTGATCTTTCGAACGCTTGAATTTATCAAGTTTGATCCGCAGTGGCTGCTGCAACTGGAGCAGCTCGATCAAGCCCGTGTTGTCGCCCACGCGGATTTAGCGGTGGAGGCAAGGCTCGGGATCGACGACCCCGCCGTCAAACTCGAGGCCTTGGAAGTCGTTACCGCGGCCAACCGAAAGCACGTGACGTCGCGGCACGCGGACCTAACGAATCTCGTACGCGCTTGGTGCCGGAAGAACGGCACCCAGCCACCGACCGACGCGGCCGATGCCCAACAGCTCGTGCGCGAATTGGACCAAGCGGGCCTGTTGGACTTCGAAGGGATTGCGCCGGGCGCCTTGCCGGCACTACTGCGGCGCGCCGGCTGGTGGCCGGCGAACATGCCAACCACCGAAGCCCTGGATGACCTTGACCTAACGGCGGAGGACTTGAAACACGAGGAGCAAGAGGCTCGCGAACTCAGGCTGAAGGTCGAGGTGACGCGCCGCAGCATCCTTTTTGCCGGACGCTCGCTGGACACCGGGAGCCCTAAGTTCATCCTGGAGTTCGAGAACCTCGCGGACGCGGCTATCGCCCAAAGCGACGAGTGGTTCACCCACAGTCGCGTCGCTCGTCTGCTTCAGCAGCAGGAAGCAGGCAAACCGCGGTTGGGATCCAGCGGTGGCGGTGGGGGCAAGGGCGGAAACTGGCGAAACCAACCGTCCGACGCAACCCGGACGGCGATGGGCATGGCGAGCGAGTGGCTGGTGTGGAAGCTGCTCTTCCGCCGCCATCCGAAGGAGATGTCGGACGAGTGCTGGGTGTCCTCAAACCGCGAAAAGTTCTGTACCGGCCCTGCAGGCGACGACTCATTGGGCTACGACTTTAGGGTCGTGACCGCCCGCCACGAATATCTCTACGAGGTCAAGTCGGCGCTTGATGCAGGCGGCGAGTTCGAACTAACGGCCCGAGAACTTGAAGTCGCCGGCAGTGCAAGAGAGGACAGAAAGCGCAGGTATCGCATCCTGTACGTGCCATTCGTGTTCGACCCGACCCGCTGGATGGTGATGACCCTGCCGAACCCGGCCGGCACCAAAACGCGCGACCAGTTTCGTGTCGTGCGAAGCGGCTCCGTTCGGTACCGCTTTGAGCAGCGCTAGAGCCAGCGCTGCGGTGGACACGTCCTGCATAGTGGGCTTCCATTGACCCGGCGCCGAAAGCGCAAGCCAAATGATCGAGTGACGATCATTCCTGGCCCACCGACCTGCTAGACGTGGGCGTCGAAATCTGGAGCGTCGCGTGGCTGTATCTGCGCTTGTGAAATCGATGCAGCGTACGAAGAAAAGGCGAGTGCGTCGTCAAACTTTAATATCGAGTTGGGCCTCGCTGAGTCGTAAACAAACTACAGATGCGCGACATAATGCCGACCCACGATAACTTCCGCCGCGCTTCAAATCGCACGCCACCGCGCGGAGTTCCTTGTGATTACGGCCGCAACATATTCGGCATGTCGCAACACGGCAGTGCGAAGTGCTTCGATGATGTCAGCACCACCAGCTCTGGTGATTGACACGCCAGCGTTCGCCGCGCGCGCCAGCTGATTCAAGTTGCGTCCGATCGCGAGCATTTGCAGATTAGAACGCGCAAGCATCTCAAATTCCCGCTGTCCCAGTTGCGGGTTACCGGAAAGCCGGGCGTTGATCAAGGCGACGATCCATCGAGTCAACGAAAAGCCCTCACGATGAGCTATCTCACTCGCTGTCGCGACCTCCCCTTTCGTGAGTCGCAGCTCAACGCGCACTTTCTTCGAAACCAAGTCCTGGGCCACTGGTTGCTCCGCCGTTATGCCTCCGCGCGTGAGCTTAGCAACGATTTGACGAAACGCCGCGCTGGGTGTGACGCGGTGCGCCTTGCAATAATCCAGCCACGCCTGCTTATAGTTCTGTAGATCGATGTTGATGCGGTTGGGGCGCTGGGTTGAGTTCATGATGGTCTTGAGATGGGCGCGGTGAACGATGCGTCAATCATGGTAAAACGCGCATGGAGCACGTTGACCGGCGCCAGCCTATCCTGCATTAGTGGCGACTCACCGTTTTTCTTTAAAATTTAAAGGGCCCGCGCTCAAACAGTCACCCCAACGCCAAGAACAGCACCAGCAAACGCTAACACGCGCGCGATGCTTTCGTCGGGCCACGGAGTTGGCCGCAAGCGGCCAAGGCCTACCGGCCCGGCTCCTACCGCCGAACTTCGCCTGCGGCGAAGACCGCGACATCGCGCTCCATTGCACTATCGCTTCGCATGCGTTCTGCCGTCTTCAACACTAGGAATCCACCTCGACGGCGTGGCTGATTTTCGACGTGCAGAAATCTGCCCAGGCCTGCATCAGGAGGATCCGCTTATCAAGCAAATCGCCACGGCGGTATGCGGCCTCGACTCGATCAGGGAGACTATGCGCGAGCGCGTGCTCGCAGACCTCGCGAGGGAACGAATTGCCTGCAGCCTCCGCGGACCAGTCTCTGAAAGTCGAGCGAAATCCATGGACCGTGATATCTCCCCGCGCCATACGCCGAAGCACGCCGGTCAAACTCATGTCCGATAGTTGTGCGTTGCGGCCCTTGCCCGGAAAAACTGTCTCGCCTTCGTGAGGCAATTCACGAAGTACCGTGATGGCAGCGGAAGACAAAGGAACGCGATGCTCCTTACCTGCCTTCATGCGTGCAGCGGGGATCGTCCACAGCTTCGCTTCAAGGTCGATCTCGGACCAGGCGGCGCCGCGTACTTCGCCAGACCGGCAGGCTGTAAGGATCGCGAACTGTGTAGCGCGTGCGGCCACGCCTTCTCGCTTGACCAATTGCGCCATGAAATCGGGAAGCTCAGGCCAAGGGAGCGCCGGCCGGTTTTGGACTGGAGATATCTTGCGAGGTTGCGCAAGCAGGTGATCAAGGTGACCTCGCCATCGGGCCGGGTTTTCGCCGTGGCGGTATTTGCTGACGGTGGCCCAATCCAAAATGGTCTCAATCCTTCCACGCAGTCGCGTCGCGGTTTCCGTCTTGGTGTTCCAAAGTGGTTGCAGTACCCTAACCACAAGATCGGTATCGACTTCGCCGACCGGTGTGCTGCCAAAGATTGGTGACGCGTAAGTTGCGATGGTGGCTTCCCATTGCGCGGCGTGCTTCTCGCTTTTCCAAGCGCCGCGATGGGACTTGATATAGGCCGCGGCGCACTGGTCGAACGTTTTCGTCCGGGCAAGGCTGAGAGACTCCTTAGTGCGGGATGCTTTGCGCGCAACGATCGGATCTTGCCCTTCGGTCAGCAACCGGCGGCACTGTAGCGCTTTCTCTCGGGCCATTGCCAGGCTGATTGTATGCACCGCCCCCAATCCCATCTCGCGCCGCTTCTTATCGAGCGCGAATCGGAACACCCAGCTTTTCGAACCGGTCTTGGAAATGCGCAACAGCAAGCCGCCGCCGTCGCCGTAGTATCCGGGCGAGCTCAGCTTGTTGACCGATATGGCGGAGAGTTTGTTGATGCTGCGGGCCATGATCGCCGTCCCATGTTTCGTCCCACCACCGATGGTGGGATTCTGGCGAACAGTGTAGGACGCCGGCGAACGACCTTTTTTGATTTTTCCCTATGAAGAGGCGAAAAAAAAGCTCCCGGGGGGAGCTTTCTTTCTGCAACTTGGCGGAGACGGTGGGATTCGAACCCACGATACAGGTATAAGCCGTATGCATCCTTAGCAGGGATGTGCCTTCGGCCACTCGGCCACGTCTCCTTTCCCATCCAGTCAAACTTCACCAGATCAGAAGTCCGCAATGGTACCGGTTGAGACCGGGTTTGGTCAATGGAACCGGCCCACTTTTTCGAAAAAAGTTACTCTTTTTCCAGATCGAAGGCCTTGTGCAGCGCGCGCACCGCCAACTCCATGTATTTTTCGTCGATCAGCACCGAAATCTTGATCTCGGAGGTCGAGATCATCAGGATGTTGATGCCCTCTTCCGACAGCGTGCGGAACATCTGCGACGCCACGCCGACGTGGCTGCGCATGCCCACGCCCACCACCGACACCTTCGACACCTTGGCGTCGCCCGTCACGCTGGCCGCGCCGATGTCATTCTTCACGCCTTCCAGCACGCCCATGGCTTTCTGGTACTCGCCGCGCGAGACGGTGAAGGTGAAGTCGGTCTTGCCGTCCACCGATTGGTTCTGGATGATCATGTCGACTTCGATGTTGGCATCGGCGACCGGTCCCAGGATGTGGTACGCCACGCCCGGCTTGTCGGGCACGCCCAGGATCGTGATCTTGGCTTCATCGCGGTTGAACGCGATGCCGGAAATGACGGCTTGTTCCATATTTGTATCTTCCTCAAACGAAATCAGGGTGCCCGAGTTGGCTTCTTCTTCAAGCGGCATCAGGGGATCGGTCAGCGACGACAGCACGCGCGTCGGCACGCGGTAATTGCCAGCGAATTCGACCGAACGGCTTTGCAGGACTTTCGATCCCAGCGAGGCCATTTCCAGCATCTCTTCGAACGTCACCGTCTTCAGGCGGCGCGCTTCCGACACTACGCGCGGATCGGTCGTGTACACGCCGTCAACGTCTGTGTAAATCAGGCATTCGTCGGCCTTCATCGCGGCGGCGATCGCCACGGCGGAGGTGTCCGAGCCGCCGCGGCCCAAGGTCGAGATGTTGCCGTCGTCGTCCACGCCCTGGAAGCCGGTGATGATGACGATCTTGCCCGAATCGAGGTCGGCGCGCACCTTGGCGTCGTCGATCGACTGGATGCGCGCCTTGGTGAACGAGGAGTCGGTCTTGATCGCCACCTGCCAGCCGGCGTACGACACCGCGTCCTTGCCGATCGCCAGCAGCGCCATCGCCAGCAGGCCCACCGACACCTGTTCGCCGGTCGAGCAGATCATGTCCAGCTCGCGCGGATCGGGCTGGCCCATGATTTCCTTGGCGAGGCCGATCAGGCGGTTGGTTTCGCCGGACATCGCCGACGGCACCACGACAATCTTGTGGCCGGCGTCGTGCCACTTGGCGACCCGGGCCGCGACATTCTTGATGCGCTCCGTCGATCCCATCGACGTACCGCCGTATTTGTGGACAATTAAAGCCATATGGACGCTGTTTCCGCTCTGAGATGAATAAAAAAAGAGGGCTTTACTCTACATGCCGCGATGTAAAAGAACAAGCCAAAACCTATACCTTATTGGTATATGGTAATGCGGTTTTCGAATGTTAGCTGGAGAGGTCGCTTTTCCAGCGGAAGGCGATGCCGGCGCCGGCCGCAAGATGATGGCAGTCCATGCCGATGCCGGCGGCGAACAGCAAATCCTTGCCGGCGCTGACGACCGGCAGCCGCGGACGCTCCCACGCCGGCACGTCGCAGGCCTGGTAGTGATATTTCAGGCTGCGCGTCGGACGGTTTTCCGCCAGCTTGAGCTTTTCGCCGCCCTTGCGGAAGTCGATCGTCAAGGCCTGGGCGCGCAGCCACGCCGGATCGACGCCCTGCTCCGCCTCATCGAAATACAGCGTGCCGCCGTAGTCGGGAAACGCGATCTCGCTTTCGCCCTGCCAGCGGAACGCTTGCGCGTGACGCACGATCACGCCCTCGTCGTCGGGGTCGCGCATGCCGGCGAGGTCGTTCAGCTTCGGGGTGATGTGCAGGCGGTCGCGGTGGCGCCGGATGTGGCAGTCGGGGTGCGTGACGAGCAATTGCGCGTCCGGCCGCGCCTCGACCAGCTGGGTCACCATTTCGGCCAGCCGGGCGGTCGACGGCATGCGCAGGCCGCGCGTATGGAACCAGTGGCGCAGCAGGTTCTGCACGCGGTCGATGCTCATCGCACGCAGCTTGGCGACGTCGACGGTGTCGTCGATCAGGCAGCCGGCCAGGTCTTGCGCCGCCAGCTCGGTCAGCATACGTTGGGCCGACTGCGCGTGCGCGGCGCTGCGCGCGAAGCGTTCCTGGAAGCCGGGGAAAGCCTGCGCCAGCGCCGGCATCACCTGCAGGCGCAAGGCGTTGCGGGCGTAGCGCGGGTCGGTGTTCGATTCGTCGTCGATGTGGGCGATGCCGTACGCTTTCACGTACGCGTCGAGCGCCTCGCGCGACACCGGCAGTAACGGCCGCGCCATCACCAGATCGGGATTGTCGAGCAGCTCGGGCGCGCTGTTGGCCGCGTCCATGCCGGACAGGCCCGCGGTGCCCGAGCCGCGCAGCAATTGCAGCAGCACGGTTTCGGCCTGGTCATCCAGATGATGGGCGGTGAGCATCAGCTGCACGCCGTGCTGCGCGCACATGGCGCCGAGCGCGGCGTAGCGCAGCTTGCGGGCAGCCGCTTCGACGCCGGTCTTGCCTTTGGCGAGCGTGACGTGACGTTGGTCGAAGGTCACGCAGAGCGCGGCGCAGCTATCGCGGCAATGCGCCAGCCAGGCGTCTGCGTTCGGGCTCAGGCCGTGATGGACATGGAAGGCGAACAGCGCAAGGCCGTGCTCGCGCGCGTAGGCGTGCGCGAGGTGCAGCAGCGCGGAGGAATCCAGGCCGCCGCTGAGGGCAATTGCAATTGCCCGTCGCTCCTGCGGTGCGACTTCCAGCGCAGGCTGGAACCCATGCTGAGCCTGAGCAAAGTCAGCATGGGTTCCTGCCTTCGCGGGAACGACATCTGAAGCGCCAGTAGCTTTCTCGGTGGATGGGGTTCCTGCCTGCGAGGGAACGACAGCCGAACCGCGCAGGGCGTCAAGCGCCCGCGCGAACGTGTCCGGGAGACTCCCGGCTTGCTGCCGGCTCACTCTTCTGCCGGCGTGGTTTCTTTGAATTTACCGTAGCTCATCAGCTTCTGATGACGCGCTTCCAGCAAGTCCTTGGTCTTCATGCCCTGGAACTGGCGCAGCGAGTCGGCCAGCGCGCGCTTGAGCATGACGGCCATCGCCTTCGGATCGCGATGCGCGCCACCCAGCGGTTCGTTGATGATCTTGTCGATCAGTCCCATCGCCTTCAGGCGGTGCGCGGTCAGGCCCAGTGCGTCGGCGGCGTCGGAAGCGCGCTCGGCCGATTTCCACAGGATCGAAGCGCAGCCTTCCGGCGAAATCACCGAGTAGGTCGAGTATTGCAGCATCAGCACCGCGTCGCCGACGGCAATCGCCAGCGCGCCGCCGGAGCCGCCTTCGCCGATGATGGTGGCGATCAGCGGCACTTTGAGTTCCGCCATCACGTACAGGTTGTGGCCGATCGCTTCCGACTGGCCGCGCTCTTCGGCGTCGATGCCCGGGAACGCGCCTGGGGTGTCGACGAAGGTGAAGATCGGCAGGCCGAACTTCTCGGCCAGTTTCATCAGGCGCATCGCCTTGCGGTAACCTTCCGGCTTCGGCATGCCGAAGTTGCGCATCGCGCGCTCTTTGGTGTCGCGGCCCTTCTGGTGGCCGATGACCATGCAGGACTGGCCGTTGAAGCGGGCCAGGCCGCCGACGATCGACAAGTCGTCTGCATACGAGCGGTCGCCATGCAGTTCGTGGAAATCGGTGAAGATTTCGTTGACGTAGTCCATCGTGTACGGACGCTGCGGGTGGCGCGCGATCTGCGACACTTGCCATGGCGTCAGCTTGGCGTAGATGTCCTTGGTCAGCTGCTGGCTCTTCTTGTCCAGGCGGTCGATCTCTTCGGAGATGTCGACGGCCGAATCGTCTTGCACGAAGCGCAGCTCTTCAATTTTGGAATCGAGCTCGGCAATAGGCTGCTCAAAATTGAGGAAAGTTGTTTTAATCATTGGTCCTCCGAAATTATTATGCTGACCACGCGGGATCCTCAGCGCGGCCGATACAAGCGCTATTCTACCGGAACCGGATCGAGACTACGCCATAAATACCACGTGGCGACGGTGCGCCAGGGCTCCCAGTTGGCCGACACCTCGCGCGCATCGCTGCGCGAGACTGGTTCACCGGAGAAATAGTTGTGGCTGATGCCGCCGATCAGGCCGGGATCGTCGAGCGGCAGCACGTTCGGCCGCAGCAGGTTAAAGATCAGGAACATTTCGGCCGTCCAGCGCGTGATGCCGCGAATCTGCACCAGTTCGGCGATGACGGCTTCGTCGGCCATCTCCGCCCATTGGTTCGCATGCACCCGCTTGGCCTTGAAATGGTCCGCCAGGTCAAGGATGTATTCGGTCTTGCGCTTGGACAGGCCGCAGGCGGACAGCTCGGCGGCGCCGGCCTTGAGCACCTGCGCCGGCGTGATCTTCGGGCAAACGATCATCAGTTTGGCCCAGGCGGCGTCGGCCGCCTTGTTGGTCACCTGCTGGCCGACCACCGAGCGCGCCAAGGTCGTGAACGGATCCGGATGGCCGACCAGGTGCAGGTCGCCAAACTGCGGGATCAGCTTTTTCATGATGCGGTCGCGCTTCATCAGTTCGATCTTCGCCTCTTCCCAGTAGGAAGGGACTTCGATGACCAATGAGGTGGTGCCCACAGCGTCCTTGTTCAGCGCCATCATGCCCGGCGCCAGTTGGTGGAGCCGTCGGGCTTGTCTTCGAGGACGATCCCGGTTGCCAGCAGTTCGGCGCGGATCTTGTCCGATTCGGCGAAGTTGCGGGCCTTCTTGGCCTCGATCCGGCGCGCGATGGCCTCTTCGATGGCGGCATCGCCCTCGCCTGCGCCGCCCTGCAGGTATTCCTGCGGGCTGCGGCCCAGTAAACCGATTACATCGGCCAGCGCGCGGTACTGGCGTGCCAGCTGCGGCGACTTGGTGCGATTGAGCTCATTGGCCATCTCGAACAGCACGGCTACCGCGATCGGCGTGTTGAAGTCGTCGTTCATCGCGTCGGCGAAGCGCACCGCGTACGGCTCGGTCCAGTCGACCGTGCCGGCGGCGCCGGCGTCGATGCCTTCGAGCGCCGTGTACAGGCGGTTCAGCGCGCCCTTGGCGTCGTCCAGGTGCGCATCCGAGTAATTGAGCGGGCTGCGGTAGTGGGCGCGCAGGATGAAGAAGCGCACCACTTCGGCGTCGTACTTTTTCAGCACGTCGCGGATCGTGAAGAAATTGCCCAGCGACTTGGACATCTTCTCGTTATCGACGCGCACGAAGCCGTTGTGCATCCAGTAGTTGACCATCGGCTGGCCGAACGCGCCTTCCGACTGGGCGATCTCGTTCTCGTGGTGCGGGAACTGCAGGTCGGCGCCGCCGCCGTGGATATCGAAATGCTCGCCGAGGTTGGCGCACGACATCGCCGAGCACTCGATGTGCCAGCCCGGGCGGCCGCTGCCCCACTTCGAAGGCCACTTCACTTCGTCGGGCTCGGACTCCTTGGACGCCTTCCACAGCACGAAGTCGAGCGCGTCGCGCTTGCCGGTGTTGACGTCGACGCGCTCGCCGGCGCGCAGGTCGTCGAGCGACTTGCCCGACAGCTTGCCGTAGCCGGGAAAATTGCGCACCGCGTAATTGACGTCGCCGTCGTCCGACTTGTAGGCCAGGCCTTTTTTCTCGAGCAGCTCAATGATGCCCAGCATCTGCGGCACATAGGCGGTCGCGTGCGGCACCACGGTCGGCGCCAGGATGCCCAGCGCCGTCGTGTCTTCGTCCATGTATTTTTCGAAGCGCGATGTCAGCTGCGAGATCGACTCGCCGTTTTCCACGGCGCGCTTGATGATCTTGTCGTCGATGTCGGTGATGTTGCGCACGTAGGCGACGTCGTAGCCGGACGCGGTCAGCCAGCGGAACACCACGTCGAACGCCATCATCATGCGCGCGTGGCCGATGTGACAGTAATCGTAGATCGTCATCCCGCAAACATACATGCCGACTTTGCCGGCAACGATCGGTACGAATTCCTGCTTGTCACGCGCCAGCGTGTTGTAAATCTTAAGTTGGCTCATCGGACTCTTGCTTCATCTTAGCGAGTACGACGTTCGGACAATACCGCGACCAGGCGCAAATGCCGCAAGGGCACGCACCGGAAAACCGGTAATTATTCGATATCGTCGGAACCCGCTGTATTGTTCTTCTTTGATAGAATGGACGTTCTGCGCCAAAGTATAGCATTGATAAAAACCCCACTGGCCGCATATGGGACAGGTTTATTTTTCAGCAAAAGGCTTGACAGCACTTTGCGCGAACTCCACCTACTGAAAGCTACCATGCAAGAATCGACTTCCCTGTTCCGCCCATTACTGACGCGCTTCCTGACCGTTTTCTTCGGCCTGTCCTTCGGCACCGCCGTCATCGCGGCCGAGATGCCGCAGGTCTCGCTGAAGACCTCGATGGGCGAAATCGTCCTCGAACTGGACCAGGAAGCGGCGCCGAAAACGGTCGCCAATTTCCTCCAGTACGTCAAGAGCGGGCATTATAAAGGCACGATTTTCCACCGCGTGATCGACGGCTTCATGATCCAGGGCGGTGGCATGGACAAGAACCTGGTCACCAAAAAAACCAAGCCGCCGGTGAAGAACGAAGCGAATAACGGCCTGAAAAACGTGCCCTACTCGATCGCCATGGCGCGCACCGGCGACCCCAATTCGGCCACCTCGCAGTTTTTCATCAATGTCGCCGCCAATGAGGCGCTCGATTACCCGGGCCGCGACGGCTTCGGCTACACCGTATTCGGCAAAGTCCTGTCGGGCCAGGAAGTGGTCGACAAGATCAAGGGCGTCGTCGTCGACGACGTCAAGGGCCAGCAGAACGTGCCGGTGGTGCCGATCGTGATTCAGTCGGCATCGGTCGTGAAACGGTAAAATACTGGATGCTCACGCATTCCGAACTAACAACACTTAAAGGGCACATCATGACCAAAGTACTGATCACCACCAACATGGGCAACATCACCGCCGAACTGGACGCCGACAAAGCGCCGAAGACGGTTGCCAACTTCCTCGAATACGCCAACAACGGCCACTACAACAACACGATCTTCCACCGCGTGATCGCCGACTTCATGATCCAGGGCGGCGGTTTCGAGCCAGGCATGAAGCAGAAGCCTGCTCCTGCGACGGTCGAGAACGAAGCCAAGAACGGCCTGAAGAACGACAAGTACACGCTGGCGATGGCGCGCACCTCGGATCCGCATTCGGCGTCGGCGCAGTTCTTCATCAACACCAAGAACAACAGCTTCCTCGACTATCCGGGCCAGGACGGCTGGGGCTACGCCGTGTTCGGCAAGGTTACCGAAGGCATGGAAGTGGTCGACAAGATCAACAAGGTCAAGACCGGCCGCAGCGGCATGTTCGCCGACGTGCCGACCGATGCCGTGATCATCGAAAAAGTCGAAGTCCTGTAATTGGTTCTTTTTATTAGCGACCTGCACCTGCAGGAATCGCACCCGCGCACCGCCGCCGCGTTCTTCCGCTTTTTAGCGGAGCACGCAATGGCGGCGCGCGAGTTGTATCTTCTCGGCGACCTGTTCGAATACTGGGCAGGCGACGACGACCTCGATTCTCCCTTCAATCAATCCGTCATCGACGCGATCCGGGCCGTCAGCGACGCCGGCGTGGCGGTGTACTGGATAGCGGGCAACCGCGACTTTCTCGTCGGCGAGCGTTTTGCGCAGGCGGCCGGGCTGACCTTGCTGGCCGAGCCGCACGTCGCCGTCATCGGCGGGCGCCGCATCGCGCTGGTGCATGGCGACGCCGAATGCACCGACGATGTCAGCTACATGGCGTTCCGCCAGCGGGTGCGCGATCCGGCCTGGCAGCAGCAGTTCCTGGCGATGCCGCTGGCGCAGCGCAAGGCGATCATCGCCGGCCTGCGCGAAGGCAGCCGCGAAGCACATACCGGCAAGACGATGGCGATCATGGATGTGACGCCGGCGGCGATCGATGCGCTGCACACGACGACCGGCGCCGACACAATCATTCATGGGCACACCCACCGCCCCGCTTTGCATGAAGACGGCGCGCGGCGGCGCTACGTGCTGCCGGACTGGGAACTCGATGCCGAACCACCCAGCGGCGGCTGGATCGCGATCGACGAAGCCGGCAACATCACGCGCCACGACATCACCGGGGGTCAGGTCCGGCGGACCTGACCCCAGACCTTGGGCCGCGGCTCAAAAAATAGCCGCGCAGGGCTTCGCCGCGTTGGTACTTTCAAGATGGGGTCAGGTCCGCAGGACCAGACCCCGGGTACAGGATGCGTGTGCCGTCGACAACGGCGAACGGCGTCATCCGATGCGGCTTGCGCGCGCCCGGCCCGATGATGTCTTCCACCTCAACGCCCCGCACCAGCAGCGCGTCGCCGATCATCGAGCGATGGCAGCGCCACGGCACCGCTTCGGCGCACATCAGCACGCATCGCTCCGATCGCGCCGTCTCCACCACCCTCCCCACGTTCTCGGCAAACTCCGGCGTCTGCATGTAATCGGCGTAGCCGCGGAATGACGCGTTGCGCCAGCCGGTATTGGGCGAATCGGCGCGCGCATGCCGCAGCCCGCCGAGGCCCGGCAGATGCGTGTAAGCGATCCCCTCGGCATGCAGCGAGTCGGGCAGCACATCCTGCCCGAACTGCGGATTGTGGCGCGAGCGCGGCACCGTCCGCACATCGATCACATGCTCGATCCGATTGCGCTTGAGCAGGTCGATGAACTCGTCCAGCGCGCGATTCGAATGGCCGATCGTGCACACAGGATTTTTCATATGCATCAAATAGTTGTTGACACGTCAAAAGTCACTGTTATACTTCACTACAACACCACTTCATCACACCACCAACAGGCCCAGGAGAGTCAAACATGACGATAGGCTGGAACGACAATACGCCGATTTATCGGCAACTCAAGGATCGGGTCATCGGCATGATGCTCGACGGCGCACTGAAGGCGGGCGACGCCCTGCCCTCGGTGCGCCAGATCGCCGCGGAATACCAACTGAACCCGATCACCGTATCCAAGGCATACCAGGAACTGGTCGACGACAATCTCGTAGAAAAAAGAAGGGGGATCGGCATGTATGTTACCGAAGGCGCCAGCGAGAAACTGCTGGCAAGCGAACGCGAGCGCTTCGTGCGCGACGAATGGCCGGCGATGGTCGAACGGATCCGACTGCTGGGCCTGAACCTCGAACAACTGCTGCGCGCCGCGGCGCCGGGAGGTGCGGCATGAGCGCGGCCATCTCCGCCCGCGGCCTGACCAAGCGCTACGGCAAGCAGGCCGCCGTCGACGACATCACCTTCGACATCCCGGCCGGCCGCATCGTCGGCCTGATCGGGCCCAACGGCTCGGGCAAGACCACCACGCTGAAGGCGGCGCTGGGACTGGTCCCGTTCGACGGCGAACTGCGCGTGCTCGGCCTCGACCCGCGCACCCAGCGCGACGAACTGATGAAGAACGTCTGCTTTATCGCCGACGTCGCCATCCTGCCGCGCTGGCTGAAGGTCAGCGAAGCGGTCGATTTCGTCGCTGGCGTCCACCCGAAGTTCGACCGCGAGAAGGCCGAACGCTACCTCGCCGCGACCAAGCTGAAGCCGTCGATGAAGGTCAAGTCGATGTCGAAGGGCATGATCGTGCAGCTGCACCTGGCGCTGGTAATGGCGATCGACGCCAAGCTGCTGGTGCTCGACGAGCCGACCCTCGGCCTCGACATCATTTACCGCAAGCAGTTCTATCACAACCTGCTGGAAGACTACTTCGACGAAGGCAAGACCATCGTCATCACCACCCACCAGGTGGAAGAAGTCGAGCACATCCTGACCGACCTGATGTTCATCCGCGACGGCAAGATCATCCTGGCCGCCTCGATGGACGAAGTGGGTGAACGCTACACCGAAGTGATGGTGCCGCAGGACAAAGTGAACGCCGCCAACGCGCTGCAGCCGATCGACCGCCGCACCGTGTTCGGCAAGTCGGTCATGCTGTTCGACGGCGTGCCGCGCACGCAGCTGTCCACCCTTGGCGAAACCCGCAACATCAGCGTTGCCGACCTGTTTGTCGCAACCATGAAAGGAAGCTACGCATGAATACGATGAAATGGATGCTCCGCCGCGAATACTGGGAGCACAAGGGCGGATTCTTCTGGGCGCCGGCGATCATCGCGATCGTGATGCTGGCCGTGCTTGGCGCGACCCTCGCCTATGGCACGCTGACCCACGATTTCACCACCAACACGGTAATCGTCAACGGCCACGTGGTCAGCAAGGCGGATGTGCTCAGCTCCCTGCCGCTGCCGGCGCGCCAGCAGATTGCCAACGCCGTCGCCAACAGCTACATGGCAGCGTCCGCGCCGCTGTTCCTGGTGCTGCCGTTCGTCGCCTTCTTCTACTGCCTGGCTGCGCTCTACGACGACCGCCGCGACCGCAGCATCCTGTTCTGGAAGTCGCTGCCGGTGTCGGACCAGGAAACCGTGCTGTCGAAAGTGATCACCGCGCTGTGCGTCGGACCGCTGATCACGATCGCAATCGGCACCGCTACCGCCATGGTCTCGGTGCTGATCGCCCTGCTGGCGGCAAATGCGAACGGCGTGCGCCTGTTTGGACTGGTGCTGTCGAACCCCGAGTTCTGGCTGGCGCCGTTCCGCCTGGTCGGCCTGCTTCCGGTCTACATCCTGTGGGCCATCCCGACGGTCGGCTGGCTGCTGATGGTATCGGCCTGGGCAAAGTCGAAAGTGTTCCTGTGGGCGGTCGGCGTTCCGCTGCTCGGACTGATGCTGGCGAAGTGGCTCAACTTCCTGACGTCGGCCTACATGAACACACAGATCGACGTGCACTGGATCGCGACCAACATCGTCATGCGCGGACTGGCCGGCGTGGTACCGGGATTGTGGCTCCCGTTCGGCAAGGTCGATCCGGAAGCGCTGATCAATCGCGCCGACCACGGTGTGAATGCGGCCGGCATCTTCACCCAGTCGTGGCTGACGCTGACGCAGCCGCAAGTGTGGATCGGGGTGGCGGTTGGCGCGGCGATGATCTTCGCGGCGATGCGCCTGCGCCGCTGGCGCGACGAGGGCTGATGACGTTGCGGTGATGGACGCCGCAGCGACGGGGTCAGGTTCTACGAACCTGACCCCATTTTTATTCGAACTGCTTCTTGAACGACTCGAACTGCGCCTTCAGGTCGTCCACTTCGCCGCGCAGCGCCGCCACTTCCTGCTCCAGCTGCGCCACCCTGCTGCCCTGCGCCGGCGCCGACACCGCTCCGAACGCCGACTCCTGCTGCGCCAGCGCCGCGTCGCCCGACAGCAGGTGGCCGTAGCGCGGCTCCTTGGTGCCGGGCGCCAGCGCGAGGCGCGCAACCAGCGGCGGATATTTGTCGATCAAAAACTGCAGGCAGCTCTCGACATCGGCCACCGTCTTGAATTCGTGCAGGCGCCCGCTGCGGGTGCGGATCTCGCCGGCTGTCTGCAGGCCGCGCAGCATCAGGATCGTCAGCACCGCCAGCTTGTCCTGCTCGAGCGTCCACTTGATGCGCATGCGATGCTCGTACTTGGTGACGCGCGCGCCGGCCTGCGTGATGCCGTTGACGAACTTGCGCTGCATGAGCCGCTGCAGCACATCGGCCACGGTTTCTTCCGACAGCTGCATCACAGGATCGCGGCTCGACAGCTGGTTGCAGCCGTTGGTCAGCGTGTTCAGCGACAGCGGATAATTATCGGGCGTGAGCGCTTCTTTTTCGGCCAGCACCGCCAGCACGCGCACCTCAAACGGGTCGAGCAGGGCCGCGCCGTCGGCGGCGTTTTCATTGGTCATGCCGGAATCCTCAGTCAACCAGCTTGTTCAGCTGCAGGGTGTCGAGTTTATCACCCTCGGGCATGCTCGGGCAGCACAGACCGGCCGCCTTCATCGTGTCCATCATGCGCTCGATCTGCTCGTCCTGGCGGGCGGCGTGGTTGATCAGGCCGTGCAGCGCCTTCGACAGCGGATCGTCGCCGTTCGGCGTCACGCCGTAAGCGGCGAACAGCTGCGCGCTGCGCCCGTCGACGTCCTTTTTAATGATGTGAGCCGGGTTGCCGACCGCGGTGGCGCCGGCCGGCACCGGTTTGACCACCACCGCGTTCGAGCCGACCTTGGCGTACTCGCCGACGGTGAAGGAGCCGAGCACCTGCGCGCCGGCGCCGATGATGACGCCGCGCTCCAGCGTCGGGTGGCGCTTTGCGCCGGAGGTCAGCGAGGTGCCGCCGAGTGTGACGCCCTGGTAAATGGTGCAGTCGTCGCCGACGACCGCGGTCTCGCCGATCACCACGCCGAAACCGTGGTCGATGAACACGCGGCGGCCGATGGTGGCGCCGGGATGGATCTCGATGCCGGTGATGATGCGCGCGATGTAGGAGATGAAGCGGCCGAGCCATTTGAGCTGGTTGACCCAGCAGGCGTGGGCCCAGCGATGCATGACGATGGCCTGGAAACCGGGATAGCAAGTGAACACCTCGAAGCCGTTGCGGGCCGCGGGATCGCGTTCGATGATGCTCTTGATATCGTCAGTGAGGTTGGGAAACATGTGTTGAAGAGGGCAGACAGTTGCAATGGTGCCATGGTAGCGCATTCGCTACGGGGCTGCTTACGGGGGGTCAATTCGGAGGGTGCTGAAGATGATGCGATGGCCGCAGCGCAAGGGCTGGGGTCAGGTCCGTCGGACCTGACCCCGGGTTTGTCGCTGCAGCCGGCTAAAGGGTGACGTCAGCCTTCGAGAGCCAGACGCTGGCGACGCGCTTCGTACAGGCACACGCCCGACGCGACGGACACGTTCAGGCTTTCGACGGAGCCGAACATTGGAATGTTCACCAGAACGTCGCAGGTCTCGCGCGTCAGCCGGCGCATGCCCTCGCCTTCGGAGCCCATCACCAGCGCAGCCGGCCCGGTGAAGTCGGCCTGGTACAAGCCGATCGGCGCATCGTCCGAGGTGCCGATCAGCATAATGTCGCGCTCTTTCAGTTCGCGCATGGTGCGCGCCAGGTTGGTCACCGTGATGTACGGGACCGTCTCGGCGGCGCCGCTCGCCACTTTCGCGGCGGTGGCGTTCAGGCCGACCGCGCGGTCCTTCGGCACGATCACCGCGTGCGCGCCGACGCCGTCGGCTACGCGCAGGCAGGCGCCCAGGTTGTGCGGATCGGTGATGCCGTCGAGGATCAGCAGCAGCGGCGGACCTTCGATGGCATCGAGCAGTTCGTCCAGGTTGCGCGCCAGCGCCAGCTGGCTGGCGAACGCGATCACGCCCTGGTGGCGGCGGGTGCCGACGATCTTGTCGAGGCGCGCCGAATCGACCGGCATCACGCGCACGCCGGCCGCCTTGGCGCCGGCGATCAGGTCCTTCATGCGGCGGTCGTCGCGGCCCGCATCGACAAAGATCTCTTCCACCGACGAAGCCTCGTGACGCAAGCGCGAGGTCACCGCGTGGAACCCAAAAATCATTTTATTCTTCATTGCTTATCGCTTCTTCCTGCTGGTCTTGGTGGCTGGTTTTTCTTCTTTTGGAGCGCGCTTCGGACGCTTGGCCGGCGCCGCGGCGTCGACGCTTTCATCGAGCTCGTAGCGCGACGCCGTATCTGCCTTCGGCTTGCGCGACTTGGGCGGCTTGGCGTCGAGCGCCTTGGCCGCGCCGCTCTTCGGCATGCCGCTGCCGTCGACTTCGCGCGCGCCGTCGGCGAGCACCAGGTCGATCTTGCGCGCTTCCAGGTCCACGCGGGCCACCTTGACGGTGACCCGGTCGGTCAGCTGGTAACGCTTGCCGGTGCGCTCGCCGCGCAGCTCATGGCGCGCGTCGTCGTACTGGAAGAAGTCGGTGCCCAGCTCGGTGATGTGCACCAGGCCTTCGACGTACAGCGCGTCGAGCTGCACGAAGATGCCGAAGGTGGTCACGCCCGACACCACGCCGGTGAATTCCTCGCCCAGCTTGTCCTTGATGAAGTAGCACTTGAGCCACGCTTCGACGTCGCGCGAAGCTTCGTCGGCGCGGCGCTCGTTGGCCGAGCAGTGCACGCCCAGCGCGTCCCAGATCGTCAGGTCTTTTTCCTGCTTGTGGGTGCCGGCGGCCTTTTCCTTGGCCTGGCGCTTGCGCGTCGCGTTCGAGACGGAGGTGTTCAGGCCACCCAGTTCGATGCCCTTCGGGTCATACTTCTTCGACAGCAGGATCGCCTTGATCGCGCGGTGCGTCAGCAAGTCCGGATAGCGGCGGATCGGGCTGGTGAAGTGGGCATAGGCCTCGTACGCCAGGCCGAAGTGGCCGATGTTGTCCGGGCTGTAGACGGCCTGCTGCATCGAGCGCAGCAGCATCGTCTGCAGCAGCGCCGCGTCGGGACGCTCCTTCACCTGTTTCATCAGCACGGCGTAGTCATTGGCGGTCGGCTTGTCGCCGCCGCCCAGGTTCAGCCCGACCTGCTTGAGGAAGGTGCGCACCTGGTTCAGTTTTTCTTCGGTCGGCGACGCGTGGATGCGGTAGGTGCCCGGATGCTTGTGGCGGATCAGCAGGTCGGCCGCGCAGACGTTGGCCGACAACATGCACTCTTCGATCAGCTTGTGCGCGTCGTTGCGGGTGCGCGGGATGATCTTCTCGATCTTGCCCAGCGCGTTGCAGACGATGTAGGTCTCGGTGGTCTCGAAGTCGATCGCGCCGCGCGCCTGGCGCGCCTTGTGCAGCGCGTGGTAGACGTCGTTCAGGTTCAGCAGGTGCGGCACGATGGCCGGACGGCGCTGCGCTTCAGGACCGCCGGTGTTGCCGAGGATGTCGGCCACTTCGTTGTAGGTCAGGCGCGCGGCCGAGTGGATCACGGCCGGGTAGAACTGGTAGGCGGTCACTTCCCCGCCCGACGAGACGACCATGTCGCACACCAGCGTCAAACGATCGACCGCCGGGTTCAGCGAGCACAGGCCGTTCGACAGTTTTTCGGGCAGCATCGGGATCACGCGGCGCGGGAAGTACACCGAGGTGCTGCGCTCGAGCGCGTCGACGTCGAGCGAGTCGTTCGGCTTGACGTAGTGACTGACGTCGGCGATCGCCACCAGCAGGCGGAAGCAGTTCTCGTTGCCGACCTTGACCGGCTCGCAGTACACCGCGTCGTCGAAGTCGCGCGCGTCTTCGCCGTCGATGGTCACCAAAGGCACGTCGCGCAGGTCGACGCGGTCGGCCAGGTCGGCGTCGCGCACTTCGGCCGGCAGCCTGGCTGCCTGCTTCAATGCGGCGTCCGAGAAGATGTGCGGCACGCCGAACTTGCGCACGGCGATTTCGATTTCCATGCCGGGGTCGTCCAGGTCGCCGAGCACTTCGACGATGCGGCCGGTCGGCTGCTTGAAGCGCGACGGCTGCTCGACCAGCTCGACGCTGACGATCTGCCCGGCCTTGGCCTTGCCCGGCGAGCCGGCGACCAGGATGTCCTGGCCGATGCGCTTGTCTTCCGGTGCGATGACCCACACGCCGTTCTCGTTGAGCAGGCGGCCGATCACATGGCTGTTGGCGCGTTCGACGACTTCGACGATGGTGCCTTCCTGGCGCCCGCGGCGATCGACGCCGGTCACCTTGGCCAGCACGCGGTCGCCATGCAGCACTTTCTGCATCTCTTTATCGGACAGGAACAGGTCTTCGCCCGGCTGGTCGGGAATGACGAAGCCGAAGCCGTCGCGGTGGGCGCTGACTTTGCCGGCGACGAAGCCGGAGTGGTCGGCCAGCGCGAAGTGGCCGGCCTTGTCGACGACGATCTGGCCGTCGCGCTGCATCGCGTTCAGGCGCCGCGTGAGCACGTGCACGGCGTCTTCGTCCACTTTGAGTTCGCGCGCCAGGGCTGCTACGTCGAGCGGTGCCTGTGCATCGCGGAATATGCCGAGAATTTCCTCGCGGCTGGGAATGGTGTGGGTAGCTTGGTTCAAATCGGTTTCTATATTGTTTTTGACTGTGCGTAAGGTATGCCGGTCAGTTGGGCCGGCACAGTGATTGGATTGACACGTCGGTATGCGTAGTGTAACGGAGTCCGACTGGATTCGCCTAACGTGCCGTGCTCCGAAAATTGTTCTGCCGGAGCTTTGACATTTGAAAATGTTCCGCTATAATTTTGGTCTTTCGCGGCGGCACAAGCTGCAGCGGAAGGAAGCAGGAGTACGAAGCAGCTGGATCTGCACCGAGGGTAACGAAAGTTAGTCTGGCGCAAAACTCCAAAGGCTAGTATGATAGCAGAAGTCGGCGGCAACGCCGAGTAGTAAAGCAGTTTCAGTGCCCACGTGGCGGAATTGGTAGACGCGCATGGTTCAGGTCCATGTGCCGCAAGGTGTGGGGGTTCGAGTCCCTCCGTGGGCACCACTACCGGATGTACCTCCGCATCGCAGTACATTGCGCCGTGATCGCAGTTCAGATTACGGCGTTTTAGTTTGAGTTGGTTGAAGTAGAAACAGCAGCATCAGTGCCCACGTGGCGGAATTGGTAGACGCGCATGGTTCAGGTCCATGTGCCGCAAGGTGTGGGGGTTCGAGTCCCTCCGTGGGCACCATCTACCGCAGTAACAGCCACAAAACGCCGCAGTCCTTGCAAGAGGAATGCGGCGTTTTGCCATCTGCGCACGGTTCTTGCGATTGTTGTACAGTGTTTGTATCGACCATCCTGGAGCCGCGCATGCTCACCCTCAGTATTCCCGCGATCAGCTGCGGCCATTGCGCCCGCGCGGTCACCGATGCCATCCTCGAACTCGACCCTCAGGCCAAGGTGCAGGTCGACATCGACCAAAAGACCGCCACCATCGACACCCGCGCCGAACCTGCCGCGATCACTGCGCGCCTGACGGAAGAAGGATATCCGCCGGCCGCGGCCTGATCGGACTACACTGGCGGCGAGGAGGCGTGCCCATGGACCTGAACTCGCTCGAGGTGAACTACCACGCGATGCTGGTGCAGTCGCCGGATCCGAGCGTCCTGTTCGATCTCGACAGGGGCCGGATCGCCGACGCCAATGCGCGCGCCGAGGCGCTGCTGGGCATGCCGCGCGAGCGCCTGCTTCAATTTTCCCCCGAACAGTTATGCGCGTCGATCCAGCCGGGAGGCCAGGCGCCGGCCCGGCTGCTCGACCATCACATCGCCCGCGCGCTGCAGGGGCACAGCGAACTGTTCAACATCACCCTGCAGCACGCCGGCGGCGCGCCGGTTCCCTGCGAGGCCCTGCTGATCCGCCTGCCCTGCGACGGCGCCCGCCTGCTCCACGCGCGCCTTATCGACATGTCGCGCCGCGTGCTGGCCGAGCAATTGCGCGACGGCCAGCGCGAAGTGCTCGAACTGATTGCACGCGATGCGCCGCTCAAGGAAGTGTTCGACCGCCTGATGCACCTGGTCGAAGCGCAGTCGCCCGGCGTGCTGTGCTCGGTCCTGTTGCTCGACGCCGACGGCGTCACGGTACGACCGGCTTCCGGCCCCAGTCTGCCGGCGGCCTACATGCAGTCGCTCGACGGCCTGCACATCGGGCCGGACGCGGGCTCCTGCGGTGACGCGATGTTCGAGAACAAGGTGGTGATCGTGCCCGACATCCACGCCGACCCGCACTGGACCAAATATGTCGCGCTGGCCGAGCCGTACGGACTGGTGGCTTGCTGGTCGCACCCGATCAGCCCGGACGGCGAGCATGTGCTCGGTTCGTTCGCGATGTACTACCGGGAGGTGCGCGCACCGACCCGCGCCGAGCTGCAACTGGCCGAAATCGCCACGCACATTGCCGGCATCGCGGTGCTGCGCAACCGGCGGCTGGAGGAACTGACCCTGCACCGCGGCCACCTGGAAGAACTGGTGGCGGCGCGCACCGCGGAGCTCACTGCGCAGATGACGCGCACCGACCAGATCAACCACGAACTAAAAAGCGCGCTCGATACCTTGTCCATGGCCCAGGGCGAGCTGGTGCGGCGCGACAAGATGGCGGCGCTGGGCGCGCTGGTGGCTGGCGTCGCGCACGAGCTGAACACGCCGATCGGCAACAGCCTGGTGGTCGCCACCTCGCTCGCGGAAAAGACCCGGGTGCTGGCCGACACCGTGGCGACCGGCTTGCGCCGCTCCGAGCTGGAGCGCTACTTGGCCGACGCCGGCGAGGCCGGGGCATTGCTGGTGCGCAACCTGAAACGCGCCGCGACCCTGGTGGCCGGCTTCAAGCAGATCGCGATCGACCATTCGCGCCTGGAACGGCGCGCGTTTTCGCTGTCCCAGTTGCTGTCGGACCTGGCCGCGCCGCTGCGGGTCGCCGCCAAGGGCGCCCGCGCGCGCGTCGACGTGACGCTGGAACCTGGCCTGCAGATGGACAGCTATCCGGGACCGCTGTCGCAGGTGGTGACGGAACTGTTCGAAAACTGCCTGGCGCACGCCTTTGCGGACGGGCGCATCGGCACGGTGCGGATTTCGGCGGCGATGCGCACGCGCGACCTGGTGGCGATCTCGGTCGAGGACGACGGCGTCGGCATGGCGCCGGAGGTGCAGCAGCACGTGTTCGATCCCTTCTTCACCACCACCATGGGCGCCGGGCGCTCCGGGCTCGGCCTGCACGTGGCGCACAACATCGTCACCGGCATCCTGGGCGGACGCATCGACCTGCGCAGCGCGCCCGGCGAAGGCGCCTGCTTCACCCTGCTGCTGCCGCTCGAAGCGCCGCAGATGGAGGCCGCGCGTGCTTGACTTGCTGCGCCAACCCGTTATGCTCGGCACCATGAAGACAATGATCGCGATCGCCATGACGCTCCTGCTGACGGCCGCCTGGGCCGCGCCGGCGCCGTGGTACAAGTGGCGCAGCAAGGCCGATGGCCGGCAGGTGTGCGCGCAGACGCCGCTGGGGCCGGGCTGGGAGAAAGCCGCCGGTCCCTATCAGGATAGCCATTGCGAAATGCTGAAGCGTACTAAATAATACACAGAACCAGTTTGGGGAGATTCCGCCAGTCCGTTGCATCCATTCAACCGAGGAGAAGTTAATGTTTACGAATCCCGAACAATTTGCATCCGCCACCAAGACGCTTTTCGAACTCCAGATGATGACGTTCAACGCCCTGACCAGCAAGGCGGTGCAAGGGGTCGAGCAGGTTGTGGCACTGAACATGGCGACCGCAAAGAATTCGATGGCCGGCACGATGGCCGCGGGCAAGGAAATCAGCGAGGCGAAGGATCCGAAAGCGGCGATGGCCGCGGTGGCGTCCGCCGCCAAGCCCGGGATGGCGGGCGCGGTGGAGTACACCGAGCAGGTGAAGGTGATCATCGACGACATCCGCAAGGAATTCAACGAAGCGGCGGATGCGCACCTGGCGGAAGCGAAAAGCGCGCTGACGGCGCTGATCTACGACGTCACGCAGAACGTCAAGCCGGGCTCGGAGAATGCGGTGGAGATCATCAAGACCGCGATCGAGAACGCGTTCAAGGGCTACGAGCAGGTGACGCTGGCGACGCGCCAGGCGGTGGAGACGGTGGAGACGCAAATCGCCAAGGCGACCGAAAAGGTCATTCCGAAGCAGCAGTAAGCAAGATGGGGTCAGGTCCGGCGGACCTGACGCCGGACCCTGGTCCGCGAATTATGCAATATCTTGCATAATTCACTGCACCCCCAGCATTTCCTCCAGCTGCGCAAACACCCCCTCGTCCTTCACCACGCCGCGCAGCCACACGTGCAGCGGCTGCTCGCCCCAATTGGCCGCCTTGTCGGCCAGGTAGGCGACCGGGCTATGCGGCTCGGTCCTGCGAAAGAACTCCGCCACCGCGCGCAACTGCGCCAGGGCTTGCGCGCGCGACTGAAGCGGCCCGCCCACGTTCACGATTGTCACTGCCGCCGACGGTGCGGCCGTTGCCTCATCCTGCCCTGCCTCGGCGCCCGCGCCCGCCCCCGCCTCGCGCGCCGCCGGCGTCACGAAGTGGATCACATCCTGCAGCGCCGCTTTCGCCGCGGTGAAACCCGGCCCGTCGGCGCCCAGCCTAACGTCGACCACGCGTTCCAGTTCCGCCAGCGCCGCCACGCAATGCGCGCAGTCGTCGAGCAGCGCCTGGTAGAAGGCGCGCGAACTGCGCCGCCGCGCCGCCTCGACGTCCGGGCCCTCGCCATCGGCCGCATGGTTGCGCGCGCGCTCGAAGTCGATCATCGAGAAGCCCGCGCCTTCGGTCAGCGCGACCTCGCGCGCCAGCTGCGGCGCGCGCGCGGCGATCCAGCACAGGTTGCCGATGCGCTGCTCGAATCCCCCCTCGTCCGGCTCGGGATACAGACCGTCCCAATAGCGTTCGCACAGCGCGGCGGTGACCAGCAGGCCGTCGCCGAACGCGCGAAAGCCGCCGGTTTTCGCGCTCGCCTCGGCCAGCCAGACCGCCAGCCGCAGGTCCTTGCTGCGCGTCTTGAGCAGCTTCGCGCAGCCGGCGCCGACGAACTTCCAGTCGGCCTCCTTCAGCGCGGTCACCCACTCGCCCTGATCGAGCGACGGATCGTCGGCCTGGCGCGCCTTCGAGATCGCATCGAGCTCGCTGGAAAACGCCAGGTCCTCGCCGCATGGCCGACTGTCGCTGACGGGAGCCAGCAGTTCTTCGATATCCATCGCGCCTCCTTATGCCGCTTCGATCGCGTACTTGAACTTGCCGGCCTTGGTCGCGCTCACCTTGATGCGCGCGATCGCCCCGCCCTCCGCCATCGTCGCCAGCACCGTGTCGGCGATCTCCGGCAGCAGCGTGCCGTTCAGGATCGTGTCGACGTTGCGCGCGCCCGAATCGACTTCGGTGCAGCGCGACAGCACCGCGCTGACCAGCGACTCGTCGTAGTCGAAGCGCGCCTGGTGGTTGCGGTCGATGCGTCCGCGGATGCGATCCAGCTTGAGCCGGATGATCCGCGCCAGCACCTCGTCGCCGATCGGATAGAACGGCACAACCGTCAGGCGCCCGAGAAAGGCCGGCTTGAAGTGCTTCATCAGCGTCGGCCGGATGATCTCGGAGAGCTGCTGCGGCGTCGGCATCTCCGACGCCGGCTTGTTCAGGCAGGCGGCCATCATCTGGCTCGACGCCGCGTTCGAGGTCAGGATGATGATGGTGTTGCGGAAGTCGATCTGGCGCCCCTCGGCGTCGTCCAGCACGCCCTTGTCGAACACCTGGAAGATCAGCATGGCGTTCCCCAGATTGTTTCTAATCGGAATACGAAGGCCAATCTTAGGAGTAATACCGTGCGCCCTACAGACGAACATCAAACCGCCTCCACGCGACCCACTTTCATGTCCGCCGCCCGCCGCGGCGGACCCGGCGACGACAACATCCTCGCCCGGCTCGAGCGCGACGCCAAGCGCGGCAAGCCTGGCGGGGGCGGCCATTCCTGGGTGAGCGCGCGGCTGGCCTGGAGCGCGCTGGCCGGCGTTGCCGTGGTCGGACTGGTCGGCGTGCTGGCCTCGCTGGCGCAGGAAAACGTCACCGTGCACCGCAAGCCCGCGCTGACCGCACCGGCGCCGCTGACGTCCGAGCCGCACAGTTCCGCGCCGGTCAAGGGCGGCTTCGCGCCGCTGCCGGAGCCCTCCCTGTCGCGCGCCGCCGCGGCGATCGTCGACGAGCAGTTCAAGCCGGCGCCGATGGTGATGCTGAAAGACGAAGACGAGGCAGCCGCCGAGCCGGCCCCCGTCAAGCCCGCGCCGAAACGCGCCGCCAAACCGGTCCGCGCGCCATCGTCGATCGCGCCGGCGCAGACGCTGGCTGCCGCCGCACTGGCGCGCCCGGCCCCGCCGCGCCCGATCAACGCCGTCCCGCTGCGGCCGCGCAAACCGTCCCCGGCCCCGTCGGCGCCGCCGCTGGAGGCTCCCGCCGACAGCGACGTTGCCTTGCTGTCAGCGATCATCATGCACGCCGGCCGCCACGACGGCGAACGCGCCCAGATGCAGGCCGCGGCGCGTTGTCCGGCTGGCAAGAAGTGCGCCCCGCCGGCGGACCTGAAAGCCACAGACTAGCGCGCGCCTGCCGATTTCCCTGGGTCGGACCGGCTTCCTGCGATATACTGTATATATAAACAGTAGCGCAATTGGAAGTCCGGCAGTCCGACATGAACAACGTAATCGACAACCAGCTCTACTACCTGGATAACTTCCAGCGCGTGCTGGACTGGATCGGCGAGCGCTACAGCGACTTGCTGGCCGACGAGGAGAAATCCTTCCTCGCGGCATTCGCCACCCTGCCCCAGCCGTCGCGCGCGCTGTTCGTGCGCATGGTCATGCGCAAGGGCACACTGTTCCGCGCAAGCAAGCTCAACTACGCAGAAATCGGCTGCCCGGTCGAGGCCGCGCGCCGCCTGCAGGCCACCGGCTGGATCGAGGCCGACCCCGTGCTCTCGCTCGACACCCTGTTCGAGGTCCTGTCCAAGCCCGAGATCGGCGCCGCCTTCCGCCTCTCGGCGCCCGAACAAGGCGCGCGCAAGGCCGACCAGCTGGCCGCCCTGCGCGCCGGCTTCGGCGACCCGCGCCGCTTCTCGGCCTGGTACCGCGACTGCACCGACCAGGTGTTCCAGATACTGGTCAAACCCCTGTGCGACCGTCTCCGCCTCATCTTCTTCGGCAACTTCCGCCAGGACTGGACCGAATTCGTCCTGTCCGACCTCGGCATGGTGCGCTACGAGCAGGTCGACTTTTCCGCGGCCTCGCGCGGCTTTCGCACGCGCCGCGACATCGACCACTACATCGAGCTGCACCACTGCAAGGAGCGCTTCCGCGCCAGCGCCGCGCCGGAGTCCGTCCTGCGCGAACTGCCGTCGGCGCCGTTCGAGAACGACTGGCTCAACAGCCGGCGCGAGCGCCTGATGTACCAGATCGCCCAGCACTACGAAAAGCGCAAGGACTGGGTCAGCGCCTATCCGCTGTACGAGCGTTGCCGCTTCCCGGGCGCCCGCGCGCGCGCGATCCGCGTCCTCGAAAAAAACAAACAGTACGCCGACGCCTACAAACTGCTGCTGGCCGCCCAGCGCGCGCCCGAAAGCGAGGCCGAGCGCCAGCAGCTGATGCGCATCTCGCCGCGCCTGACGCGCCAGCTGGGCCGGCCCACCACGCGCGCGCCGCGCAGCCCCGTCGTCTCGCGCCTCGAACTGCGCTTGCCGCAGCCGGGCGACAACTGGTGGGTCGAAGGCGTCGTGCGCGACCACCTGGCGCGCGCCGAGGCGCCCGTCTACTACGTCGAGAACACGCTGGTCAACGCGCTGTTCGGCCTGCTGTGCTGGCGCGCCGTATTCAGCGCCATCCCGGGCGCCTTCTTCCACCCCTTCCACCGCGGCCCGGCAGATTTGTACAGCCCCGACTTCGTGCAGCGCCGCGCGGCCGAATTCGACGCCTGCCTGGCCGAACTCGATACCGACGCCTGGCGCGCCACCATCCGCGCCACCGCCGCCGCCAAGCGCGGCATCGCCTCGCCCTTCGTCGCCTGGGACGCCGTCTCCGACGAACTGCTGGAACTGGCGCTCGACTGCATCCCCGCGGCGCACCTGAAGAAAATGTGCGAGCGCATCCTGCAGGACGTGCAGGCCAACCGCACCGGCTTCCCCGACCTGATCCAGTTCTGGCCCGCCGAGCGCCGCTACAACATGATCGAAGTGAAAGGGCCGGGCGACCGCCTGCAGGACAACCAGGTGCGCTGGATCGACTACTGCGCGCAGCACCAGCTGCCGGTGTCGGTGTGCTACCTGCAATGGCAGGAGCCGTCCGCGTGAGTTACGTCGTCGCCGTGCGCGCGCTGTGCGAGTTCACCGCCAAGGCCGGGGACCTCGACCTGCGCTTCACGCCCTCGCCAACCGCACAGGAAGGCATCGCCGGCCATGGCGTCGTCACCTCGCGCCGCGGCGACGGCTACGAAACCGAAGTGAGCCTGTCCGGCGTCCACGGCCCGCTGCTGGTGCGCGGTCGCGCCGACGGCTACGACCCGGCCCAGAACCTGCTCGAAGAAATCAAGACCTACCGCGGGCGCCTCGACAGCATGCCCGAGCGCCACCGCCACCTGCACTGGGCCCAGCTGCGCGTGTACGGCCACCTGCTTTGCCAGCAGCGCGGCCTCGACCAGGTCAACCTGGCGCTGGTCTACTTCGACATCGGCCGCCAGACCGAAACGCTGGTGCGCGAAACCGCCAGCGCCGCGGACCTGGCCGCGCAGTTCGCCGAACAGTGCGAGCGCTTCGTGGCGTGGGCCGCGCAGGAACTGGCGCACCGCGAAGCGCGCGACGCGGCGCTGGGCGCTCTGCAGTTCCCGCATCCCTCGTTCCGCCCCGGCCAGCGCCACCTGTCCGAGACCATCTTCCGCGCCAACAGCAGCGGACGCTGCGTGCTGGCGCAGGCCCCGACCGGCATCGGCAAGACGGTCGGCACCCTGTTCCCGGTGCTGAAAGCGGCGCCCGGCCAGAAGCTCGACAAGATCCTGTTCCTGTCGGCGAAGACGCCGGGCCGCCAGCTGGCGCTGGATGCGATGCAGACGATCCGCGCCGCGGCGCCAATGATGCCGATCCGGATCCTCGAACTGACCGCGCGCGACAAGGCCTGCGAGCATCCCGACAAGGCCTGCCACGGCGACTCCTGCCCGCTGGCGAAAGGCTTCTACGACCGCCTGCCGCGGGCGCGCGCCGCCGCCGCCGCGCTGCCGGTGCTGGACCGCGCCGCCCTGCGCGAGACCGCGCTGGCGCACGACATCTGCCCCTATTACCTGGGCAGCGAGATGGCGCGCTGGAGCGACGTCATCGTCGGCGACTACAACTACTACTTCGACGGCGGCGCGATGCTGTACGCGCTGGCCGCGGCCAACCAGTGGCGCGTCAGCGTGCTGGTCGACGAAGCGCACAACCTGGTCTCGCGCAGCCGCGCGATGTATTCGGCCGAACTGTCGCGCGGCGCGCTGCGGGCCGCGCGCGCCGTCGCCCCGCCGCTGCTCAAGAAAGCGCTGGACCGCGTCTCGCGCAACTGGACCGAGCTGGATAAGGACGCCGAGGCGCCATACCAGGTGATGCCGGAGCTGCCCGACAAGCTGCTGACCAACCTGCAAGGCGCGGCCAGCGAAATCACGGAGTTCGTGGCCGAGAATCCGGCGCCGCTCGATCCGGCGCTGCAGCGCTTCTACTTCGACGCGCTGAA
This sequence comes from Massilia sp. P1_C10, assembly GCF_056406475.1. NCBI lineage: Bacteria > Pseudomonadati > Pseudomonadota > Betaproteobacteria > Burkholderiales > Oxalobacteraceae > Massilia > Massilia sp. P1_C10. The sequence continues at coordinate 368,592 of NZ_JBFUAC010000005.1, forward strand.
TTTTTCGCGCCTGTCCGAATCGTTCGGCGCGCATTCGCTGTTCGACGTCTCGCGCGACGGCGCCAGCGGCACGACGCTGTGCATCCGCAACATCGTGCCGGCGCCCTTCCTCAAGCCGCGCTTCGCGCTGGCCCATTCGAGCGCGCTGTTCTCGGCCACGCTCAGTCCCTGGCATTACTACAGCGACGCGCTGGGCATGCCGGCCGACACCGCCTTCATCGACGTCGAATCGCCGTTCAGTGCGAAGCAGCTCGAAGTGCACGTGGTGAACCGCATCTCGACGCGCTTCCAGCACCGCGCGCGGTCGGTGGCGCCCATCGCGCAGCTGATCGGCCGGCAGTACCGCGATGCGCCCGGCAACTACCTGGCGTTCTTCAGCAGCTTCGACTACTTGGAACAGGCCGCGCAGGCGTTCGCCGAGCAACACCCCGACATCCCGATGTGGCGACAGGAGCGGCGCATGGACGAAGCGGGCCGCGCCGCCTTCCTCGCGCGCTTTTCACTGGATAGCCGCGGCGTCGGGTTTGCGGTGCTGGGCGGCGCGTTCGGCGAAGGGATCGACCTGCCGGGCGCGCGGCTGGTGGGCGCGTTCATCGCCACGCTGGGACTGCCGCAGATGAATCCCGTGAACGAGCAGGTGCGCCAGCGCATGGAGACGACCTTTGGCGCCGGCTACGACTACACCTATCTCTACCCCGGCATCCAGAAAGTGGTGCAGGCGGCGGGCCGGGTGATTCGCACGACGGAGGATCGCGGCGTGGTGTACCTGATCGACGACCGCTTTGCGCAGCCGGATGTGCAGGCATTGCTGCCGCGGTGGTGGGGTCTTGAAGCCGCGGCCTGAACGATGGGGTCAGGTCCGACGGACCTGACCCCGCCCTTTTCGGCGCCGCTAGCCTAGCAAGGCTCTCAGCTTCTGGTATCCGCTGCGGCTGATCGGCACCCGCCTCCCATCCTGCAGCACCGCCGCATGGCTGTCCTTCCCCGCCGGCTCGATGCGCGCCATGCGCTCGATGTTGACGATATAAGAGCGATGGATCCTCACGAACTTGCCGCCGTCGAGCTGTTCCTCCAGCTCCGCCAGCCGCTGGTTCTTCAGCCACGCCTTCCCGTTGGCGCTGATCTCGACGTAATCGTCCTGCGCCTCGATCACGTCGATGTCGGCCGCCGCGATCACGTGCACCTTGGCGCCGTCGCGAATCAGCACCCTCTCCAGCGGCCCGTTGCGCTTCGCCGCATCCATCAGCACCGCGTCGAGCGCCGGTGGCGCGCTCGCGCGCGCATGCGCCAGCGCGACATCGAGCCGCTCCTGGCTGAATGGCTTGAGCAGGTAATCGACCGCATGAACCTCGAACGCCTTGAGCGCATACTGCTCGTACGCGGTCACGAAAATGTAGCGCGTCCCCCGCCCGGCCAGCTCCACCACCTCGAAGCCGTTCAGCTTCGGCATCTGGATGTCGAGGAACACCAGGTCAGGCTGCAGCTCGGTGATCGCCTTCACCGCTTCGAAGCCGTTGGCGCATTCGGCGACGATCTCGATGTCGGCATGCGCGCCCAGGTACTCGCGCATCACCATGCGCGCCAGCTGTTCGTCGTCGACGATGATCACCCGCATTCAGCTTCCTTTCGTTTCAGCGGGCAGCGTCAGCTCGACCCGGAATGTGATCTCGCGCCGCGACCAGTGGATCGCGGCCTGCTCGCCATACGCCGCCGCCAGCCGCTGGCGCACGTTGGCCAGCCCGATCCCGTTGCCGCGCGCCGCCGGCAGGTCGGCATCGATATCGTTCTCCACCGTCAGCCGCAATTGCGATCCAAGCCGCTCGGCGCCGATGCGGATCGTGCCGCCTTCGGTCAGGTTGCCGATGCCGTGCTTGACCGCGTTTTCCACCAGCGGCTGCAGGATCATCGGCGGCAGCAGGCAGGCCGCCGCCTCCGGCGACACCTGCTGCGTCAGCGCCAGCCGCTCGCCGAAGCGCACCTGTTCAATCGCCAGGAAGTCCAGCGCCAGCGTCACCTCGGTGGCCAGTTCCACCTTGCGATGCGCGTCCAGCGCGAGGCTGTGGCGGAAGAACTCGGCCAGTTTCAGCGTCATCGCGCGCGCGCCGGCCGGATTGACCGAGGTGAGCGCGCTGATCGAATTGAGGCTATTAAAAAGGAAGTGCGGGTCGATCTGGGTGCGCAGCATGCGCAGCTCGGCGTCCTGCGCCATCACCCGCGCCTCGAGTTCGCGCCGCTCCGATTCGCGCACCCGCGCCACTTCGATCGCCAGGTAGTGTCCCAGCGCCGACAGCCCGTACAGCACCACGCCGAAGCCGAACATCAATGCCATCAAGGGCGCGAACTGCGCCACGCCGGCCCACTCGACGCCGCCCGACAGCAGCAGCGCGTTCCAGCCGGCGCCCAGCGCGGTCCAGCCGGCCGCCGCCAGCACCGCGCTGACGCAGAACACCGCGACGATCGACATGCCGCGCCGTTGCGCCAGCGGCCAGGCGCGGCACATGTAATACGCGGAGAAGCTGCACGCGAACGCGTACACCAGCATCGGCGGCAGCGCGAACAGCAGGCCGTTGATCCAGCCGGCGCGCGCCACGAACACCACCAGCGTGGCCAGCACCAGCGCCAGCATCAGCCACGCCAGCAGGTACAGGGCCGCGCCGCGCCGGCTGAACAGCGGCCCCTGCATCAGTTGCGCACTTCCACGCCGCCCATGATTGCGTAGCCGCGCACGATCAGCCGCTTGCTGTTGTCCGGAGGCGGCGCCGTCTTCTCGTCGAAGCCGCCCATGATCGGGGTGCCGTGCAGGACGACCGTCCAGTCGGGCGGACACTTCAGGGTGATCCCGCCCCACACCGCGAATACGTTGATGACCGCTTCCGACTCGATCGACGAGCCGCGCAGGTCGAGCGCGCAGCCGCCCATGATCGCCGTGACTTCGCCGCCCCTGAAGTTCGGCGTGGTGATGCGCCGTTCGAAGCCGCCCAGGATGGCGGTGACGTCGACCACGTCCTCCGACGTCGCCACGCCCTTCATCGAGGAGCCGATCAGGCGCCGGCCGGTGACCGCCTTGTACAGAACGGCGCCGCCCAGCGCGATCAACAGCACCGGCCACACCGTGCGCCAGCTGAAGTAGACGACGCCGAGCCGGCTCAGGATCATCAGCACGCCGACCAGGATCAGCACCGAGCCGAGGAAGTAGCCGTCCGAGCTGCTGGTGTCGAACAGCTTGATGGCGCCGACCACGATGAACACCACCGGCCAGAACGCGATCGCGTGGTGGAAGTCCCAGATCGCCAGGTTATCGAGCAGGAACAGCACGCCCATGCCGATCGCCACCATGCCCAGCACCACCTGGCGCGACATGCCCTTGCGTTCGAATTCATTTTTCATCGCTGATCTCCCTGGATGCTGCATTGGCGGCGAAACGCTCGCGAACGAAAGGCCGGATGATCATCGTGACGCCCCAGCCAATGATCACGTACGGCCAGCTGTTGCGGAAGGTCAGCCCGAACATGTGCTCGATGTTTGCGAACAGCCATAGTCCGATGAACATGGTCCACAGCCCGTTGGTGAAATCGCGCGCGGTCGGATACCCGATCACCTTGTTCAGGCCGACGACCACCAAAATCAGCGGCCAATAATGCCACAAGTCGTAGAGGTCTAGCAGGTCGAACTGGTCGAGCAGCAGCACGGCGCCGATCGCGATCAGCATCAGGCCGAACATCAGCTGCTTGCGCCAGTGGTAGGAATCATTGTTGTTCACGTCGCCTCCTTGGTTGGATGAGCACACAGTAGCGGCGCCGCGCGGGCGGCGAAACCGGTTTTCGGTGAACGGCGGCTGGAGGTCGGCGAACGGCGAACGATTCGGCGGACGGACGTAAAAAAGCCCACCTGGTTGCCGAGGTGGGCTGGTGGAAACCGACGAACGGTTATGCCGGTGGCAAGGACATTTCCATCGGCTGGTTCTTGACCTGATTGTGGTACTTGGCACGCGCAATGGCCTGCTTGATCAACTCACGCGCCTTGTTGGTGCGCTTGATGTCTTTCTTCTCTTGCTTGCCGCGATGCTGGGCTTCGTCTTTGTTTCCAATACGTTTGGTCATGGGGTGCGCTCCTTTAGGCTAGTGTTTATATAGTGTTTATATGATGCTATCGGGTGATACGTCGGCAAATAGGACGGAACCACGTCATCGTGTAGGACACGAGGAGGTCAGTTACGGCTGGTCGCCAGCTTGAAATCCGGCAGCAGCATGCCCCATCCGAGCTGCCGGCGAATTTCTTCCGGCGTCGGCGGCGGCTTCGAGTCGCGCTTGCGCCGCTCGAGGTATTCCCGCACAAGGTGTTTCGGTGGGTGGGTGCTGGTGGACATGTGAACCTCCGGTGCGGCTGGTGTCTGGTGCCGGTCCTTGAGGCGACCGGCTTACCTGCTGAGATATTCGCCGGCCGTCGTAGCTTCACGCGGCGCGTCACTCACACGGCTTCATCATAGGCGCGCACGATTGCCTTAACTGTTCGGTGACGCACGTTCGCATTTCACGCGATAAAAAAAAGGGAGCCGAAGCTCCCCTTCCATTCATGCCAGCCTACGCGATCAGAACTTGTATTTCAGGTTCACGTAGAACTGGCGGCCGCTGACGTCCAGCTTCGACTGCTCTTCTTCGCTGTAGCGATATTGAGCGCGACGCACGTTGGTCAGGTTCGTCGCGCTGAACGACGCCACCAGTTTCGGGCTGATGTTATAGCTCGCGTTGAACGCCAGCGTCGCCACCGGCGCCGAGATGGTCGGCGCAGCCGGCATCGAGATGCCGTTGACCACGTACAGGCCCTGGCTGTTGGTGGTCGGCGCCGGCGCGGTGCTGCCGGTGACGTACTCGCTGCGGTAGTTCCACACCAGGCGCGACGAGAACTTGTCGTTCTCGAAGTAGCCGCCCAGGTTGGCGGCCCACTCGGACGCGCCGATCATCGGACGGCCATCGTCGACCTTGGTCTTGGCGCGGCTGATGTTGCTGGTGAAGCCGAAGCCGGTCTTGCCGAACGGCTGCTCGTACGACAGTTCGACGCCGCCGATGCGCGCGCCCTGCTGCGACGACGTGACGATCGAGTAGGTCTTCATCGAGCTGGTGGCCGAATCGAACAGGTCGATGCTCGACGTGCCGCTGTTGCCGGTCTTGGCGTAGCCGTCGATCTTCGAGTAGAACAGGTTGGCCGACACCAGCGAACGCGTGGCGAAATACCAGGCCCACGACGCGTCGATGTTCTTCGACGTCATCGGCTTCAGGTCCGGGTTAGGACCGGTCACGCGGCAGCCCTGCGCATCGCAGACCGGCGCGCCGAAGCCAGCGCCCAGCAGGTTGTAGTTCTGGCGGCCGATGGTCTGGCTGGCGCCGAAACGCAGGATCTGGTCCTTGGTCAGCTCGTAACGCAGGTTCAGGCTTGGCAGCAGGTTGGTGTAGGTGCGGTCGGTCTTCTTGAAGTAGTAGATGTTGCCGGTGGTCGCGACGAACGGGACGTTGTCGTAGTATGGCTGCAGGTCGCCGGCGGTGGTGATCGCATCCGGGAACGCGGCGCAGGTCGTGGCCGGCTTGCCTGGTTCGGTGCGCTGGCAGACGCCGCCCGGAATTGGCGTCGGGATGTCGGCATTGACGCGGGTTTTCACCAGGCGCAGGCCGAGGTTGCCAGACCAGCTCTCGCCTTCCAGGTTGGCCTGCACATACGCCGCGCCCTGGCGTTCACGCATGTGCAGCTCGGAAGCGATGCGGCGCTCGAAGTCGTCGGTGGTGGTCTTGGTGTTGGTCGCGAAGTAGTTCTTCAGCGATTCGGGCGACAAGGTGAAACCGGTGTTGTCCCAGCCCGCGGCGCCGCCGAGGCCAGCGCCGAAGTCCGATGGCCAAGGGGTCGACGTGGTCGGCACTGCGTTGTTCAGGCTGACGCTGGTCGGGCTGCGATAGGCCGGATAGCGACGCTCGCTGTCGCGGTGGTGGTCGGAGTAGCGCACGCCCGATTCAAGCGACTCGATCCAGCCTTTTTGAACCGTGTACTGGGCATCGAACTGGAGACTGTGTTCCTTGTCGGTGGTTTTCAGACCGGAGAGCGTACGCAAGACCAGCAGGTTGCCGCTGCCGTCGGCGTTGCGGCCTGGGGTCATCGGGCCGGCGCCGTAGTACTTGATGTACGGTGCTTCGGTCAGGCCGAGCATCGTGTACGACAGGCCGGTGCCGAAGCGCGCATAGGTCAGGCCCTGGTCGGCGGCGGTCTTGCCGACGCCTTCGGTGGTCGAGAACAGGCCCTTGACGGTGAGGTCGCTGGTGACGCGGTACTTGGCGTCGAGGTCGATGAAGCCGCTGGTGGCGTTGGCGCCTTCGCGGTAGAAGCCTTCATTGTTGCCGATGTACTGAGGCGTGGTGCCGGCCGGGAACAGGATGTCGGCGCTGCGCAGCACGCGCAACTGGTCGCCATACAAGGTCGTTTCGTTGACGATCACCGGATTCTTGATCTGCGCGAAAACTTGCTGACCGTTCGAATTGGTGTTGGGCGCGGTGGCGCCCGTCGCGCCGTCGGGAAGCGACGCTTTGCCCAGCAGCATGCTGTAGATGGCGCCCATGTTGGCGCGGCCGTAGTTATTGGCGTTCATCGACGAATGGAAACCGGTCAGCGTCACGTCCAGGTCCTTGCTGGGCTTGAACTGCATCGAGACCAGGCCGCCCTTGCGGTCGCGCACGCCTTCGACGAATTCGGTCGCCAGGGAGCCGGGCATGCGCACGCCGTTCAGGTCGGACGCCTTGTAACCGGTGCCGGCCAGCGATTGGTCGGTGATGCCCTTCATGGTGGCGGTGTTGATCACGTCCCAGCCGCTGCTGGTGCCGTAGGCCAGGCGCGACGACGAATCGCGGCGAATGTAGCGCTTCTCGGCGAAGCCCTGGGCCATGATGCCGAACGTGGAGGCCTCGTTCTTCCAGTTGATCGTGGCGCTCATGTCGGGCGCGGTCTTGCCCGGCAGGTCGGCGTAGCTCATGCCGCCGCTGACGACGCCGCTGAAACGCGCTTTCTGGTCCAGCGGCTTGCGGGTGGTCACGTTGATGGTGCCGGCCAGGCCGCCATCGGCGATGTTGGCCCGCGAAGTCTTGTAGACGGTCGCCTGGTTCAGGACCGACGACGGCACCAGCGACAGGCTGGTCGAGCGGCTGCTCGAGCTCTGGTCGCCCACGTACCAGTCGCCGCCGCTGACGGTGTGGCCGTTGAACAGGATCAGCGACATGTCGGGGTTGGTGCCGCGCATCGACACTTTTTCCGCTTCATCGTAGTCGGTACGCACGGCCACGCCGGCCAGGCGCTGCAGCGAGTCGGCCAGGTTCTTGTCCGGCATCTTGCCCACGTCTTCGGCCGTGATGACCTCGACGTTGGCGGACGAATTCTTTTTCACGTTCAGCGACTGCGCCATCGACGCGCGGATGCCGGTCACTTCGACTTTTTGCATCTCCATCGGCGCCGCGGTTTGGGCCATCGCCGGCAGCGCTGCCAGGCTCCACATGGCCAGGGATACGGCGGCGGCCACCGGCTTTTGTTTGAACATCATCGATACTCTCCAATATTTTGCGATCAAAGCCGGTGTATCCGACCATTGCGCAGAGTATTGTCGATTGACATTTTCGTGAATAATCACTTGTGCGCTTAGGTGTATAACCTCACGGAATATTGCGAAATGCACCATGCCAAATTGGTTATGCCCGGATAACCTCATTTCATTTCCCCGCTGCGCAAGAAACAAGGTAACGTGAGGTTTTCCTAACCGACAAGCTTTCCATGCGCCTCGTTCCGCTGCTGCTCGTCGCCGCCCTGTCCGGCTGCGCCACCCCTCCCGCTCCCATGGCGCCCGTCGCGCCGAAGCCGCTCAGCGACGAACAGTTGCTGCAAAAGCAGATCTATCAAATGAGCCCGGCCGAAGCGGGGCGCTATATCAGTTATATCCATCAGGCCGAGCCGGACCTGCGCAAGCGCATCGCCGCGATCGGCCGCCGCAACATCGGCCAGCGTTACAAGCTGAACCTGCTCGGCGAGTTTCCGTATCAAATCCACGACACATTGCCGATGTTCAGCCTGGAGGAAAGCGACTGCGTCGTGTTCGCCGAACACACCTATGCGATGGCGCTGAGCAGCTCGTGGGAAGAATTCTTCTGGATGCTGCAGCGCATCCGCTACAAGGACGGCGTGGTCGGCGTCGCCACGCGCAACCATTACACCGAGGTCGACTGGAACATCAACAACAGCTGGCTGGTGACCGACATCAGCGCCCAGCTGGCCGGCGCCGGCGGCCCGTCGTATCCGCTGACGGTCGATCGCGCGCGCTTCCTCAAGACGCGCCACCACACCGACAGCCATTTCGCGGTCCAGAGCAGCCGCGAAGCGTACGTGCCGGCCGAGACGGTCGCGGCGGTCCTGGGGCAGCTGCGCGATGGCGACTTCGTCAACGTCATCTCCACGCGCAACGGCGGCTACTGGGCCTCGCACGTAGGGCTGGTCGTCACCGGCCCGGACGGGCGCCGCAACTTCCTCAATTCGGCCGAACCGCAGGTGCGCGAAGAATCGTTCGACGCCTTCATCGCCCGCACCCGCGCGCGCGAAGAGCGCAACGCCGCCGCGGGCAAGCCGGGCCAGAAGCTGGCGGGCTTCAAGTTCCTGCGCCTGAACGACGACATCGTGGTGCCGCCGGCGCTGCCGCAGCCGCGCCCCGGCTACTAATATATAAGCAAGAGGTCTGGTCCTGCGGACCTGACCCCGTGTCTCCCAGCGAACTCCACTGTTGAAGTTCGCCATCATCCTTTGCGCTGCCCCTTGTTAGCACGCCGCCGATAGCGGAACTGCCCGCCTGCGCGGCGCTCCAATCCATATCCCCAATGCTTTTCGACCCGCCAAATGCGCATCGCCGCAGGATAGCGCATTTCCGAAAGTTATTTAATTCTTAATACCATCATTTCCGAATAAACAGAAAATACGATTTCATCAAACATTGCGCAAAGTTATTCAAATGTCATTCGCGATTTTTGCCTTCCGTTAGCTGTTGACTATTATCAAACCAATCACGATACAGACCCCGATAATAAACTTATGCCTCGGTCAATTATCTAAGCGACGCATTTTCCGAAGCGGATTATCGGGATTTATTTTCTTAATTATTCAAAATAATTGCACGCCCCATGTCCAAGCCAAACGCAATGACTCGCCGCCAGTTGTCCGCCCGGATGGTGTCCATGCACCGCACGGCGAAGATCGCCCTGATGGTCGCGGTCGACCTGCTGGCGCTGCCGTTCTGCATCCTGATCGCGCTGTTGCTGCGCGTGGGCGACCTCAGCCTCGCGATGCATTACGGGCCGCTGTCGTATTTCCTGGTGGCGGTGGTGACCATCGCCGCGTTTTCGATGTCCGACCTGTACCGCGCCGTGATCCGCTTCATCGACCAGCGCATGCTCGCCGTCACCGGCCTCACGCTCGGGGTGGCCGTCGTGTGCGTGTATGTCGTGCTGTTCGCCATCAACGACGAAAAATTCCCCCGCAGCGTGCTGGCAATTTATTGGTTCATCGTGTTTTCCTACGTCGCCGCCTCGCGCATCACGATGCGCAACTTCCTGCGCAGCCAGCTGACCCGCAAGTGCGCCGGCGATACCGTGGCCATTTACGGCGCCGGCGAACCGGGCGCCCACCTGGCCTCGACCATGCGCAGCGGCAGCGAGTACCGTCCGGTCTGCTTCTTCGACGAGAAGCGCGTGCTCAACGAGCGCACCATCGCGGGCCTGCGCGTGTTCCACACCGACCGGCTGGTCGAAATGGTCAGCGCGCTCAACATCCGCTCGGTGGTGATCGCGATCCCGTCGGTATCTCCGGCGCGGCTGCGCAACATCATGCAGCGCCTGGCCGGGGCCGGGGTAACGACCAAGATCCTCAGCCGCCTGGTCGACCTGGCCGACGACAGCCAGGGCAAGCCGGAGGCGATCCGCGCCTTGCGCTTCGAAGACCTGCTGGGGCGGCCGCCCGTTCCGCCGCGGGTCGACCTGTTCAGCCGTTGCGTGCTGGGCAAGAACGTGCTGGTGACGGGCGCCGGCGGCTCCATCGGCGCCGAGCTGTGCCGCCAGATCGTCACCCTGTCGCCCAGCCGCCTGCACCTGCTCGACCACTCCGAATTCGCGCTCTACACGGTGCGCCAGGAGCTCCAGTCGCGCTTCCCCGACCTGCCGATCGAGGCCCACCTGGGCTCGGTGTGCAGCCCGGCGCTGATCGAACGCATCCTGCAGCACGCCCGCATCGACACCATCTACCACGCGGCCGCCTACAAGCACGTGCCGCTGGTGGAGGCCAACATCGTCGAGGGCCTGCGCAACAACGTGCTGGGCGCCCAGGTCATCGCCCACGCCGCCGAGCGCCACAAGGTCGGCACCTGCGTGCTGATCTCGAGCGACAAGGCGGTGCGCCCGACCAACATCATGGGCGCCAGCAAGCGCATCGCCGAACTGATTTTCCAGGCCGCCGCCGCCCGCTACGCCCCGCAGACGACGTTTTGCATGGTGCGCTTCGGCAATGTGCTGGGCTCGTCCGGCTCGGTGATCCCGCTGTTCCAGCGCCAGATCGCGCTCGGCGGCCCCCTGACCATCACCCATCCCGAGGTGTCGCGCTATTTCATGCTGATCGCCGAAGCGGCCCAGCTGGTGATCCAGGCCGGCGCGATGGCCGATGGCGGCGACGTTTTCGTCCTGGACATGGGCGAGCCGGTCAAGATCCTCGATTTGGCCCGTACCATGATCGTGATGTCCGGATTAACCGAAAAAAACGCGATGCATCCGGACGGCGATATTGAAATTAATTATGTCGGCTTATTCCCCGGAGAAAAACTCCACGAAGAATTATTAACCGATGGCGAGATATTCCCCAGCGACCATCCGCGCATCATGCGCATGAAGGAAAACGCCCTGCGTCCCGGCATATTGGAAACCTATATTAATTGCCTGATGCTCGCTTGCGATACCAATGACCGGGCGATGATCGAATCGATGGTGAAAGCCATCGTCAGCGAATATGCGCCGCAAAGCCATCCTGACCTGGCGCCGCTGGCGAAACTGCCGCCGCCGGCGCGTCCGCACCTGCTCAGGCGGCTGGCGTCGTTCCGGATTTAACCATCCACCACAGCTTTCAACGGAGGCAATAACATGCGCGACGAACTGTTCTCAGGCCATTTGAAGCACCTGATCGCGAAATTCCGGGACCGCAGCGCCGTGATCGGCATCGTCGGACTCGGCTAGGCCTGCACGCGCAGGGTGACGTTGGGGCGCGCGATGTAGCGCGCCAGCCGGTTGGCGAGCATGTCGCGCGCCTGGTCCTCGGTCAGCCCGGCCAGCTTGATCGCGCCGGCGAACGGAAACTGCACCTTGCCGTCATGGTCGACCACGAAGCCCGACGGCGGCGCGCCGTTGTTGGCCAGTTCCGCGGCGCCGGAGGCCGGCGTGACCACGGTGCCGCCCAGTTCGGGATGGTCCCACACCACGATCGACAGGATGTCGCCGGCGTCGATGCGGTACGGCGGCGGATTCGGCACTACCAGCCGCGACAGGTCCTGCACCACGACCGACTCGCGCGCGCGCTGCTGGGCGGCGATCAGCTGCGGCGTGATCAGCTCGGTGGGCGGCGCGCCAGGCGCGGAGGCGGGCGAGACGCGGCTTTGCTGGTTGCCGTTGAGGGAGGCGCAGCCGCCCAGCGCGAACCCGGTTGCGAGGGCCAGGCCGGCGGCCGCGGTGCGCATGTGTTTGGTAGGAATATCCATGATTTTTTGCCAATAAGTCGGTTGCGCGCCTGCCAGTTGCGCTCCAGACCAGAGTAAGGCCTGACACCATGCGGGCCTTGCTGCATATCAAAATGACTGCACTGGAAGACTGAGCGATGTCGTTGCGCGCCGGGCGGCAGGCATGTTCAACATCACGACGGGGTGGATGGACAGCGCGGCGACAAGGACCGTGACCAGGCATCCCCGTCGGACCTGACACCGTTCGTCAGCGGACCTCTTCGAGCAGCCGCAGCGTGTCGGCGAAACTCCAGACGCGCCGGATTTCGATCACGTCGTAGCGCGACGCGACGTTCGGCGGGAAGGCGGAATAGCGCGCGTTCAGGCGCACGATCCGCCGCACCATGTTGTCGGTTTCGGCCTGGCCGCTCGAGCGCACGATCGTCACGTCCTCGACGCTGCCGTCGCTGCGGATCGCCACGCTGACGATCGGCTCGATGCGCACCCGCTCGGCCGCCGTCGGCGAAAACGCCACGCCGCCGTTGCGTTCGATTTTCTGGCGGAAGCTGTCCACGTACATCCGCACCGGCACGTCGCGCTCGCCGGGGCCGACCACGATGCGGCGCCCTCCCCGCTCATCGGCCGGACGCGCGCGCGGCGGGTCGCCGCTCAGAAGGTCGATGCCGCGCGCCAGTTCGCGCACGCGGTTGGCGGCATCGCTGCCGAACATGTTCTTCGGCGTGACCGTGCCGGCGCCGCCCGCGCCCGCGCCGCCGATGCCGGCGCCGGAATTGGAGGCCGCTCCCGCGCGGTCGCGGTCGCGCTGGCCGGCTGCGGCGGCCTGCTCCGCCTGTTGGCGCGCGGCCTGCTCCGCCTGCTGCTGCGCCGCGAGCTGCGCGGCCTTCTGGCGCGCCGCGTCCTCGGCCCGCTGCTGCTCCGCGAGCTGCGCCGCCTTCTGGCGCGCGGCCTCCTCGGTCTTCTGCTGCTCCGCGAGCTGCGCGGCCTTCTGGCGCGCGGCCTCCTCGATCTTCTGCTGCTCCGCGAGCTGTGCCGCCTTCTGGCGCGCGGCCTCCTCGATTTTCTGCTGCTCCGCGAGCTGCGCCGCCTTCTGGCGGGCGGCCTCCTCGATTTTCTGCTGCTCCGCGAGCTGCGCCGCCTTCTGGCGGGCGGCCTCCTCTGTCTTCTGGCGCGCCGCCAGTTCCTCGGCTTTCTGCTGCAGCGCCGCCTGCTCCGCATGGCGCTGCTGCGCCACGGTTTCCGCCGCCACGCGCGCCGCCTCTTCCGCCTGCCTGCGGCTCTCATCCTCGGCCTGGCGCGCCGCCAGCATCTTTGCTTGCGCTTCCCGCGCGGCTTTCGCCTCGGCCGCGGCGACGGCTGCCAGCTCCTGCTGGCGCCGGGTCTCGGCCAGCTGCTGTGCGGCGCGCAGGTCGGCGCCGTCGTCGACGCCTTCCTGCGCTTCCTTCGGATCGATGGTCTTCTGAGCCGCTTCCTGCGGCTGCTGGAGCGGCACGACGAATTCGTTGAGGTTCTGGTCCTGCGCGATCACCGGCGTCGGCGCCGCCTCGATCGGCCTGGATGGAGGCAGCGGCCGGCTGATGCGGCGCGGCTTGGCTGGCGTCGGCTTGACCGGCGTCGGCCTGGCGGCGGCCACCGGCGCTGGCCGCGGCGCCGGTGCGACCAGCCGCATGCCGGACGGCGCCGGCGGCAGGAGGGGGTCGGGAATCGGCTCGGCGAACTGCGGCTCCGGCAAGGGCGGCGCCAGCGTGACCGTCACCGCACGCGGCGCGAACGGCGTGGGCAAGCCGAGCCCCGGCACGCCGAACCGGATCAGCAGCAGCATTGCGTGCAGGACGATCGACAGCATCACGCCGGCGGCCAGGCGCCGGTTGACCAGGTCGGTGGACGCGGCGCGGCTGGGGGCGGTGGCAAAACTCATGCGGGCGTGGCGGCGCGGCGGCGGCGAAGTGTTGTCAGGTTATCAGGATATCGTGTTCTCATCCGCAAAGCGAGAGCGAACCCCATGCGCACATCAAACCTTCGGCAAATGAGGTCAGCGCCGCGTGCGCGTGCGCGCCGCCTTGCAGCCGTCGATCCAATCGCGTCCGCCGGCCTGCAGCGCTGCGTCGATCACTTCCCGCGGCAGGCTGTAGACCGACGCCCAGGCCGCGCGCCCGTCGACGGTATTGGTCGGAAAATCGCTGCGCTCGATCGGCCAGCCGTACTTGCGCACCAGCGCGCGAATGACGGTGTTTAGCGTGATCTTGCGATGCTCGAACAGGCTCTCGACGCCGGTCATGTCGTCCGATGCCAGCAGCACGGCCAGGGTCTGCGCGCGCAGCGAGGTGCCCATGGTCGGGAAACGCCCCGGCGCCGGCGTCTTCTGGCGGCCGCTCATGCGCGCTTCAATTCGACGGCGCCGGCGTGCAGCACGCCGCGGCCGCCATCGGGCTGCGCCAGGTAGGCGCCGAGCCAGTCGGCCACCTTTGCCGCCTTCGCTTCGATAGCGGCGCCGAAGCCGCCTTGCGCCAGCAGCGCGATGCCGTTGGTGCGCGCCAGCACGCCGGGCGACAGGGTCAGCGCGCCATCGGCGCCGGCTGCGACGCAGAACGGCGCGAGCCGGTGTTCCAGCAGCGAGGCCAGCACCAGGTTGTGCGACGAAACGATCACCGTGCCGTGCTGCGCCAGCTCGTCGAGCACGGCCGCTGCGGCCGATACCGACTCCAGATGGTTCGTGCCGCGGAAGATTTCGTCGATCAGGCAGACGATCCGCTGCGGGCCCTCGGCGGCCGCGAGCAGCTCTCGCGCGCGCTGCAGCTCGGCGATGTACAGGCTCTCGCCGCCCAGCATCGAGTCCTCGCTCTGCATGCTGGCCAACACCGGCAGCATCGGCACGCTGGCGCCGGTGGCGTAGCAGAAGCCGAAAGCGCGCGCGGCCAGCAGGTTCAGGCCGATCGTGCGCAGCAAGGTGCTCTTGCCGACGCCGTTCTGGCCCGAGATGAACGCGCCCCGTCCGTGCAGCGCGATGGTCAGCGCGGACGGCCGCTCCAGCAAGGGATGCACCGCCTGCTCGATGACGATGTCGCCATCGCTGCGCCCGGCCCAGCAGGTTTGTCCCGCCTCCAGCAGGTGGGCGGCCAGCGCGAGGTCGGCTTCGACGCCGGCGACGCGCAGGTAGCAGTCGCGCAGGAACTCGCGATGCAGTCCGACGATGGCGATGCCCGAGAAGTAATGCTTGACGTTGGCCAGCATGAACCAGTCGCGGTACTCGCGCATGCCGGGAACGCTGTCCAGAACCGGGCGGGAAAGACTGCGATTGATCTTGCCGGCGAGCGCGCGGTCGCGCGCCAGGTCACGCAGCAGCGGGTGATCGATCGCGCCGAGCAGGCTGGCGCTGCGCAGAAGCATCTGCAGCGCGTTGATCGCGCGCGCCCACGCCGCCATGCGATCGTGAAAGCGCATGTGGATCGCGAGCAGGTGGTAGACGAAAAAGCCCGCGGCCAGCCAGGCCATTGGCGACAGCATGACGGCGGCCACCGACGCCGCCAGGCCGGCGCCAAGCAGCCATCCGTGCGCGGCCCATTTGGAGACCGCCGGCAGGGCATCCTCGAACAGCAGCGTGGCGATATCGGTGTCGGCGTGGCGCGCCGGCTTGCAGGCCTGGCGCAGGGTCGCCAGCTGCTCAGGGTGGCGTGTTAGGAGGCGCAGGCGTTGGGCCAGCGCGTCGCGCGCGGCGTCGTCCTGGCCATCGCGCAGGATGCGGTAGATGAACTGCTTGCCGAAGATGCTGACCTGTTCCGTCAGGCGCGCGAAGTACGTCTCCAGCAGCATGCCTTCCCAAGTCGGCTGGTCGACGGCCGCGTGGCCCGGGCCGCCCGCAATCCGATGCAGCTGGGCGATGTCGCTGGGCGCAAAGGGGTAATCGACCGGTTCCGGCTGGTGAACCGAAACCAGCGAGTTCAGGAAAGCGGACACTTTTTGGACCAATGCGGACATGCAGGCTTTCTACAATGTATGTTCTAGAAACATTTTACTGTAGAAACCCGCCGCCGCGGCGGGGTCAGGTTCGGCGAACCTGCCCCCCATTTTTCAGGCAGTGTTGGTCTGGCCCAGGCAATCCAGCAGTTCGGCTAGCGGCATCGGCCGGCCGAACAGGTAGCCCTGCATGCCGGGCGCGCCGTTGGCGGCCAGGAAGCTGGCCTGCTCCGCGGTCTCGACGCCTTCCGCGACGACGCGCAGGCCCAGGTGCGCGGCCATCGCCAGGATCGACTGCACGATCGCCGTGCCGTTCGGGTCGCCCGGCGTGTCGCGGATGAAACTGCGGTCGATCTTCAGTTCGAACAGCGGCATGCGCTTCAAGTAGGACAGGTTGGAGTAACCGGTGCCGAAATCGTCGATCGACAGGCGGATGCCGAGCGCCGCCAGTTCATGCATGCGGCCGATCGTTTCGTCCATGTTCTCGACCAGCAGGCCCTCGGTGACTTCGAAAATCAGCTGGTCGGCCGGCGCCCCGGTTTCGTCGATGATCGCCCGCACCTTGTCGACGAAGTCGGCCTCGCGGAATTGCGGCGGGCTGACGTTGACAGAGATCGGCAGGCGATGGCCGGCCTGCGCCAGCCTCAAGCTCGCCAGGCAGGCTTCGCGCAACGCGAACTGGCCCAGCTTCACGATCAAGCCGCTCTCTTCGGCCACCGGAATGAACACGTCGGGCGCAATCATCGTGCCGTCGGCGCGGCGCCAGCGCATCAGCATCTCGGCGCCGACCGGCACGCCAGCGCTGTTGACCTGCACTTGCATGTGCATCGACAGCTCGCCCTTGTCGAGCGCGGCGGCGAGGTCGCGTTCGAGCGTCAGGCGGCGCTCCATCTCGGCCTGCATGGTCGATTCGAAGAACGCAACGCCATTCCTGCCGTCGGACTTGGCGCGGTACATCGCGGTGTCGGCCTCCCGCAGCAAGTCGTGCACCGTCTGGCCGGGTTTCGGCAGCAGCGTCACGCCGATGCTGGCCGACGAATTGTAGGTCTGGCCGTCGATCTCGAAGCCTTCGGTGATGGTCTGGCGAATCTTTTCGGCGACCACCATCGCCGCTTCGGCGGCGCTGTCGCCGTCGTGGCCCAGCTGGCCAAGCAGCACCACGAACTCGTCGCCGCCGATGCGCGCCACGGTGTCGCCCCTGCGCACCACCAGCAGTAGGCGTGCTGCGGCGTTCTTCAGCATCGCGTCGCCGATCGCATGGCCACGCGCATCGTTGATGTACTTGAAGTGATCGAGGTCGATGAACATCACCGCGCCGAAGCCGGCGCCGGCTTGCGCGTTCGCCAGCAGCTTGTCGAGCCGGTCCATCAACAGGCGGCGGTTCGGCAGGCCGGTCAGGACGTCGAAAAACGCCAGGCGGTGGATCCGGCTTTCCGATTTCTTGCGTTCAGTGATGTCGCGACCGACTGCGACCCAATGCGTGTATTCGCCGCCTTCGCCGGCAAAAGGCATCAGCTCCAGTTCTACCCAATACGACGTGCCCATTTTTGTGTAGTACTGAAGTTCGCCCGACACCGCGTCGGTGCGCGCGACGGCGCTGGCGATGCGCTGGACTTCGGCCGCACTGGAGTCGCGGCCCAGCAGCATGCGCCAGCTTTGGCCGATCACTTCCTCGCGCGAGTATCCGGTACGGCGCAGAAAGGCGTCGTTGACGAAAATGATCGGCTGAACCGCACCTGGCTCGAGCACCACGCGCGCGATCACCACCATGTCGTTCAGGCGCGCCACCGCGGCGGCAGTCAAGCTCAATTCCGCATTCAGCGCACGCAGTTTGTCTTGCCCGTGCTGCAGAGTGACCGCGTTGTCGCGCAAGGCGTTGAGCGAGCGGGCCAGGCGCTGCAGCAGAATCGAGCACGACAGCGTAATGACCGCGCTGATGAACAGGTAATTCACGGCAATCATCGCCGACGGCATCAAGCCTTGCCCCTCCTCGCCGGGCAGGTGAAGGTTCGACAGGCCGCCGTAGGTGAGGAGAAAAATCGTCAGCGCGGACAGGAAGAGCATTCCCAGCGCCGGCCAGGTGCCCAGCAGGACGGCGGCCAGCACCGGGCCGGCAACCATATAGATTTGGCTGACGGGGCCAACCGACAGCATCAGGCCGACGCCGATCATGAATACGATCGCAAGGAAGTTCAGCACGCGGGTGGTGTAAGCAAGCGTCTTGCGCGCCCACACGGCGCTGATCCAGCCGAGCGCGACGACGTCCATCACCACGACCGGCCACCTACCCTCTTTTATCAGGAGGAACATGCTCGGTACGGCAGTGAGCGCTCCCAGCACCAGCACGATGGACAGCAAGGACGAGAAAATCTGCGTGCGCCAATGCGCAATGTTGTCGGACGTTTCCAGAATAGTACCTTTTGATCTCGCGGCCACAACGCGATAGGGCACCTGGGAAGTCGAAGGATTGGTGCAAGGCAACAGGATAGATGGTTACGGGGCGCATGTCACCAACCATCGCCAGGGGTGTGGCCGCTGAGAAACAAAGGATTCAATAAGACAAATTCTCGTCGCATCCGCACGACGCAAGCATGTGACGATTAAATCCGGTAAACGGTGCTGGGCGGCTTCTCCTTGCGATACGCCGGCCCGGGCCAGAACGCCGCCTGCACGAAGTCGGAGATCCAGTTCTTGCCGTCGAAGGCCTGGATATGGCCGTGCGGACAGGTGGAAGTGGGCTGGATCACCGCGACATCGCCCTTCTCCGGGACGAACGCGTCGATGCTTGCGAGCTCGAGCGGCTGGAATCCGTTGAGCAGCAGGAGCGGTCCCCAATCCTTGGCGCTGACCGGATGGCCGGTGGTGTCGGCGCCCCCGCTTTCCAGCGCCTGCCGCACGTACTTGGCGCACATGCCCTTGCCGAAACCGCTGACTGCGCACGCGCGCAGGTGGGTGGCGAATTTGCTGACGTCAACCATGACAATTCCCCTTTGTTATTGCGCCCGCTAACCCGGGCCGATAAGAGAATTGTTGTTTATTTGCTTACGGATCCGTCTGATCGGGATCATGAAGCGGGGCCGGATTATTGCCGCGTACCTCGGCAATAGTTTCCCGTCGTATCTTTTGTACTATTCGTCCTACGCCGCCACGCGAAACATTCTGATTCAAAAGTCACTATTAGCAACCTAACATGAAGTCTCCGCTCAGGTAGAGCGGTACGAAAACCAGACCCAAGGAGACTCTAAATGGCAACTCAAGACAACAGCAAGAGTGGTAGCAGCGGTTCCAGCGATTCTCGGCAGTCAGGATCGCATGGTTCTAGCGGATCGGGCAGCGGCAGTTCTGGCGGAACCCAAGGCGGCACGCGCGAGCAGCACGCCGAAGCAGGACGCCAGTCCCACAAAAACGACGATAGCTCGTCCCGCCAGTCCGGCTCGGGCGGAAGCGGGTCCAGCGGTAGCAGCGGCAGCAAGAGCAGCGACAGCAAAGGGAGCCGCTAGGCGTCGAGCAGCATAACTTCAGGGAATCGTGAAATTAGGACGGCGTGTAGCCGTCCTTTTTTTCGTCAGAAGGAGCAGCGTACATACCGCTTGCATGGACGGTGTAAGCCCCGCTTTAGCACTACAGCGGATGTTGAAGTAGCCCTACTGCTTAGTGGCCTGCCCAACAGGAATCGAACCTGTGACCCTCAGCTTAGAAGTCAGTAGTCTGGATCCCGTTCTTCATAGGAGAAACAGTGTTTTTTTAGTTCCGCAAATGACAAAATGATAAGTCAGGCTGTGCCCCGCGAATTTTCTCCATACAACCCATTTGCGGAACTAAAAACGATGGCTACGGTTCAGTTCGTCGCTATCATTGCGACGCCGAATTAGCATTTATCAATCAGTATCACCATTCTGGAATGCCTTACCTTGCAAAAGGAATTGCACGGTCATGAACACGTCCACACGACTCGCACTTTACATATTCGCGCCCATCCATGCGAACAGGTTGATAAACAAACTTCTGCGGGTGCTTTCCGTCCGAATAGTCCTTGACGAATTCTGTCACGCCACACACAGTGCATTTAATGTGCATGTTATGCCCAGCATATTGAACAAATACGTGGCCAATGTGCGATCCCACTTCCATTGCTGCTTTCGCCGCTCTTATCATATCCTGATCGTGCATATTGCATTCCTCCTGAATACGTGGGATGAGCAAATACGTTTCTTATCCAAATCGCTAAATTACGGACGAGGAGGTGCGAGGACGAAATTCTATTTTTAGCTTTTCACTTAAATACTGCTTCATCACATACACTTCTATTCGATGTGCCGCGCGAGGATTTTCTAGAAAATAGCGTGTATAGTCGTCAGCATCCCTGGGCGGGACTATTTGCATTTTTCGCCCCTCTTTATTGACGTCAACTAGACTATCGTCATGTTTTATATCGGTATCCCAACACACCACGCTATGCAAATTTTGAAACGAATGATTAAAGCCTTTACTTAGCGTCTTCTTAAATTCAACGTAGAATAGTTTCGAATTCACGATGGGTGTGGTGTCGTCACCCTTCGCAATTACGTCAATGCCATCATGCGTATCGTAATCCACAATAAAAAAGGGAAACAGTCCTTTTTCGATTTGAGAAAGCATCAGAAATAAGGAAAGAACTCCGCTTTCGCGATCCGGCTCCACCAGCGTTAATCCCTTGTAAGAAGCAACATTGGACCTGTTAACCTTTCCGATTCTATAGCTGAATTGTTTCTTTTCTCTCTCGGTGGATTGATAGCTAGCCGCTTCGTCTTCCAACCATTCCATGTGCGTCCAAACATCGCTTCCGACAATCTCATCGTAAATTCGCTGGACAGCGTCCTTAATATCGTCCAATACCTCGGACGGAGTATTGTCTACGGAGCCACGATTTGCCGTCAAACGTAAATCTTGGCAATTGAGAAAAGCGTGAAATTTAGTGTACTCGGACCCTTTGAAGGTTATCCACTCGTTTTTCCTCTGGACCGGAATAAAGTCTTTACATAGCCATAATCCGTAACGTTCTTGGATTGTATATGAACCCGCCGGAGCCGAATAGCCAGTTCGGCGAAGCATTTCATTATATTCATATTTCTTATTTCTACCCTCTACGCAAAAAACCGCCTCGTAGTGTATCTCTGGAAAATTCTTCAGAGTTCCCCTTCTGACGATTTTCTTCACATAGTAATCGGGAGCCCTTGTAACAAATTGATCAAACAATTTATTGATATCGACACTGTCTTCCGGAAAAAAATGCCCTTGCCTAATTTGTTCCCACGCATCTGAGCCCAGACCCTTCAACATCAACTGAACTGGACGGGCGTCAGAGGTCGAGGAAGCAATAGCCCCGTGCTTGGTAAACCAAGCGATATAGTCTTTTAAGATCGGATGGGTGAATCTATCGCGGCGATTATTGTTATAACCTAGCAAGGTGATTACCGTGCCTTTTTCCACATCTGAAGTTGAAATATCATCAACAGTTACCGTCGGGATTTCACGATTGTGTAGTTTGGTGAACGGCTCCAACATTACTGCGTGGTGTGCGCTTTGACCATCGGATGTTTCTAATTCCACTCGCCGACTGTTAAAATACACCTTGGTGCCGTGGCCTTTTTCACCAATCGTTGATGGATCGTCGCGACGAGAAGAATTTCCCAAATCGAAAAAATTTTGCAAGCCTTGTGCGCTCATACCCGAGCCGTTATCTTTCAGGACAATGCGCAATACGGCCTCGCCCGCCTGTTTAATTACATCAAACGAGATCCAAATTTCGTTTGCACCCGCATCGTATGCGTTACTTATCGCTTCCCGGACCAAATCAAGAGGATTCGAAAAGTCGTTTGCAATTTCGATAAATTCCTGCGTTGCGTCTACAGTCGGAGTCAGTACAAATCCCATACATTTCCTTAAAGGCTCGTCAAAGAGTAGAGTTGAAATTTTGCGCAGACTTCGGTCTGTCGTCATGCATGTTGGCATGGAAATGGCAGTATTGCAATATTATCGGGAAGAAATTTTTGACAGATAGCGTCGGCATTCCTACGCTTTAGGTTCGATATGAACTTCAACATGCGACAACCTGCCGCTACGCAATTCACCTTGTCAGAAAAACGCGGTATAATTTCTGACATGAGGACTCCGAGGTTCGAATCTTAAAATGGCTACAAAGTCTAAAGCGACACGCCAGACCAACGTAGACACCGCTGTTCGCGCCTGTATCGGCACGGCCGATACAGGGCGGATCTTTAGCGCCAACGATTTTGCTGCCCTGGGAAGTAGACCCGCTATTGACAAAGTACTTTCGCGTCTGGCCGCTAGCGGCGAGCTTCGACGTATAAAGCGAGGTTTGTACGACCGCCCGCGTAATCATGCCTTGCTCGGGCCGTTACTGCCTAACGCCGCGGGAATTGCCGAGGCGCTCGCCGAAAAAGGGAGCTTACGTTTGCAACCGTCCGGCGCCTATGCGGCGAACCTCTTGGGTCTTTCCGATCAGGTTCCGATGAAGCTGGTTTTCCTGACGGACGGCGCTTCCCGCACCGTGCAGATCGGTAACCAGACCATCATGCTCAAACATACGACACCGCGCAACATGGCCACTGCCGGAAAGATAAGCGGCCTGGTCATACAAGCGCTGCGCTATTTGAAGGAATCCAACATCGACGCGCAAATGCTAGACCAGCTGCGCAATCGGCTGTCCGCGGAGGACAAAGCCATATTGCTCGCCGACGCCACGCTCGCGCCGGCCTGGGTCGCTGATCTCATGCGTACGATCGCACGCCAGGAGGATTGAGGTGCCCCAGTTCCTTGAACTTTCATCTGATGATCAGCGATTGACGATCGAGCAGACGGCCGCGCGCAATGGCTGGGCGCCATCGAGCGTCGAGAAGGACTTCTGGGTCTGCTGGGCGCTGCAACAACTATTTGCCATGCCGGACCTAGCGCCCCACCTGACCTTCAAAGGTGGCACATCGCTCTCCAAGGCATGGGGGCTGATCGACAGGTTCTCTGAGGACATAGACCTGACAACCGGCCGGGATGCACTAGGCTTTGGCGGCGCCAACAGCCCCGAGCAAGCGCCGAGTGCGAAGCAGCGTTCCAAGCGCCTCAAGGCGCTCAAGACCGCCTGCAGCGCCTACGTCCGCGATGTGTTGCTTCCGCATTTACAGCAACATTTCGCCGAACGTTTGGGTGTAACGGGATGGACCCTGCAGGTCGATCCCGACGATCCCGATAAACAAACGCTGCTGTTTGCCTACCCAGCCCTGTTCCAGCCGCAGCAATCTGGCTATTTGCGGCCTGTCGTAAAAATGGAATTCGGCGCGCGATCGGATCCTTGGCCCGCGGAAGCAAGGACAGTCCGTCCAGTGATCGCTGATTACTTTCCTCAAGCGGTCGAGGGTTCCGCGACGGTGGTTCATGCACTCGCGCCAGAACGCACCTTCTGGGAAAAGGCAATGCTGCTGCACGAGGAAACTTACCGCCCAGCTGACAAAGTTCGCCGGCCGCGGATGGCACGGCATTATTACGATCTCTTCCGGCTGATCGAACAAGGCGTGGGCGAACGTGCCGGCGGCGACAAAGACTTGTTCGACCAGGTAGCGGCGCACCGCGAGGTGTTTTTTCCCCAGACATGGGTAGACTACACCGCACTGAAAGCTGGGAAACTTCGCTTGTTACCGCTGCCCGAGCAGGAACCTAGCTGGCGCTCCGACTACGCCGCGATGCAAGGCGAAATGTTCAGCACGACACCGCCGGAATTCGATGCCGTGCTTGCCAGCATCGGGACGTTCTCTGCACACCTCAAGCTGTGAAGTTGCGCCAACGTTGCTGCCTCCTCGCGTCCATGCCGCCAGCATCGATAGCCGGACCGCCGCCTTAATATCCCTTCAGCACAAAATAGTCACTGCCCTCCCCGTACGCCGTCCGCTTGTCTACCCGCACGCACAAGCGAGGGATACTTCCGCATGTTTCGAGCTTAGCGCGCCCTCCTCGCTTCGCCCATTCTTCCGACTGCGAACGCAATTGCGCCACTTCAGCCTTCAGCTCGTCACGTTCCTCCATCAGGTTCCGGATTTCGTGGCGCTGCCATTCGGTGTGAACCACACCCGCCGACCACACGGCGATAAGGACCGCCCCTGTGCACGCCCCAGCAAGGCAGATCCATTGCCACGAAAGGCGCGCCATCGCAACGCCCAGCCGGGTCTGCGCTTCGAACGCCATCGTGGCCGAGTTATCCAGTCGTTTAAGGAAGGGGCGCGTCGCGGCGTCAAAAGCACCCGCCACGGCATGCGAGCTATCGTTGATGGATCGCGCCATGGCCACCCTGACGGCATCGCTGGCGGCCGTCTCCATCGCCCTGACGGCATTGTCGGCAGTGCGGGTCAGTTCGCGCAACTGCTTTGAATGGGCGGCACTTTGCTCCCCAAGCGCCTGACGTTCTGAAGCCAGGGCTTCGACCGCAGCCCGCACCGCCGCTTGATGCTCCTCGGCGATCGCCATCAAGCCAAATAGCTGCTCCTGCTTATCCATGTCCTTCCTTCCATTCGACGATTTGATCTGACCTGGGCGCAACGGCGACTCAACGCTCCATCGATGGCCCGCGCTTTGGTACACGTCCCGGATGCGGCTTCTCCTGGGCAGCCAGTCGCTGTCGCTCAAGCTCTTTCGCCCTTGCTTCGTTTCGAGCTCGCTCGGTCTGCTCCTTGCGCTCCTGTTCTGCCTTGAAGTCGAGGAATGCTTTTAGCGCCTCCTGCTTGCGTGTCTCCGCGTCGCGTCGCTGTGCCGCTTGCGCTCGGAAGGCATCGACGCCGGCGCGCGCAGTCCCCTGCATTCCGTGCACGATGTCACGATCACGCTTAGCGGCAGCCAGGTCCGCGCTGGTGTCGATGATCGCGCGGTGGATCTGCGCCGCCTCACGTTCGAGCTCGCCCAATGCGCGCGCACGTTCGAGTCGTTCGTTCACTTCGGCGGCCACCCGCATCGACACCGCACTCGACACACCACGGCGTGCCATGCCCGCCACTGCGGGTCCCATGTGGCTGCTCGGGATACGGTCGATTCCTTGCGCTTCGAGGCTGCGGTGATCGACACGCACCGAATGCCCCGCACGCTCCAGGGCCATATTGGTCAACTCGGCCCAGCGGACACGTTCGCGGTCGGCCATATTCGGCAAGCGATGCTTTTGGCAAAAAATCGGATCGAGCTCGGCCGCCTTCTTCCCCAGCGCGCCGTCCGCCGCGACTGCGCACGCAGACAACATGATGTGCGCGTGATGATTACGCTCATCCCCTGTGCGGCTCGGCGCATGGATCGCAACATCGGCGGCGACTCCGTAGCGCTCGACCAGCTCTCGCGCGAATTCGATCGTCAGCGCGCGCCGCTCGGCCGGCGTCAATTCATCGGGCAGTGCAACCTCGACCTCGCGCGACAGAACGGCATCACCGCGCTTGTGGTGCAGCTCGACCGCGTTCCAAAATTCGGCGCGGCCGGGCTGCAGTTCGCCAGGCAGGATTAGCTCTGTGTGCTCGACGCCACGCTTGCGCGTGAAGTCGTGGATCAGGCCTGTACGCTCATCGAGAATTTTCTCAGCGGCGCGATAGGCGGCCGCGCCGGTCGCGCTGCGCCCGGCTGAGCGGCCAATCACCTTCACCGATAAGTGGTATAGCGACATGAGATTGCGGTTGCGGTTGCGGTTGCGGTTGCGGTTGCGGTTGCGGTTGCGGTTGCGGTTGCGGTTGCGGTTGCGGTTGCGGTTGCGGTTGCGGTTGCGGTTGCGGTTGCGGTTGATTCTGCTGTTGACCTGTCGCGCAGCGACCGCACGCAAGCCACCGAAGGGGGATTGCACTAAGTGCGCCCTTGCTGTTCGCTTCGGGGTCGCGCATCGGGCGTGAACCGCCCTTGCGGTACCTCATCGGCTGCTCAGCCGCTGTCGGCTTTAATTGGCTCAACCGTGGAGAAGCTTATGGATACCATTGAAGGTCGTATTGAGGCAGCCAAGAAAAAGCTCAAACAGCTGACTGCGCAGAAGCAGCAGCTGGAAGCGCGCAAACGGACCGAGGAAACGAAACGCAAGCGCACCGACGATACTCGCCGCAAGATTCTCATCGGCGCTGCCATCCTGGCCAAGGTCGAGCGCGGTGAATGGCCACAGGCCAGGCTTCTCGACATGTTGAACCTGACGTTGACTCGGCCGGACGACCGAGCCTTGTTCGATCTGCCCCATCCAGCGAATGCAACGAGTCCTGCACCGGCCGCGCCAACGCCCCCAAGTTCAGATCCCCAGACTCAGTCGCTCTTCTGATCGCGCAGCATCTTTCTCGCACTTTTTGGATACCCAGGAGCATTCATGGAAAATGACCTGCCCGATCACGCATCCGTCGATCCGCTGCGGCTGCCGCAAGCGACGGATGACAACGGGGAGCGACGCCTCCAATTGACACTCAGTAGCCGCGCTGATTTAGCAATCGATCGATTAGCTCGTCTTCACCAGATCGGCCGACGCGACGTTATCGAGCGCCTGGTGCTCGCAGCCGACGAACGCGTCACCACGCGGATGGACATCGACTCCGATGAGTGGGCTCACTACTTCGGAGTCGGTGTCGTTAGGCTGTAACGGAGCGCCCATCTCGTCGCCGCTCAAGCGGCGCATAGAAACGCTGCCGCCTGTGGGTCGCGCCACGCTTTCGACGGGCTACGGAGTTGGCCGCCCGCGGCCAAGGCCTACCGGCCCGGCTCCTACCGTCGAACTTCGCCTGCGGCGAAGATCGCTACTGGCGCTCGATCACGCCATCCCCACGCTTCGGACGGATAGCCTTCAAGATGGGCTTAAGTTGGCTTTTAGATCGAGGCCAGCACAGTCTTGAAGATTGACATAAAACCAATCAAACAATGCAGGAAACATCAAAATGTAGAGCTAAGCGAGCCCGACAATCCCAGTCGGCTCCATGAACTTCCACCCATCCGCGTAATCGAATCGATAAAACGATGAGCAACATGTTCCTGGCTCGTGATGAAGTCGCCATCCTCACGGGACGCAAGACTAAGCGACACCAGATCGACGCCCTTCGCCGAATGGGAGTGGTCTACTTCGTCAATGCGACCGGGCATCCGATCGTGACTCGTGCGGCGATCGAGGGGAAAACCGACCTCGCTCCGCCGAAACGGGCTTGGTCACCGAAACCTTAATCCGCGCGGCGTTTCGAACCAGGCGACAAAGCCGGAGGTAACGCCATGGAAAAATCACGAATCAGGCAGCATCAACTGCCGCCTCACATGCGCAAGCGCGAGCGCAAATACGGCACCTACTACTACCTCGACACCGGCGCCTTGCCCCGCGTCGAGATCCCTCTCGGTAAAGACTATGTAACGGCGCTGCGGAAATACGCGGAACTACAAGCATTTCCGGAGTCCAACCGCATCCACACGTTTGGCGAAGCAATCCAACGCTACCGCGTGCAGGAGTTACCCAAGAAGTCCCCCAACACGATCCGGGTAATGACGACCGACCTCAACTACCTTGATGCCTATTTCGGCGACGCGCCGTTGGATGAGATCCGGCCGATGCACATACGAATGTTCCTCGACAAGCATCACGACAAGCCGACAACAGCAAATCGCTGCAAGCGCGTGTTCTCGGCGGTGTGGAATGTCGCGCGTGGTTGGGGCTACATCGACAGTCCCACCCCAACCAGCGGGATCGTCGGCTACAGCCTGGGCAAGCGCGACGTCTATGTAACCGATCAGATTTTCAATGCCGTATGGAATGAAGCCACCGGCGAATTACGCAACGCGATGGACCTTGCCTACCTAACCGGCCAGCGTCCTTCCGACGCGCTCCGAATGAATGAGAACGATCTCGTCGACGGGCATCTCGTCGTTAATCAAGGAAAGACCGGAAAAAAACTTCGTATCGTCATTTCGGGTGAGTTGGCCGAACTGCTGAATCGAATAGCGGAGCAGAAGGATGCTTTCGACACCGACCACCTTCAACTGCTCATCAATAAGCGCGGCGCCCCATTAACTCCCCAGGTTCTTCGCAATTTATTCAAACGCGCGAAAAAGGCTGCGATCGAAAAGAATCCAGCACTGGCGGAAGCGGTCAAGAATTTCTGGTTTTATGATTTGCGGGCTAAGGCTGCCGATGATGTCGGCGACGAGCGCGGCGCCCAAGATGCCACCGACTTGCTCGGCCATGACAGTCAGCGAACGACCAGCAGGCACTACCGTAGAAGGGGGAAAATTGTGAGGCCGACGCGGTAATGAGGAACTAAGAAGCCGATTTGCGGAACTAAACGTGCCGCAAGGAAGCCACCTCATCCTCTGAAACCCGCATGGATACTAGCTTTGACTGGCCTGCCCAACAGGAATCGAACCTGTGACCCTCAGCTTAGAAGGCTGATGCTCTATCCAACTGAGCTATGGGCAGTCTGAGATGCGGTGCAAGCGGAAATTCTTGCACGCAATGGAAAACGGGCCGTCATTTTCATGACAGCCCGTCTTTAAAACTGTGGTCGGAGTACAAGGATTCGAACCTTGGACCCCCTGGTCCCAAACCAGGTGCGCTACCGGGCTGCGCCACACTCCGAAGACGACATAATACCTCTTTGCGCCGCCTCCGTCAATGTGACACGCAACTTTCCCTTAGGCCGCGACCTTGTCGGCAATCCGCTGCGCCATGCTGGCCGCGACCTCGGCATCCTTCGCCTCGACCATCACGCGGATCAGCGGCTCGGTGCCCGACGCGCGGATCAGCACCCTGCCCGTCTCTCCGAGTTCGCGCTCCACCGCTTCCTTCTCGGCCACCATGGCGGCGTTCTGGGTCCAGTCGAAACCAGGCGCCACTTTCAGGTTGATCAGCGTCTGCGGGTACAGGGTCAGCTCGCCGCAGCAGGCCGCCAGCGACTTGCCGCTGCGCTTGAGCGCCGACAGCACCTGCAGCGCGGACACGATGCCATCGCCGGTGGTGTGCTTGTCCAGCGCGAGCAAGTGGCCCGAGCCTTCGCCGCCCAGCAGCCAGCCGCGCTCCTGCATCACTTCGAGCACGTAGCGGTCGCCCACCTTGGCGCGCGCGAAGCCGATGCCGAGTTCCTTGAACTTGACCTCGAGCGCCATGTTGGTCATCAAGGTGCCGACGGCGCCCGCCACCGGGCCGGTCGCCATGCGGTCGCGCACCATCATGTAGAGCAGCTCGTCGCCGTTGTACAGGCGCCCTTCCGAGTCGCACATGATCAGGCGGTCGGCGTCGCCGTCGAGCGCGATGCCCAGGTCCGCCTTGTGCTCGACCACCGCCGCCGACAGCGCTTTCGGCGCGGTGGCGCCGAAGCCGGCGTTGATGTTGAAGCCGTCCGGCGTGGCGCCGATCGCGATCACTTCGGCGCCCAGCTCGTGGAACACCGGCGGCGCGATCTGGTAGGCGGCGCCGTGCGCGCAGTCGACCACGATCTTCAAGCCTTTCAGGTCCAGCTCGTTCGGGAAGGTGCCCTTGCAGAATTCGATGTAACGTCCCTGGGCGTCGAACAGGCGCTTGGCGCGGCCCAGTTTCTGCGGCTCCACGCATTCCATCGGCTCGTCGATCGCCGCTTCGATGGCCAGCTCGACCGCGTCCGGCAACTTGGTGCCGTGCTCGGAGAAGAACTTGATGCCGTTGTCCTGGAATGGGTTGTGCGACGCCGAAATCACCACGCCGGCCGACAGGCGTAGCGCGCGCGTCAGGTAGGCGATGGCCGGCGTCGGCATCGGGCCGGCCAGCATCACGTCCACGCCCGCGGCCGCGAAGCCCGCTTCCAGCGCCGCTTCCAGCATGTAGCCGGAAATACGCGTGTCCTTGCCGATCAGCACTGTCGGACGCCCACTCGCGCCCAGGGTCTTGGCAAGCACCTTGCCGGCGGCGTAGCCCAGGCGCATCACGAAATCCGGCGTGATCGGCGCCACGCCGACCAGTCCGCGAACACCATCGGTACCAAAATATTTGCGGCCCATATCACTCTCTTTTTATGTGAATTAATTAATGTTTGCTGCTTGCCAGACTTTCAGCGCGTCCACGGTCTCCGCGACATCATGCACCCGCACAATTTTAGCGCCATGAGCGACCGCAGCCAATGCCCCAGCTAGGCTGCCGGCCAGGCGTTGTTCCACCGGTCGCCCGGTAATCGCGCCGATCATCGACTTGCGCGACAGGCCCGCCAGCACCGGCAAGCCCAGTTCCTGTTCGATCCGCCCGGTCGCCCGCAGCAGCGCGACATTGTGCTCGACCGTCTTGCCGAAGCCGAAGCCAGGGTCGACGCAGATGCGCTTGCGTGCTATGCCGGCGCCAGTCATGGCGTCGATGCGCTCGCGCAGGAAGGCGATCACTTCGTCGACCACGTCGGCGTATTGGGGCTGCTGCTGCATGGTCTGCGGCGTGTTTTGCATGTGCATCACGCACAGGCCGCAGTCGCTCCCGGCCACGGCCTCGATCGCGCCCGGCGCGCGAAAACCGTTGATGTCGTTGATCATGTCGGCGCCGGCGATGATGGCCTCGCGCATGACTTCGGGCTTGTAGGTGTCGATCGACAGCGGCTTGCCGAGACCGCGCAAGGCGTACAGCGCGGGCATCACGCGGCGCAGTTCTTCGTCCAGCGGCACGGCTGGCGAACCGGGCCGGCTCGATTCGCCGCCGATGTCGATCATGTCGGCGCCGTCGGCCACCATTTCCTCGGCGCGCGAGATGGCGAATTCGAGCGACTGGAAACGGCCGCCGTCCGAGAACGAGTCGGGCGTGACGTTGAGGATGCCCATCACGAGCACGTCACGCTCGAGGGTGTAGCCGAAACGGCCGCATTGGAGGAAGTGGCGCATCTTTATTTCAGGCGGAAAATGGAGTGCGATTTTGCCCGCTGCGCCGACAGAACCGGGGTCAGGTCCGGCGGACCTGACCCCATTTTTGCAGCGCGGACGGAAACGAAAAAAGGCAACCGAAGGGTTGCCTTTTCAGACACGCGACGATCGATCAAGCCGGCGCCGTCGCGTTCGGCGATACGCCGCCCGAACCGCTGTCGCCCGGCGGATTGCGCTTGGTCAGGATGCTGGTCGCCGACTGGCGCGGCTCATGCCCCGCCATGATGTCGTTGATCTGCTCGGCGTCGATGGTTTCCCAGTCGAGCAGCGCGCGCGTCATCGCTTCGACCTTGTCGCGGTTTTCTTCAAGCAGGCGGCGCGCCAGGGCGTACTGCGTGTCGAGGATGTTGCGGATCTCGGCGTCGACCTTTTGCTGGGTCGCCTCGGAAATGGTCTTGGTGGCGCCGCCGAAGAAGCCTTCGTTCTCGCTGTCTTCGTACACCATCACGCCCATGCTGTCGCTCATGCCGAACCGCGTGACCATCGCGCGCGCCAGTTTGGTGGCCCGCGAGAAGTCGTTCGAGGCACCGGTCGACATCTGCCCGACGAAGATTTCTTCGGCAATGCGGCCGCCGAACAGGATCGAGATTTCTTCCAGCATCTTGTCCTTGTAGCCGGACAGCGCGTCGTGCTCGGGCAGCTGCCAGGTCAGGCCCAGCGCGAAGCCGCGCGGCATGATCGTGACCTTGTGCACCGGATCGGCCTTCGGCAGCAGCTTGGCGATCACCGCGTGGCCCGACTCGTGATAGGCCGTGTTGCGGCGCTCTTCCTCGCGCATGACCATCGACTTGCGCTCCGGGCCCATGTAGATCTTGTCCTTGGCGTCCTCGAAGTCGATCATCTCGACCAGGCGCTTGCTGCGGCGCGCCGCGAACAGCGCTGCCTCGTTGACCAGGTTGGCCAGGTCGGCGCCCGAGAAGCCCGGGGTGCCGCGCGCCAGGATGTCGGCCTTGACGTCGGTGCCGATCGGCACTTTGCGCATGTGCACGTTGAGGATCTGCTCGCGGCCGCGGATGTCGGGCAGGCCGACCATCACCTGGCGGTCGAAACGGCCCGGACGCAGC
Organism: Massilia sp. P1_C10; assembly: GCF_056406475.1. Classification (NCBI taxonomy): domain Bacteria; kingdom Pseudomonadati; phylum Pseudomonadota; class Betaproteobacteria; order Burkholderiales; family Oxalobacteraceae; genus Massilia; species Massilia sp. P1_C10. The sequence continues at coordinate 400,272 of NZ_JBFUAC010000005.1, forward strand.
AGCGCCTTGTCGAGCACGTCGGCGCGGTTGGTCGCGGCGACCACGATCACGCCGGAGCTCGCTTCGAAGCCGTCCATCTCGACTAGCAGCTGGTTCAGCGTCTGTTCGCGCTCGTCGTTGCCGCCGCCCATGCCGGCGCCGCGATGGCGGCCGACGGCGTCGATCTCGTCGATGAAGATGATGCACGGCGAATGCTTCTTGGCGTTTTCGAACATGTCGCGCACGCGCGACGCGCCCACGCCGACGAACATTTCGACGAAGTCGGAACCGGAGATCGAGAAGAACGGCACCTTGGCTTCGCCGGCGATGGCGCGCGCCAGCAGCGTCTTACCGGTGCCCGGAGGGCCGACCATCAGCACGCCGCGCGGAATGCGCCCGCCCAGTTTCTGGAATTTGGTGGGGTCTTTCAGGAAGTCGACGATCTCGTTGACTTCTTCCTTCGCTTCGTCGCAGCCGGCGACGTCGGCGAAGGTCACGGTGTTGTTGGTTTCGTCCATCATGCGCGCCTTCGACTTGCCGAAGGAGAACGCGCCGCCCTTGCCGCCGCCCTGCATCTGGCGCATGAAGAACACCCACACGCCGATCAACAGCAGCATCGGGAACCACGAAATGAAGACTTGCTGCAGGAACGATGGCTCTTCCGGCGGCTTGATGTCGAAGTGGACGCCGTTGCTGACCAGGTCGCTGACCAGGCCCTTGTCCAGGCCGGTGGCGGTGGCGCGCACCTTGCTGTCGTCGGTCAGCTGGGCGGTGATGTTGGTGCCTTCGATCACCACGTCCTTGACGCGATGGCCCTTCACGGCATCGAGCAGCTCGGAATAAGCAATGGGCTTGCTGCCGCCAGCAACGCTGCCATGGTCGAACTGCTTGAACAGCATGAACAGCAGCAGTGCGACGACCACCCAGATGGCGGATTTGGAAAACATATTATTCACGAAAACTCCTTCGATGCTGCGTGCATCTTGTGCCGAATTTAGAACGCCGATTTTACTCGCAATACGCAGGGGATGCCACGCAAGCCCCGCGCCTTGCCCAAAAAACCACTGAAATTACTGCTCGTCGGCATTTCGCCGTCCAAACTGCACCGGCATTGGGTCCCGTACCCGGCTGATGTGCGGCCGCCGGGCTTAAATATCAAGGGCAGATTCGTCCTCTTCCGCATCAATTCGCGCGCCCGGGTTTTTCAGGCCGCGCCCGAGCAGGAAAATCTCGGACGACTTGTCGCGGCTGGCCTTCGGCTTGACCTGCTTGACCACCTTGAACTCGCCGCGGAACTTTTCGACGATCTGGCTGAAACCCATATCCTTGAAGCACTTCACCAACAATGCGCCACTTGGTTTGAGGTGGAGTTGAGAAAACTCAATTGCCAAATCGATAAGATGCTCCATGCGCGCGGAGTCGGCGCTCGGGATGCCCGACAGGTTTGGCGCCATGTCCGACAGCACCACGTCGACCTTGCGGCCTTCGAGGATCACGTCGAGTTCGCGCAGCACGCGGTTTTCGCGGAAGTCGCCGAGGATGAAGTGGACGTCGGCGATCGGCTCCATCGGCAGCATGTCGAGGCCGATCATGGTGCCGTGGATGCCGCCGCCTTCCTTGCCCGACAGCTTGCGCCGCACGTACTGGCTCCAGCTGCCCGGGGTGCTGCCCAAGTCGACGATGACCTGGCCGGATTTGATCAGTTTTTCGCTTTCGTCGATTTCCTTGAGCTTGAAAGCGGCGCGTGCGCGATAACCCTCTTTTTGCGCCAGTTTGACGTAGGGGTCGTTAATATGGTCGTGTAACCAGTTCTTGTTTAATTTTTTCTTCTTCATTCGCGTAGAATACTGCTTTTAAGGGATTTAACTAAAATATTATGCAAAAACTTACACCCGCCGAGCGCAGCGAACTGCGCGCCGAAGCCCATGCGCTGAAGCCAGTCGTGATGATCGGCGAATCCGGCCTGACCGAATCGGTCATGAAGGAAATCTCGGCCAGCCTGGACTCGCACGGACTGATCAAAGTCCGCGTGGCTGGCGACGACCGCGACGCCCGCGTCGAAATGTACGAACACATCTGTGATCAACTCAAGGCCCAGCCGGTCCAGCATATCGGCAAGCTGCTTGTCGTCTACCGTCCGAAAGTCGAGACGGTCAAGGAACGCAGCAGCAAGGCCGGCAAGGGCATGCGCGAAGTCACCATCGTCAAGGCCAGCGCCAGCGGCACCAAGCGCCCGAGCGTCACCAAGGTCATGATCAAGGGGAATGAACGTGTCACCGAAGGCGGTACGATCAAGCGCGCCAAGCCGCGCCAGACCAGCCCGAAAAAAGGCGCGCTGGGTAGGTAATCAGGCGCCGCCGACAAGATCGGGGTCAGGTCCGTCGGACCTGACCCCTTTTTTTATGCGTTAGCGGAGCTTCACCAGCAGAACGCCTGCCAGCACGCTCTCGACCACGTACACCAGCTGCGACAAGCCGTGCAGCAGTCCGAAATTGGTGCCCGCGAGCCCCGTTGCACCGGCCTGCGCCTTCACCTGCGCCATCATCGGCTGGAAGCCAAAGTAAATCGCCGCCCCGCACAGCAGCATCGCGCCGATCAGGATCTTGATGGTTCGGTCGTTCTCAGTCGGCGCGAGCTTCAGGAACACCTGCAGCAGCCCGGCACAAGGAACCGTCAGCAGGAATTCGGTGCGCAGCAGCGACCCGACGATGGTCCCTGCCAGCACCCTGTCGTGCAAGGTCGCGAACAGCGTGGGCGCCACCACGTAGCCGATCACCCACAGACTGCCGGCCCAGAATGCGGCAACCAGCAGGCGCGCGCGCGGGACGAACAGCATCAGATGTATTTGACTTCGAGGATTTCGTATTCGCGCGGGCCGGACGGCGCCTGCACTTCCACCACGTCGCCGGCGTACTTGCCGATCAGCGCGCGGGCGATCGGCGAGGTCACCGATACCTTGGCCATTTTGAGGTCGGCTTCATCCATGCCGACGATTTGATAAGTGACCTTCTGACCATTCTCCAGGTCTTCCAGGTCGACCGTGGAGGCGAATACTACACGACCTTCGGCATCCAGTGTGGCCGGATCGATGATCTGGGCCGCGCCAAGCTTGCCTTCGAGTTCGGCGATGCGGCCTTCGACAAACGCCTGGCGCTCCTTGGCAGCGTCGTATTCGGCGTTTTCGGACAGGTCGCCATGCGAGCGCGCTTCGGCAATCGCATCGATCACAATGCGGCGTTCTTTGGTTTTCAGCTGGTGCAGTTCTTCCTTCAGGAGTTCTGCGCCGAATTTGGTCAGTGGAACCGATGTGTTCATAGTGTCTGCTTCTACTCTGATTAGTTGGTCGTACCAAGTGAAAACCACAGAGGCACGCGATTGCACGTCGCGCAAACTCTGTGGTCGAGAGGTACTGCTTGCTGCTTAGTTTAAGGTTTTATGCAGGCCTTGTAAATCGTAGACACGCAACTCGTCGAGATGGTGCATGCCTTCGACTGCCGCTTCGGCGCCGGCGATCGTGGTGTAGGTGACAACCCGCGCCGCCAGTGCCGACGTGCGGATCGCCCGCGAATCGACAATCGCGCTGCGCTTTTCTTCCACCGTATTGACGACCAGGCTGATCTCATGGTTCTTGATCATGTCGACCACGTGCGGACGGCCTTCGAGCACCTTGTTCACCGCCTGCACCGGGATCCCGGCCGCGGCGATTACCGCCGCCGTGCCCTTGGTCGCCACCAGCTGGAAGCCAAGCTGCACCAGGTCGCGCGCCACCGCCACCGTGCGCGGCTTGTCGGACGCTTTCACCGACAGGAACACCTTGCCCGACTCCGGCAGCTTGACGCCGGCGCCCAGCTGCGACTTGACGAACGCTTCGCCGAAGGTCATGCCGACGCCCATTACCTCGCCGGTCGACTTCATCTCCGGTCCGAGGATGGTGTCGACGCCCGGGAATTTCACGAACGGGAACACCGCTTCCTTGACGCAGAAGTAAGGCGGGATGATCTCTTTGGTGATGCCCTGCTGCGCGAGGGTCTGGCCGACCATGCAGCGCGCGGCGATCTTGGCCAGCTGCAGGCCGGTCGCCTTCGACACGAACGGCACCGTGCGCGATGCGCGCGGGTTCACTTCCAGCACGAACACGGTATCGACCATCTGGCCGTCGACTTCCTGCTTCTGGATCGCGAACTGCACGTTCATCAGGCCGACCACGTTCAGGCCCTTGGCCATCAGCGAGGTCTGGCGCTTGAGTTCATCGATGGTGTCCTGCGACAGCGAGTACGGCGGCAGCGAGCACGCCGAGTCGCCCGAGTGCACGCCGGCCTGCTCGATGTGCTCCATCACGCCGCCGATGAAGGTGGTCTCGCCGTCGGAGATGCAGTCGACGTCGCACTCGATGGCGTCGTTCAGGAAGCGGTCCAGCAGCACCGGCGAATCGTTCGACACCTTGACCGCTTCGCGCATGTAGCGCTCGAGGTCGCGCTGCTCGTGGACGATTTCCATCGCGCGTCCGCCCAGCACGTACGAAGGACGCACCACCAGCGGATAGCCGATTTCGGATGCCAGTTCGAGCGCCTCTGCTTCGGTACGCGCGGTGCGGTTCGGCGGCTGGCGCAGGCCCAGCGTCTGCAGCATCTGCTGGAAGCGCTCGCGGTCTTCGGCCGCGTCGATCATGTCCGGCGAGGTGCCGATGATCGGCACGCCGTTCTTCTCCAGGTCGAGCGCGAGCTTCAACGGGGTCTGGCCGCCGTACTGCACGATCACGCCGACCGGCTTTTCGATGGCGACGATTTCCAGCACGTCTTCCAGCGTCAGCGACTCGAAGTACAGGCGGTCCGAGGTATCGTAGTCGGTCGACACGGTCTCCGGATTGCAGTTGACCATGATGGTCTCGTAGCCGTCTTCGCGCATCGCCAGCGCGGCGTGCACGCAGCAGTAGTCGAATTCGATGCCCTGGCCGATGCGGTTAGGACCGCCGCCCAGCACCATGATCTTCTTCTTGTCGGTCGGATTGCTCTCGCACTCCTCGTCGTAGGTCGAATACATGTACGCGGTGTCGGTCGAGAATTCGGCCGCGCAGGTGTCGACGCGCTTGTACACCGGACGGATGCCCATCGAGTGGCGCAGTTCGCGCACCTGGGTGTCGGTCACGTGCAGCAGGAACGCCAGGCGGCGGTCCGAGAAGCCTTTTTGCTTCAGCTTGTACAGCATGGCCTTGTCGAGCGATTCGATCTTCTGGTTGTCGAGCCACAGTTCGATGTCGACGATTTCCTTGATCTGCACCAGGAACCACGGATCGATGCGGGTCAGCTGGTGCACTTCTTCCAGCGTGAAGCCCTGGGCGAAGGCGTCGCCGACGTACCAGATGCGGTCCGGGCCCGGCTCGCCGAGTTCTTCTTCGATCTTCTCGCGGTCGCGGGTCTTTTCGTTCAGGCCGTCCACGCCCACTTCGAGGCCGCGCAGGGCCTTCTGGAACGACTCCTGGAAGGTGCGGCCGATCGCCATCACCTCGCCCACCGATTTCATCTGGGTGGTCAGGTGCTGGTCGGCGGCGGGGAACTTCTCGAACGTGAAGCGCGGGATCTTGACGACCACGTAATCGATCGCCGGCTCGAACGATGCCGGGGTCGCGCCGCCCGTGATCTCGTTGCGCAGTTCGTCGAGCGTGAAGCCCACCGCCAGCTTGGCGGCGATCTTCGCGATCGGGAAGCCGGTCGCTTTCGACGCCAGCGCGGACGAACGCGACACGCGCGGATTCATCTCGATGACGATCATGCGGCCGTCTTCGGGATTGATCGCGAACTGCACGTTGGAGCCGCCGGTGTCGACGCCGATCTCGCGCAGCACCGCGAGAGACGCGTTGCGCATGATCTGGTATTCCTTGTCCGTCAGCGTCTGCGCAGGCGCCACGGTGATCGAGTCGCCAGTGTGCACGCCCATCGGGTCGAGGTTCTCGATCGAGCAGATGATGATGCAGTTGTCCGCCTTGTCGCGCACAACTTCCATCTCGTATTCCTTCCAGCCGATCAGCGATTCTTCGATCAGCAGTTCGGTGGTCGGCGACGCTTCCAGGCCGCGCTTGCAGATCGCTTCGAATTCTTCTTCGTTATAGGCGATGCCGCCGCCGGTGCCGCCCATCGTGAACGAGGGACGGATGATGGTCGGGAAACCCATCTCGCGCTGCACCGCCCACGATTCTTCCATGTTGTGAGCCACGCCGGAACGCGCCGAACCCAGGCCGATCTTGGTCATCGCTTCCTTGAACTTGGAGCGGTCCTCGGCCTTGTCGATGGCTTCCGGCGTCGCGCCGATCAGCTCGACGTTGTACTTGGCCAGCACGCCCTGGTTGTGCAGGTCGAGCGCGCAGTTCAGCGCGGTCTGGCCGCCCATGGTCGGCAGGATCGCGTCGGGACGCTCCTTGGCGATGATGCGCTCGACGACCTTCCAGGTGATCGGCTCGATGTAGGTCACGTCCGCCATTTCCGGGTCGGTCATGATGGTCGCCGGGTTGCTGTTGACGAGGATGACTTTGTAGCCCTCTTCGCGCAGCGCCTTGCACGCCTGGGCGCCGGAATAATCGAACTCGCACGCCTGGCCGATGATGATCGGGCCGGCGCCAATGATCAGGATGCTTTTGATGTCACTACGTTTTGGCATATTATTTCTTCTCCGCGGCTTGCATCAGGTCGATGAAGCGGTCAAACAGGTAAGCGACGTCGGTCGGTCCGGGCGATGCTTCAGGGTGGCCCTGGAAGCAGAAGGCTGGCTTGTCGGTGCGGGCGAAGCCCTGCAAGGATCCGTCGAACAACGACACGTGGGTCACGCGGCAGTTGGCCGGCAGGGTCGCGGCGTCGACCGCGAAGCCGTGATTCTGCGAGGTGATCATCACCTTCTTCGAATCGAGGTCCTGCACCGGGTGGTTTGCACCGTGGTGGCCGAACTTCATCTTCATCGTCTTGGCGCCGGAAGCCAGCGCCATGATCTGGTGGCCGAGGCAGATGCCGAAGGTCGGGATGCCCGCCTCGATCAGTTCGCGCGTCGCCTTGATCGCGTAGTCGCACGGCTCCGGGTCGCCCGGGCCGTTGGCCAGGAAGATGCCGTCCGGGTTCAGCGCCATGGCGTCGGCAGCGGTGGCCTGCGCCGGCAGCACGGTGATCTTGCAGCCGCGTTCGGCCAGCATGCGCAGGATGTTGCGCTTGACGCCGTAGTCGAAGGCGACCACATGGTACTTCGGCGTGGTCTGCGCGCCGTAGCCTTTGCCCAGCGCCCATTCGGACTCGGTCCACTCGTAGGCGCTCTTGGTCGACACCACCTTGGCCAGGTCCATGCCGGACAGGCCCGGGAAGGAACGCGCCAGTTCCAGCGCCTGCGCGACCGACGGCTCGTTGCCCTGCACGCCGGTGAGGATGGCGCCGCTCTGGGCGCCCTTCTCGCGCAGGATGCGGGTCAGCTTGCGGGTGTCGATGCCGGCGATGGCGACCACGCCCTCTTGCTTGAGGTAGTCGGCCAGCGTCATGGTGGAGCGGAAGTTCGACGGCAGCAGCGGCAGGTCGCGGATGATCAGGCCGGCGGCGTGGACCTTGGCGGCCTCGACGTCTTCTGCGTTGATGCCGTAGTTGCCCACGTGCGGGTACGTCAGCGTGACGATCTGACGCGAATAGCTTGGGTCGGTGAGGATTTCCTGATAGCCGGTCATGGCGGTGTTGAACACTACCTCGCCGGTGGTGTGACCGGCGGCGCCTATCGAAATGCCTTTAAAGATTGTTCCGTCGGCTAAGGCCAGGATGGCTGGAACAGAAGGGCCCGAAAAAAATGGCGGCAAGGGTAACTCCTGATAAAGTTACCGTAGCTGCGCCACGTCAGACTGACGACCATGATTGCCGGGCCAGATGCGCGCCGGGATGGAAGTCTTTTGAATGATGGGATGGTGGGTAGTCGCTACGGTATGTGTGTGAATGGCTAAACCTCCGAATTATAGCGCAAAGCGCCCTCCTCGGCAATCGCTGGCGGAACATTATCCGAGCGAAACGTCCGTTTTTTGTGGACACCGGCGCTGCGATTCTTTACATTGAACCGGACAAATCTAACAAAAAGCGACAAGGGGACGAGGCAATGCAGACGTTTGGACGAGATACCCCGATGGACCGGCCCAATCCGGGCGGGCGGGCGGCGCTGTTCGTGCCCAGCCAGGATGCGACGGAAGTGGTGACGTCGGTGGTCAACAACGGCTCGGGCATGGTGGGGTTCGGCAACCCCGACGGCACGGTGATGGTGTACTTCGAGAACAACCGGTTTCGCGATCCCGGCCTGCACCTGTGGCAGAGCAAGGTGTTCAAAGCTTACGGGCGCATGGTCGAGCGGGCGCCGACCACCAACAAGCTGTCCTGCGACGCCGGCAACCTGGTGCAAGTTGGCTTCGTCGAGGGTGGCGAGATCCTGGTGCGCAACATGGATCTGCTGGAAGCATGGCTGAAGAAAAGCGGCGCCGAGGATTCGATGCCGGAGTCGGCCGAGATTCACGCCGGCGGCCGCTAGAGCCGCCTGTCGTTCCCGCCACTGGCGGAAACGACTTCCTGCGAAGGCTGGAACCCATGCTGAACCAGATCAGCGCAGAAGTATGTCCTTGCAGGCCCGGCATAGGCTCCTGCCTGCGCAGGAGCGACGGTCTTTAAGTTACAGGCCGAGGGCGGCGATGCCCGCCTTGGCGATCTGCGCGTCTTCGGTCGACTTCACGCCCGACACACCTACGGCGCCCACCACATGGCCGTCCACCACGATCGGCACGCCGCCTTCGAGCATGCCGTCGATCTGCGGCGCCGACAGGAACGACACGCGCCCGCCATTGATCATGTCTTCATAAATCTTCGATTCGCGCTTGCCCAGCGCGGCGGTTTTGGCCTTGGCCGGCGCGATGTACGAGGAAATCGGCGCGGCGCCGTCCAGGCGCTGCAGCCACAGCAGGTGGCCGCCGTCGTCGACGATCGAAATCACCACGCCCCACTTGTTGGCGGTCGCTTCCGCTTCAGCGGCGGCAGCGATCTTCTTGACGTCTTCCAGGGTCAGCACAGGTTTGGTTTGCATCTTTATTGTCCTCTTATAGTTGGGTGATTACAGGTTCTGCTTGGCCTTGAGTTTGGCCTTGATCTGGGGCATGACGGCGGCCGCGGCCTGCTCGCCGGCGAGGATCGCCAGGTTGCGCGACTGGAAATCGCCGCCGCCCATGGATGGCAGGCTCGGCGCGATGACGACGTCGGCGTCCTTCAGCTCGTAGTGGTTCAGGCGCTGGCCCATGATGCTGAAGGTTTGCATCAGCACTTCGAGCGAGCTGAGCGTCGCTTGCGCGTCGGTCTGGGTCGAGATGTTGACCGCGATGATGAAGTCGGCGCCCATCTCGCGCGCGAAGCGCACCGGCACCGGCGCGACCAGGCCGCCGTCGACATAGGTGTGGCTGCCGATCTTGACCGGCTGGAACACGCTCGGCACCGACGACGAGGCGCGCACGGCCTGTCCGGTATTGCCGCGCTGGAACAGGATCGGCTGGCCGCTGTTGAGGTCGGTGGCGACGGCGCCGAACGGAATCTTCAGCTTTTCCATCGGCACGTTGCGCACGGCCTTGTTGACGTAATTCTGCAGCGCCTCGCCTTTCAGCACGCCGGAGACCTTGCCGAACAGCGGCAGCGCCCAGTCGGAGATGGTCGCTTCGTCCATGTCCATGGCCACGCGCTGCAGGGCAAAGCCGTTGTTGCCGGCCGCGTACAGGGCGCCGACCACGCTGCCGGCGCTGGTGCCGACGATCACGTCGGGATAGATGCCCTGGGCTTCGAGCGCTTTGATGACGCCGATGTGGGCGAAGCCGCGCGCGGCGCCGCCGCCGAGGGCCAGGCCGATTTTGATTTTGCGAGGCGCCGGTGTGGCGACGACCGGGGGCGGAACGGCGAGCGGCGCCTGGGGGACGACGGGGGCGCTGCCGCGGCAGCCCGCCAGCAGCAAGGCGCCGAGCGCGATGAGGGAAAGACGACGTGAAGGCATGGGCAGGTATTCAGATTGGATGAGCCGCGATTGTAACGTGTTTGGGGTCAGGTCCGGTGGACCTGACCCCGCAGTTGGACGCAGCAGGTCGAACAAATCCGAGGCCGATCAACTGGCAATAACAAAACCGGGTTCAGGTCCAGCGGCGCTGAACCCAGGTTCAGCGCTTTGGGAACGTCACGGTAAAACAGCTGCCCTCGCCCGGCTTCGACGTGATCGACAAGGTCGCATGGTGCCGCAGCAGCACGTGCTTGACGATCGCCAGCCCCAGCCCGGTCCCCTGCGTCTCGCGCGAGCGGCTCTTGTCGACCCGGTAGAAGCGCTCGGTCAGCCGCGCGATGTGCTGCTGGTCGATGCCGATGCCGGTGTCGCTGACCGTAAACTGCGGCCCCTCGGCGCCCTCTTTCCACGCCAGCTTTACCTTGCCGCCCTCCGGCGTATAGCGCACCGCGTTCGACGCCAGATTGCCGAACGCGCTGCGCAGCTCCTCGGCGCTGCCGACGATGTCCGGCCCCTCGATGGTCGCGGTCACCTCGTGGCGGCCACCTGACAGCGCGCGCGCTTCCTCCAGCACTTCTTTCACGACCATTCCCACGTCGACCGGCTCCGGCCGCAGCGGATAGTCGACCGACTCCAGCCGCGACAAGGTCAGCATGTCTTCGATCAGCCTCTGCATGCGCCGCCCCTGCTCGGTCATCAGCTTGAGGTGCGCCTGGCGGCTGGCCGGATCGAGGTCCGGCGTGCTCGATGCGATTTCGAGGAAGCCGACGATCACGGTCAGCGGCGTGCGCAGTTCGTGCGAGGCGTTGGCGATGAAGTCGCGCCGCATCTCCTCGATGCGCGCGCTCTCGGTGGCGTCGTGCGTCACCAAAATCTGGCGCCGGTTCTCGAACGGGATGATCTGGCACACCAGCTTGCGGTCGCGCAGCGACAAGGTCAGCGGCTGCTCGTAGCGCCCCAGCACGATGTAGTCGATGAAGTCTGGATGGCGCACCAGGTTGGTCACGCGCATGCCCTTGTCGCGTTCGAGCGTCAGCCCGAGGTGGCGCTCGGCGGCCGGATTGCACCATTCGAGGAACAGCACGTCGTCCATGATCGCCACGCCGTCCGGCAGCAGGTGCATGGCCTGGCGGAAGCGCGCCAGCCACTCGGTCAGCTCGGCCTGGCTGCGCTCGTCGTCGCGGCGCAACCGGTACAGGCGCGAGAATACGTCGGTCCAGGCGCCCCACCCGTCCGGCAGCTTGGCGCTGGTGGAATCGTCCAGCCACGCGCTCAGCTGGCTCAGGTAGGACAACTGAATATACAGTTGCGCGATCAACAGCAGGACCGCGACCGACAGGCCGGCCACCGGCCCGGATATCCACCAGCACACCGCGGAAATGGCCAGCAGGATCGCCAGGCGCAGCGCGGCAGGCACCCAGAAAAGCAGTTTGGGATTCATCGGCTCACTTTTCCGACAGCATGTAGCCGACGCTGCGCACGGTCTTGACCAAGCCGTCGGCCGACTTCAGCGCCTTGCGCAGGCGCAGCACGTGGACGTCGACGGTGCGCTCCTCGATCTCGGCGTGGTTGCCCCACACCTTGTCGAGCAGCTGGCCGCGCGAGAACACCCGCTCGGGATGGGCCATCATGAATTTCAACAGCTTGTATTCGGCCTGGCCGATGTCGATGCGTTCGCCTCCGATCGCCACGCTGTTGCTGGCCGGGTCGAGCGTCACCGGGCCCACCGTCAGCGGCGCCTCGGTCAATTCCGGCGCATTCCGGCGCAGCAGCGCGCGCGACCGCGCCAGCAGCTCACGCGGCGAGAACGGCTTGGTGATGTAGTCGTCGGCGCCGTGATTCAGGCCGGCCAGCTTGTCCTCTTCCATGCTCTTCGCGGTCAGCATGATCACCGGGATCTTCTGGAACTGGCGGTCGGCGCGAATGCGCGCCAGCAGGCGCAGCCCGGTCTGGTCCGGCAGCATCCAGTCGAGCAGGATCAGGTTGGGCGCGCGCTGGGTCAGGAACTGCCAGGCCTCGGCCACCGTCTGCACCGAGCACACCTGCCAGCCCGCTTCACGCAGCGAGAACGTCACCAGTTCGATGATGGCCGGCTCGTCTTCGACGACCAGGACGGTCGTTGGATTACTCGCCATTTACGGCTCGCCGGCTTGCGCCGCGGGCTTGGTGTGGCGGATATCCTTGCCTTCGACCACGTAGATCACGTACTCCGCGATGTTCTTGGCATGGTCGCCGATCCGTTCGATCGCCTTGGCGACCCACAGCGTGTCGAGCGACGACGAAATCGTGCGCGGATCTTCCATCATGAAGGTGATCAGGTTGCGCATGATGGTGCGGAACTCGTGGTCGATCACCGCATCCTGCGCGATCAAGGCCATCGCCTGCTTGCCGTCGAGGCGGGCGAACGCGTCGAGCGCGTTGTGCAGCATTTCCGAGGTCTGGGTAGCGATCGAGCGCACCGTCTCGTAATGGTTCACGCCCACCGATGCGCGGCCGTGCAGGTTCTTCGACATGCGCGCGATCTTCGCGGCCTCGTCGCCGATGCGCTCCAGGTCGGTGATCACCTTGATGGTCGCCATCACGGTGCGCAGGTCGTTGGCGGCCGGCTGGCGCCGCACGATCAGGTGGCTGCAGGCGTCATCGAGCGACACTTCGAGTTGGTTGACGGCGTCGTCGTTGGCGATCACGCGGTCCGACTGCTCCATGTCGCCGACGCGGAAGCAGTTCATCGCGTCGGTGAACTGGGTCTCCACGATGCCGCCCATCAGCAGGACCTTGGAACGGATCGCTTCCAGTTCGTGGTCGTATTGTTTGGATGAATGCTCGCCTATCATGCTTCTCTCCGTCTTCTTCGTTTTGGTCAGCCGAAACGGCCGGTAATATAGTCCTGCGTCTCTTTGCGCGCGGGATTCATGAACAGCTGGTCGGTCTCGCCGAATTCCACCAGTTCTCCCAGGTACATGTAAGCAGTGTAATCCGAACAACGTGCCGCCTGTTGCATGTTGTGGGTCACGATGGCGATCGTGTAGTCCTGTTTCAGTTCGCTGATCAGCTCTTCGACCTTGGCCGTCGAGATCGGATCGAGCGCCGAGGTCGGCTCGTCGAGCAGCAGCACGTCCGGCTTGACCGCCACGCCGCGCGCGATGCACAGGCGCTGCTGCTGGCCGCCCGACAGCGACAGCCCACTCTTGCCCAGCTTGTCCTTGACCTCGCCCCACAGCGCCGCCTTGTTCAGGGCCCACTCGACGCGCTCGTCCATCTCGCCCTTCGACAGGTCTTCGTAGAGGCGCACGCCGAACGCGATGTTGTCGTAGATCGACATCGGGAACGGGGTCGGCTTCTGGAACACCATGCCCACCTTGGCGCGCAGCATGTTGACGTCCTGGCCGGCGTCGAGGATGTTCTGGCCGCGGTACATGATCGAGCCTTCGGCGCGCTGGCCCGGATACAGGTCGTACATGCGGTTCAGGGTGCGCAGCAGGGTCGACTTGCCGCAGCCGGACGGGCCGATGAAGGCCGTCACCTGCTTCTCGTGGATGTCGAGGTTGACGTTGGTCAGGCTCTGGGTCTTCCCGTAAAAGAAGTTCAGGCCGGAGATCTCGATGGTCTTGTTGCGGGTCATTTCAAGGCTTTCAATTCGGGGTTTTCTGGCTGAACACGGTGCGCGACAGGATATTGAGCAGCAGCACGCTGAAGGTGACGATCAGCGCGCCGCCCCAGGCCAGGTTGCGCCAGTTGTCGTACGGGCTCATGGCGAAGCTGTAGATCACCACCGGCAGGTTGGCCAGCGGCGCGTTCATGTCGGCGCTGAAGAACTGGTTGTTGAGCGCGGTGAACAGCAGCGGCGCGGTCTCGCCGGAGATGCGGGCCAGCGCCAGCAGCACGCCGGTGATCACGCCGGCTTTCACGGCGCGCAGGCGCACCATGGTCGCGACCTTCCAGCGCGGCGCGCCGAGGGCGAACGCCGCTTCGAGCAGGCTGTTGGGCACCAGGCGCAGCATGTTGTCGGTGGTGCGCACCACCACCGGCACGGCGATCAGCGACAGTGCGATGGTGCCGGCGTAACCGGAGAAATGCTTCACGTGGGCCACGTACAGCGCGTAGACGAACAGGCCGATGACGATCGACGGCGCCGACAGCATGATGTCGGTGACGAAGCGCGTCACCTGGGCGAACTTGTTGCGCTCGCCGTACTCGGCCAGGTAGACGCCGGCCAGGATGCCGATCGGGGTGCTGATCGCTGTCGACAGGCCGACCATCATCAGACTGCCGAAGATGGCGTTGCGCAGGCCGCCGCCGTCGCCGCCCGGCGCCGGCGTGTCCTGGGTGAAGATCGAAGCGGCCAGGCCGCCGAAGCCTTTGAGCAGCAGGGTGCCGAGGATCCAGGCCAGCGCGGCCAGGCCGATCGACATGGCGATCACCGACAGCGCGATGCCGGCGCGGTGGCGCCACAGGCGCTTGCGATAAACGGGGTTGCGTGGGTCGGCGCTCACTTGACGCCCTCCTTGCGGGACATTCCGAGCAGCATCAGCTTGGCTGCGGACAAAACGATGAAGGTAATCGCGAACAGGATCAGCGCCAGCGCGAACAATGAAGATACGTGCAGCGGGTTGGCCGCTTCGGCGAATTCGTTGGCCAGCGTCGAGGAAATCGAGTTACCGGCCGCGAACAGCGACCATGACAGGGTGTTGGCGTTGCCGATGACGAAGGTCACGGCCATGGTCTCGCCCAGCGCGCGGCCCAGGCCCAGCATGACGCCGCCGACCACGCCGGTCTTGGTGTAAGGCAGCACGATCTTGCGCACGACTTCCCACTTGGTGCAGCCGAGCCCGTACGCGGATTCCTTCAGCACCGCCGGCACGATCTCGAACACGTCGCGCATCACCGAGGAAATGAAGGGAATGATCATCACCGCCAGGATCAGGCCGGCGGTCAGGATGCCGATGCCCATGGTCGGGCCGGCGAACAGCTTGCCGATGATCGGCAGGGTGCCCAGGGTCTGCTTGAGGAAAGGCTGGACGTGGTCGCCGAACATCGGCGCGAACACGAACAGGCCCCACATGCCGTAGATGATCGACGGCACGCCGGCCAGCAGTTCGACCGCGGTGCCCATCGGGCGGCGCAGCCAGACCGGGCAGATCTCGGTGAGGAACAGCGCGATGCCGAAGCTGATCGGAAACGCGATCAGCAAGGCGATGAAGGAAGTGACCAGAGTGCCGGTGATGGCGATCAGCGCGCCGTACTGGTCGTTGACCGGATCCCACTCGACGGTGGTGATGAAGCCGGCGCCGAATTCGCGGAAGGCGGGAATCGCGCCGTAGATCAGCGAAACGATGATCCCGACCAGCACCAGCAGCACCGAGGCGGCGAACAGCATCGTCACCTTGTGGAACAGGAAGTCCTGGAAGCGCTGCTTGCGCATGGTCGAATGCATCGCTGCGTGACGCTCGGCCGCGTCCGGCTCCTGCACGGCGGCCATGGCCGCTGGTGGGTTTGCACTCATTCTTGAATCTTTATATAGTTATTGCGCCGCACGGGCGGGGTCAGTCCGACGGACCGACGGGGACGCCTAGTCCCCATATTCCTCACGCCGGATGCGTTACCAGATCGCCTTGCCCGACGCGTCCTTCATATTGGCCTTCCAGCCATCCTGCACCATCTTGACGACGCTGGCCGGCATCGGCACATAATCCAGCTCGGCCGCGGCAGGGCCGCCATTCTTGTAAGCCCAGTCGAAAAACTTCAGCACTTCCTTGCCCTTGACGCCGTCGGCCTGCGCCTTGTACATCAGGATGTAGGAGGCGCCCGTGATCGGCCATGCGGCCTTGCCGGCCTGGTCGGTCAGCACCACGCCGAAGCCCGGGGTCTTGGCCCAGTCGGCGTTGGCGGCGGCGGCCTTGAAGTTGTCGTCGTCCGGCTGGACGAACACGCCGTCCTTGTTCTTCAGCTGGGTGTGCAGCATCTTGTTCTTCTTGGCGTAGGCCCACTCGACGTAGCCGATCGCGCCCTTGATGCGCTGCACGTTGGCGGCGACGCCTTCGTTGCCCTTGCCGCCCACGCCGACCGCCCACTTGACCGCGGTGCCGGCGCCGATCTTGCCCTTGAAGTCGGCGCTGGTCTTCGACAGGAAGTCGGTGAACAGGAATGAGGTGCCGGACGCGTCGGCGCGGTGCACCACGGTGATTTCTTCATCCGGGAACTTGACGCCCGGGTTCAGCGCGGCGATTTCCGGCGCATTCCACTTGACGATCTTGCCGAGGTAGATGTCGGCGATGACCGGCCCGGTCAGCTTCAGCTGGCCTGGCGTCACGCCCGGCAGGTTGACCACCGTGACCACGCCGCCCATGATGGCCGGGAACTGCACCAGGCCGGCCGCGTCCAGCTCCGCTGCCGGCAGCGGCATGTCGGAGGCGCCGAAGTCGACGGTTTTGGCCTTGATCTGCTTGATGCCGGCGCCCGAGCCCACGGATTGGTAGTTCAGGCCGTTACCGGTGGTCTTCTTGTACATCTCCGCCCATTTGGCGTAGATCGGGTACGGGAAGGTGGCGCCGGCGCCGGTCATGTCGGCGGCGAATGCGGCGGACGTCGTCAGGACGGCGGAGGCGCCGATGATCATCGAGGCGAGCAACTTGTTCAAGCGCATATCGGATCCTTTAAGAGAGTGCGGCGGGTGAATGCTGCGCAGTCTAGCCGCCAAATATGACACGTTTATGACACGCACGAAATTGTTGAAATAAATACGAATTTGGCTGCATGATACTCTGGCAGAGCCGAATTGAACGGCGCACGATTGAGCTCATCCGGTCACGCACTTGTCATATTTTCCTATTAGAATAAAGTCGTAATAAATAGTAATTTTTTACAGACTGCCAATGACAACCCGACCCGCGCTGCACGCCGAATCGCCCAAGGCCGCCATCTTCCTCGACAGGGAACTGTCGCAGCTGATGTTCAACCGGCGCGTGCTCGCCCAGGCCGACGACAAGCGCATTCCGCTGCTCGAACGGCTGCGCTATCTTTGCATCGTCAGTAACAACCTCGACGAGTTCTTCGAAGTGCGCGTGGCCAGCCTGCTGGCGCAGGGCGCGCTGCACGCCGACCCGACCCTGGCCGCCACGCTCGAGCGCATCTGCAAGGAGTGCCACGCGCTGGTCAAGCAGCAGTACGAGATCCTCAACACCGAGGTGCTGCCGCAGCTGCGCGCGCATGGCGTGCACCTGGTGCGCCACACCGACCGCAACGAAGCGCAGCGCGCCTGGGTCAAGGAGTATTTCGAGCGCGAGGTACGCCCGTTGCTGACGCCGATCGGGCTCGACCCGGCCCACCCCTTTCCGCAGGTCAGCAACAAGACGCTGAACTTCATCGTCTCGCTGTCGGGCAAGGACGCGTTCGGGCGCGGCACCGCGATCGCCATCGTCAAGGCGCCGCGCGTGCTGCCGCGCGTGATCGAGCTGCCGGCCAAGCTGTCGAAGGGCGGCGGCCAGCTGTTTTGCCTGCTCTCGTCGGTGATCCACTCGCACGTCGAGGACATGTTCACCGGCCGCGACGTGATCGCGTATTCGCAGTTTCGCATCACCCGCGACAGCGACCTGTGGGTCGACGAGGGCGAAGTGAAGAACCTGCGCCAGGCGCTCAAGGGCGAGCTGCAGGGCCGCCAGTTCGGCACCGCGGTGCGGCTGGAGGTGGCCAAGAACTGCCCGCCCGAGCTGTCCCAGTTCCTGCTCGACCAGTTCAACCTCGAGCCGAGCCGGCTGTATGCGGTCGACGGCCCGGTCAACCTGGTGCGGCTGGCCGAGATGATCGAACTGGTGCAGCAGCCGACCCTGCGCTTCCCGCCCTTCATCGCGGGCATGGCGCAAAAGAGCAGCAACCTCGACATCTTCGAGCAGATGCGCAAGCATGACATCCTGCTGCACCACCCGTTCCAGTCGTTCCAGACCGTGATCGACTTCATCTGCGTGGCCGCGACCGACCCGCAGGTGGTGGCGATCAAGCAGACCATTTACCGCACCGGCATGGATTCGGACCTGATGGAGGCGCTGATCAAGGCGGCGCGCCTCGGCAAGGAAGTCATTGTGGTAGTCGAGCTGAAGGCGCGCTTCGACGAAGAGGCCAACATCAACTGGGCCGACAAGCTGGAAGAAGCCGGCGCCCAGGTGGTGTACGGCGTGGTCGGGCTGAAGACGCACGCCAAAGTGGCGCTGGTGATCCGGCGCGAGGCCGAGGGCCTGCAGTACTACTCGCACCTGGGCACCGGCAACTACCACCTGACCACGACGCGGCTGTACACCGACTTCGGCCTGCTGACCGCGCACCAGCAGATCGGCGAAGAGGTCAACGAGGTGTTCATCCACCTGACCAGCCTGACCAAGCCGCACAAGCTGACGCACCTGTGGCTGGCGCCGTTTGCGCTGCAGGACCAGATCGTCAAGGCGATCCGCAACGAGGCGCGCATCGCCCGCGCGGGGCGGCCGGGCCGCATCATCGCCAAGGTCAACGCGCTGGTCGACGAGTCGGTGATCCGCGCGCTGTACGCGGCCTCGCACGACGGCGTCAAAATCGACCTGGTGGTGCGCGGCGCCTGCACCCTGCGGCCGGGCGTGCCGGGACTGTCGGAGAACATCAAGGTGCGCTCGATCATCGGGCGCTTCCTCGAGCACAGCCGGATCTACTATTTCAGGAACGACCTGGCGCATGATGTGTACCTGGCCAGCGCCGACTGGATGAGCCGCAACCTGTTCCGGCGCATCGAGGTGGCGTTCCCGGTGCTCGACAAGGCGCTCAAGCGGCGCGTGATCGCCGAAGGATTGAACCCCTACCTCAAGGACAACTCGAACGCGTGGGAGCTGGAGCCGGACGGGCGCTACCAGCGTCGCCGCGCGCGCGGCAAGCAGACGGAATTTTCGGCGCAGCGGTATCTGATGGAATTGCTTGGCTCGGCGGAGAACGGCGACGGCGGCTAGGCGCAACCAAGGGAGGACGACATGGACCTGATCTTGTGGCGGCACGCGGAAGCGGAAGAAGGCGTGCCCGATTTGCAAAGACCGTTGACGGCGAAGGGCCAGAAGCAGGCGCGCCGCATGGCCGAGTGGCTCGACTCGCAGCTGCCGGACGGCTGCAAAATCCTGGTCAGCCCTGCCCTGCGCACATTGCAGACGGCCGATCCGCTGGGGCGCAAGTACAAGGTGGTGCCGGAGATCGGGCCGGGCGCCTCGGCGCAGGACGTGCTGCGCGCGGCCAACTGGCCCAAGGGCAAGGAGGCGGTGATGGTGGTGGGCCACCAGCCGACCCTGGGGCAGGTGGCGGCGCTGCTGGTGGGCGGGCGCGAGGGCGATTGGGAGATGAAAAAAGCCAACGCCTGGTGGATCGTCCAGAAAGAGGCGGACGACCCGGACAGCCTGTACCTGAAAGCAGTCATGGCGCCCGAGCTAATTGTTAAATAGTTGTCTCGACATCCCTTGAAAGTGTGAAGCCGCCTGCTAGATTTGAGGTGTAATCACAGGGAGGCGCCGGATTCGGCGACAGCGACTATGTTAAATATCCTGGTAATGGCCATCCTTGGCGGCATGGCGGGGCTGGTGCTGTATGAAATCGTGACAGAGATCCGCGGAGGATCGAACCGGTTGCATGACCGGTATCATGAGTAGCATGCTACTCATTCGAAAAAGCGGCGCCGGGTGCGCCGTTTTTGTTGCCTGTCGTTCCAGCGCAGGCTGGAACCCATACTGAGTCTGCCAAATGCGGGGCTGCTTGACTTCAGCATAGGTTCCAGCCTTTGCTGGAACGACAGGCTTGAGGTTGTCGTTCCTGCGTAGGCAGAAACCCATGCTGAGCGTGATCAGCCGACGATCTCATCATATAGGTCACGCCACTGCGGATTGAACGCATGGATCATGTTGATCTTCCACGTTCGATGCCACGCCTTGATCTGTTTCTCGCGCGTGATCGCCTGATAAATCTCTGCATGCACTTCGTACCAGACCAGCTTCTTCACCCCGTAATGTTTGGTAAACCCCTCGACAAACTCCTGCCGATGCTGCCAAACCCTGCGCACGAGATCCGACGTCACGCCCGTATAGAGCGTGCCGTACCTCGATCTAGCAAGAATGTAGACATATCCGGTCCTGGCCATCAGGCGATGATGGCGTACCGCGACGCGAGTTGAGGAGACCTACCTCAGGAATTTAGCCAGCAAAGTCATCGCCGACAGCTCCAGGTTCAGGAACTGGAATCCCACCTTGTACTCGCCGTTGCTGAACA
Source organism: Massilia sp. P1_C10 (assembly GCF_056406475.1). NCBI lineage: Bacteria > Pseudomonadati > Pseudomonadota > Betaproteobacteria > Burkholderiales > Oxalobacteraceae > Massilia > Massilia sp. P1_C10. The sequence goes on from NZ_JBFUAC010000005.1 coordinate 420,534, forward strand.
CGCAGTGCATCACCTTCGAGCGCGTCTTCACCGGCTTCATCTGCCCATCCAGGAACAGGTCGAACGACAGCTCGCACTCGAGCCCCTGCGGTATCTGGCGATCGACGCTGAGCGAGATGCCATTGCCGCCCACGTCGATCGTGCGCGCGGTGATCGGCGCCATGCCGGTGAATACGGCCACGGCGCGCGTTTTCAGCGGCCGGCGCGCAGAAGTTCTTTGCTCATTAAACACGGACATCTGACATGGTTGTTCCTCGAACCCGCATTATAGAGAAAAAATTGTTGCCGTGCGGCACGAATCAATCCAGCTCGCGCAGCTTATTGAACGCTTCGTCGATGCGCTCGACGGCGACGATCGTCATGCCCTCGATTTTCTGCTTCGGCACGTTCGACTTGGGGATCATCGCAATCGAGAAGCCCAGCTTGGCCGCTTCGCGCAGGCGCTCCTGGCCGCGCGGCGCCGGGCGGATCTCGCCGGCCAGGCCGACTTCGCCGAACACCACCAGCCCGCGCGGCAGCGGCTTGCTGCGCATCGACGAGTTGATCGCCAGCAGTACGGCCAGGTCGGCCGCCGGCTCGGTAATCTTGACCCCGCCGACCGCGTTGATGAACACGTCCTGGTCGAACGCGGCGATGCCGGCATGTCGGTGCAGCACCGCCAGCAGCATCGCCAGGCGGTTCTGCTCCAGGCCGACCGACAGCCGGCGCGCGTTGGGCAGGTGGCTGGTGTCGACCAGCGCCTGGATTTCGACCAGCAACGGGCGCGTGCCCTCCTGCGTCACCATCACGCAGGAACCGGGTACCGCGCTGTCGTGGCTGGACAAGAACAGCGCCGACGGATTCGACACGCCCTTCAGGCCCTTCTCGGTCATCGCGAACACGCCCAGCTCGTTGACGGCGCCGAAGCGGTTCTTGATCGCGCGGACCAGCCGGAAGCTCGATTGGGTATCGCCCTCGAAGTACAGCACCGTGTCGACGATGTGTTCGAGCACGCGCGGGCCGGCCAGCGCGCCCTCCTTCGTCACGTGGCCGACCAGGATGATGGTGATGCCGGTCTGCTTGGCGACGCGGGTCAGCTGCGCGGCGCACTCGCGCACCTGCGCCACCGAACCGGGCGCGGAGCTGAGCGCGTCCGAGTACATGGTCTGGATCGAGTCGATCACGCAGACTTCCGGCTTCAGGTCCGCGAGCGTGCCGAGGATCTTTTCGAGCTGGATCTCGGCCTGCAGTTTCAGCTCGGTCGCTTCGACCGCCAGGCGGCGCGCGCGCAGCGCGATCTGCGCGCCGGATTCTTCGCCGCTGACATACAAGGTGCTCTTGGCGCGCGACATGTTGGCCAGCGCCTGCAGCAGCAGTGTCGATTTGCCGATGCCGGGATCGCCGCCGATCAGCACCACGCCGCCGGCGACCAGGCCGCCGCCCAGCACGCGGTCGAATTCCTCGATGCCGGTGCCGAAGCGCGGCACGTCAACCGCCTCGATGTCGGCCAGCGACAATACCGGCGCGGTCTGCGCCAGGCTGCGGTGGACCGGGTTCGACAGGCGGTTGACGCCGGGCGCTTCGACCACGGTTTCGACCAGCGTGTTCCACTGGTGGCAGGCGGTGCATTGACCGGTCCACTTGGAGCTGATGCCTCCGCAGTCGCTGCAGGTGTAATTTGTTTTTGGTTTTGCCATGGGGTGCTTTAAAAGGTATCATGCAACGGCGGGGTCAGGTCCGGCGGACCTGACCCCATTTTCCTACGCCGGTTGGCCGAGCGCGCCTTCGAGCACCCGCACCCGCGGCGCCAGGGCGCACATCAGCTCATAGCCGATCGTGCCGGCCGACGCGGCCACGTCGTCGATCGGCAGCCCGTCGCCCCACAGCACCACCTTGCTGCCGACCCGCGCATTCGGGATCGGCGTCAGGTCGACCGTCATCATATCCATCGACACCCGCCCGACCAGGGTCGTACGCACGCCGTCCACCAGCACCGGCGTGCCGTGCGGCGCCGAGCGCGGATAACCGTCGGCGTAGCCGCAGGCGACCACGCCCACTGTCATCGGTCCGCTGGCCTGGAAGCTGCTGCCGTAGCCGACCGTGTCGCCCGCCTCCAGGTGCTGGATGCCGATGATCGCCGACGCCAGCGTCATCGTCGGTCGCAGCTTGTATTCGGCCGCGGTCTTGCCGCCCGGCGTGCCGCCGTACAGCATGATGCCCGGACGGACCCAGTCGTTCGACAGTTCGCTGGCCAGCGCCGCCTGCTGCAGCACCCCGCCCGAATTGGACAGGCTGCGCTCGCCGGCCAGGCCCTGCGCGCCCTGCTGGAAGCGCCGCACCTGCTCGTGCACCGTCAGGCGCGGATGCTCCAGTTCGTCGGCATTGGCGAAATGGGTCATCAGGGTGATGTTGCGGATGCCGGGAATCGCGCGCAGCCGCGCGTAGGCGGCGGCGTATTCGTCCGGCCTGAAACCGAGCCGGTTCATCCCGGTGTTCATCTTCAGGTGCACGTCGATCGGGTTGAACAGCTTGGTGTACTCGAGCATCTTGACCTGCTCGATGCAGTGCACCGCGCTGTTGAAGTTGTGCTCGCCCAGCAGCGCGACGTCGGCGGCCTCGAAAATACCCTCCAGCAGCAGGATCGGCCGGGTCCAGCCCAGTTCGCGCAGGCGCACCGCGTTCTCGGTCTCGATCAGCGCCAGGCCGTCGGCATCGGCGAAGCCGCGCATGCCGCGTTCGAGGCCGTGGCCATAGGCGTTGGCCTTGACCACGCTCCAGATGTTGGAGCCCGGCGCGCAGGCGCGGGCGCGCGCCAGGTTGTGGCGCATGGAGTCGAGATGGATGGTTGCGCTGAGCGGCCTTGGCATGGGAGAAATATTGAGTTTCGTGAAGACCGTATTTTACCGGAGCCGGCCTCACCTGCACCGCTGATTTCTTTGGGTTCACGACCGTTCATGGTATAAAGCAACCCAGACCAGACTATTGATATTTACGAATGAATCGTGGTTTCTACACCATCATGGCAGCGCAGTTTTTTTCGTCGCTGGCCGATAACGCCCTCTTCTTCGTGGCGATCGACCTGCTGACCGCCATGAAAGCGCCGGCGTCGCTCACGCCCCTGTTGAAACTGTCGTTCGTTTTGTTCTATGTGTTGCTGGCCGCCTTCGTCGGCGCCTTTGCCGATGCGCTGCCGAAGGGCCGCGTGATGTTCATCGCGAACATGATCAAGGTGTTCGGCTGCTCGCTCATTTTCTTCGACGTCCATCCGCTGCTGGCCTACTCCGTGGTCGGCTTCGGCGCGGCGGTGTATTCGCCGGCCAAGTACGGCATCCTGACCGAACTGCTGCCGCCCGAAAAGCTGGTCGCGGCGAACGGCTGGATCGAAGGGCTGACCGTGACGTCGATCATCCTCGGCACCGTGATGGGCGGCACCCTGGTCGCCCAGCGCACCTCGAGCTATCTGCTCGGCTTCGACGTTCCCTTCATCGACACCGGCATCAATACGCCGACCGAAGCGGCGCTGTGCGTGGTGATGGGGATGTACCTGATTGCCACCCTGTGCAACTGGCGCATTCCCGACACCGGCGCCCGCTACGAGCAGGCCGAGCGCAACCCGATCAAGATGGTCGCCGACTTCGCCAACTGCTCGGCCACGCTGTGGAAGGACAAGCTGGGCCAGATTTCGCTGGCCGTGACGACGCTGTTCTGGGGCGCCGGCGCGACCTTGCAGCTGATCGTGCTGAAGTGGGCCGAGAAGTCGCTGCACATGCCGTACGAGAAGGCCACCAGCCTGGTCGGCGTCGTCGCGGTCGGCATCGCGCTGGGCGCGGCCGCGTCGGCGCGCCTGATCCCGCTGAAAAAATCGCTGACCGTGATCCCGCTCGGCATCGCGATGGGCGTCATCGTGATGGGCATGACGCTGGTGCATTCGGTGGCGCTGGCCTACCCGCTGCTGATCCTGATCGGCATCCTGTCGGGCTTTTTCGTGGTGCCGATGAACGCGCTGCTGCAGCACCGCGGCCACGTCCTGATGAGCGCGGGCCACTCGATTGCGGTGCAGAACTTCAACGAGAACCTGTCGATCCTGACCATGCTGGCGGTGTACGCGATCATGATCTCGATGAACCTCGACCTGAACGTGATCATCGTGCTGTTCGGCTTCTCGGTGGCCGGCACCATGTGGCTGATCAAGCGCAGGCACGCGGCCAACCAGCTCGAACACGATTCGCTCGCCCTGATCGGCGAGCACAAACACTAGGCTTCGCCGGCCTGGCGCCGCGCCGCGCGTGCGCGCCAGTCGTCCGGAACGATGAAGCCGCGCGCGGTTTCCACCAGCACGCCCTGCTCCTCCTTCACCGCCGCCACCAGCACCGGCGCGCGCGTCGATTCGAACTGCGTTGCCACTGCATCGCGCATCTGCTCCAGCGTCATCGCCTCGGCTGTGCCGCGGTAAGGCGCCAGCCATTCCAGCCGCGGCAGCACCACCCAGCCGTCGGCCGGCAACGCGCCGGCGTCGGCCAGCGCGCACCAGAAGCCGCGGCAATGGGCCGAGCCGATGCCGGCCATCGGGTCGCCGCCGGCGGCCGGATAGAACAGCCAGCCCTTCACCAGCGCTTGCGCGCGCAGCACCGGGCGCGGCAGCAGCGCCTGTGCCGCCGGATGATCGGCCAGCGCCAGCTGCTTGTCGACGATCTTGCGCATCTTGGCGCCCAGGCTGTCGGCCAGGTTGGGGCCGACGAAGGTATCGAAGCGCGAAGCTGCGCTGCCCTCTAATAAGTAGAATTTGGTGGCGAACTCGATGTGCTCGACGCCTTCGGGGCCGGCGTCGAGCAGGAAGTCGAACTCGCCGACGGTGTCGTTACGCGCGGCGCGCACCTGCAGGCCGTGCGCGACCAGGCGGCCGTGCTGCTGGTAATAGAAGGCCATCAGCTTTTCGGCGTACAGGCCAAGGCGGGTGTAATTGCGCTCGCCCAGGGCTGCGTCCAGTTCGGAAGGATCGGCGTCGAGCCGCGCCAGCCATGCGGCGACTTGCGGCGTCACCGGCTGCGGCGCGCAGACCTTTCCTTCCCAGTGAGGATCGTCGGGATCGAGCAGGCCGGGCGAATCGAGCAGCCAGGCGAGCGCGCGCACGTGCGGGCGCGCGAGGTGCCCCCAGCGCCGCGCGAACAGCGCTTGGCAGGTGTCAGCCGGGACGGCCATGGCTGGATTTGGCCAGGCACAGGTCGGCCCAGGCCAGCGCCTTGTCGGCGCCGCGGCGCAGCAGCTCGCCCGGGTGCAGGGTCGCGACCAGCGGCACGCCATTGAGGTCGTGCACGGCGCCGCGCGAACCGGCCAGCGGCTCCTGCAGCGGCTTTCCGAGCAGGCCGTTGGCGGCGATCTGGCCCAGCGTCAGCACGGTCCCGGCGCCGCACAGCGCCAGCTCGCGCTCGAGGAAGGGACGGCAGGCCGCCACTTCATCGGCATTGGGGGCGCGGTCGGCGCCGGTGGCAGTCGTCGGGCGGCACTTGATCAGGTTCGTCACGTAGACATTCTCGTCGCGCGAGAGCTGCACCGCGGCCAGCATGTTCGTCAACAACGTGCCGGGATCGCCGGCCAGCGGCTGGCGTTCCTGTTCGTCGGCCGCGGCGGTGGCGCCGGCGGCGACCATCCACACCGCCGCGCGCGCGCCGTTGCCCAGCACCGGCTTGCGTTCGCCCTTGCAGCCACAGCGAGTGCAATTGCCGATGGCGGCGTTCAGCTCGCGCCAGTCCATGCGCGCGATTTCCTCTTCGGTCGCCGGTGGCGGCGGCGCAGTGTCGCCCCATGCGGGGTCGATCTTGCTGCCGGGCGCGGGGGCAGGCGACGGCATTGCCTGGTACGGCGCCGGCGCCGGCCCGGGCGGGATTGCGGCGGGCGCCTCGATGACCGGCGCGAGCGCTTCGGGTTCGGCGGGCTGCGGGGCCGCGCGCACCTGCCACAGGGGGCCGATGCCCATTTCGGCCAGGAAGGCGGTGTCGCGGTCGGAAATGCTCATAAGGTGAACCTCATCACGATGGCGTCCTCGCGTTGGCCGTTGTGGGCCGGGTAGTATGCCTTGCGGCGGCCGATTTCGGCAAAACCATAGCGCTGGTAGACCTTCAGCGCGCGCTCATTGGACGGACGCACTTCCAGCAGCACCGACTCGGCGCCCAAGCCGCGCGCGCAGGCGACGACCTTGTCGAGCAGGTAGCGGCCCATGCCCTGGCCCTGGCGCTCTGCCGCCACCGACACGTTGAGCAGGTGGGCTTCGTCGACGGCCGCCATCAGCAGGAAGTAGCCGGCCAGCCGGCCTTCGTCGCGCAAGGTCCAGGCGCTGTAGCCCGAAGCCAGCGAATCGACGAAATTCCCGCGCGACCAGGGATGCGGATAGACCTGCTGCTCGACGGCGAAGACCTCGTCGAGGTCCGCCATTTGCATCGGCGCGTAATCGAGCCCATCGAACGTCATGCGGCGGCCTTGGCGGCGTTGATGGCCTGGCGCTCGGCGCTGGTGAAGGCGATCTTGTTGCGCAGGTAGAGCGGCTGCGCGTCGGCCGGCGCCACGGTGCGGCCGGCGGCGAATTCCACCGCCGCTAGCTGCGCGACGGCGGCGGCGTGCGGCATCAGGTCGATCAGCGCTTCAACCGAGAACGCATCGGGATAAGCCGAAAAGCCGTTCCCGCAGGCGGTCGCCGGCGACACAGGCGCTACGTCGTTCGGCGCGCACAGCGCGGGCGGCGCGACTACCTGCCAGCCATCCGCGTAGCGGTACTGGGCCCAGTAGACTTCGCCCATGCGCGCGTCGAGCACGGCCAGTACGTCGTCGGCGCCGGTGCGCTCGCGGCACGACTGCGCCATCGCTTCGAGGGTGACGACCGGGATCACGGGCAGCCCGGCGCCGAACGCCAGGCCCTGGGCGATGCCGCAGGCGGTGCGCACGCCGGTGAAGGAGCCGGGGCCGGAGCCGAAGGCGATGGCGTCGCAGTCGCGCAGCTCGATGCCGGCTTCGGCCAGCAGTTCCTGCACCATCGGCAGGATCGATTGGGAATGGGTGCGCACGCCGGACGAGGAGCGCGACAGCAGCTGGTCGCCGTTCAGCAGCGCGCAGGACGCCAGTTCGGACGAGGTTTCAATGGCGAGAATGATAGACATCCCCGTATTTTACCTTGCGCCGCGGGGTCTGGTCCTGCGGACCTGACCCCATTCTGCATGGCGAGGTAAAATGCCGCTCATGCATAGCATCACCCTCACTGAAGACAACCGCGACGCCGTCGCCGAGGCGCTTGCGGGCGACCGCTGGACCGTGGCCTGCCTGTGCGCCGGCTGGTGCGGCACCTGCACTTCGTACCGCGACGCGTTCGAGCAGCTGGCCGCGCGACATCCGGAACAGCAGTTCGTTTGGATCGATATCGAGGACCAGGCCGACGTGGTCGGCGAACTCGATGTCGAGAACTTCCCTACCCTGCTGATTCAGCGCGGCGATACCGTCACGTTCTTTGGCACGATGCTGCCCGACCCAAAGCTCGCCGAGCGCCTGCTGACGGCGCAACTGGCGCACAGCGAAGATGAATTGAAGCGGCTGGCGGGCAGCACGGAGGAGCGCCGCACCTGGCAGCGCGAGTGCAATCTGGTCGAGCTATTGAAAGCGGCCGGAGCGTAGCCTGCGACAAATCCGGGGACCAGGCGTCCCCGTCGCTCCACCGGACCTGACCCCATTTTTCATACGACCGCGGCTTCGCGCCAGCGTTCGAACACCACTTGCGCCAGCTCCGGACGGCTGTACATGTAGCCCTGCGCCTGGTTGCAGCCATGGCGCAGCAGGAACGTCGCCTGCGCTTCCGTTTCCACGCCCTCTGCGATCACCGACAGGTGCAGGCTCTTGCCAAGCTGGATGATCGCGATCGCGATCGCTTCGTCGTTGGCGTCGGTCGAGATGTCCTTGATGAAGCTGCGGTCGATCTTCAGCGTCTGCACCGGCATCTGTTTCAGGTAGGCCAGCGACGAATAGCCGGTGCCGAAATCGTCGATCGCCAGCCCCACACCAATCGCGTGCAGGTCGTTGATGTACACCAGCGCGTCCCCCGTATTCATGATCACGGACTCGGTCACTTCCAGCTGCAGCCGGTGCGGTTCGAGGCCGGTCTCTTTCAGGATGTCGGCCACCATGCCGACGATGCTGCCGCGCTCGAACTGCTTGACCGACAGGTTGACCGCGATTTTCGGCACGTGCAGCCCGGTCTCCTGCCAGCGAATCATCTGGCGGCACGCTTCGTACAGCACCCACTTGCCGAGCGGGTTGATGAACCCCGTGTCCTCGGCCAGCGGGATGAAGCGCGCCGGCGGCACCAGCCCTAGCTCCGGATTCTCCCAGCGGACCAGCGCTTCGACGCCGATCAGGCGGCCGGTGTCGATTTCGACTTGCGGCTGGTAGTTCAGGAAGATCTCGCTCTTCTCGATCGAGCGGCGCAGCATGGTTTCGAGGCGCAGGCGCTCGACGCCCTCGCCGGTCATCGACGGCGCGTAGAACTGGTAGCCGTTGCGACCGCGCGCCTTGGCCTGGTACATCGCCACGTCGGCATTCCGGATCAGCATATTCAGGTCGGTGGCGTCGTTCGGATACACGCTGATGCCGACGCTGCCGGTGACGAACAGCTCGTAGTCGGACACCATGAACGGCTGCTCGAACATCGCCACCAGCTTCTCGGCGACATGGCCGGCGCTCGCCTGGCCGTCGACGTTCTCGAGCAGCACGATGAATTCGTCGCCGCCCAGGCGCGCCAGCGTGTCGCCTTCGCGCAGCTGCGCCGTCAGCGCCGCGGCCACTTGCTGCAGCAACTCGTCGCCGACGTGGTGGCCGAGCGTGTCGTTGACGTTCTTGAAGCGGTCCAGGTCGATGAACAGGATCGCCAGCTGCTCGTCGTCGCGGCCGGCGCGCAGCAAGGCGTGCTGCAGGCGGTCGTGGAACAGCAGGCGGTTCGGCAGCGCGGTCAGCGGATCGTGGTGGGCAAGGTGATCGAGCTTGTCCTGCGATTCCTTCACCTTGGTGATGTCGCTGAACACCGCCACGTAATGGGTGGTGACGCCCTGGTTGTCGCGCACCGCGGACACGGTGAGCCACTCCAGGTATTCTTCGCCGTTCTTGCGCATGTTCCAGATTTCGCCGCGCCAGAAGCCGTGTTCGACCAGCTCTTCCCACAGGCGCTGGTAGAACGAGCCGTCCTGGCGCCCGGAGCGCGTAATGCGCGAATCGCGGCCGATCGCTTCCATTTCGGTGTAGCCGGTGATCTGGGTGAAGGCCGGATTGATGGCGACGATCAGGCCGTCGCCGTCGATCACCATCACGCCGTCGGCGATGTGTTCGAGCACGGTGGCCGACAGGCGCAGCTTTTCCTCGGCCAGCTTGCGCTCGGTGACGTCGGCGAACACCCAGATGCTGCCTTCGTTGGCGCGCAGCGGGTCGAGCGCGTAGCCGCTTACAAGGCACCAGAACACGCTGCCGTCGCGGCGCCTGTATTGACGCTCCTCGGTGACGTATTTGCCGGCGGCGAGCAGCGCGTACTGCGCCTGGCCCGCTTCGACGAAAGCGTCCTCGGACGGGAACACCATCGCGGTCGAGCCGCCGGTCAGCTGGCCGTTGGTGTAGCCGAACAGCTCCTCGCAGCGGCGGTTGGCCGACACCACGCGGCGGTGGCGCACGAACATCACGCCGAACATCACGTTGTCGAGGATGGCGCTCTGCTCGGCCAGCAGGCCTTCGATGCGCATCTCGTTGTGTTTGCGTTCGCTGATGTCGGACAGGATGCCGTCGACCCACAGCGCGCCGCCGTCCTCGGACAGCTGCGGCTGGCCGTTCTCCGAGACCCAGCGTTCGGTGCCGAAGGCGTCGACGATGCGGTATTCGATTTCGTACGGCCGGCCCGAGGCGATCGCTTCGCTGACCTGGCGCCGGTGCATGCGGCGGTCTTCGGGGAAGATCAGGTCGGACCAGGAGTCGGTCGAAGAGCGCATCAGCTGGGCCGCCGGGAAGCCGCAGATGTCCTCGATGGCGTCGCTGACGAATTCGATCGCGCCGCCCGGACGCACGCGGAACACCGCGCCCGGCACCTGCGTGACAATGGTGCGGAAGCGTTCCTCGCGCTGGCCGATGTCTTCGAACAGGTGGCGGATCGCGACCCGCATCTGCTCCATCTGGCTGCCCAGGCGCCCCAGCTCGTCGCGCCCGCGCAGGCCGACGGGCGTTTCGAAGTCGCCGTGCGACAGGCGGTCGGAGAAATTCATCAGCGTGCGCAGCGGCGACAGCAGGCGCTTGTTCAGGAACAGCACGATCAGGATCAGCGAAATGGCCAGCTGGCTGGCCAGCACGAAGGCGTAGTTGGACTGCTTGCCGCGCAGCTCCTGCTGGCTGCGCGCGTCGTCCATCTCGACCAGCACCCGGCCGATGCGCTCGCCGCGCACCACGATGTCGCGCTCGGCGCGGTAGATCTTGCCCGCCTGCGGCTCGGCCGCGCGGATGTTCATGAATTCGGTATCGGACTGGCCGGTGACCAGGATGTGCAGCACGGCCGGGTCGCGCATGACCGACTGGCCGAGCGAGCGGGCCGATTCGGCGTTCATGTTCCACAGCGATTCCTGCATGCCGAGCGCGAGGATGTCGGCGTTGCGCTGCAGCGCGTCGTTGAGCGCGGTGCGCGCCGACTGCTGCTCCTGCACCCCGATCAACAGGTAGCTGCCGACGGTGGCGGGCAGCACCAGGCCGCCGATGACCACCAGCAGCAACGCCCCGTAGATCGACAGCCCGTACAGATTGCCCAGTTTGGCGCGCAACGCGCGCAAGGCGCCCTTACCCATTCAATTGCAATTCATATATGTAAACACCATCCGGGCCGCGGCCCGGGCCTTCTTCAGGAAAGGGAATCGTTGCAGAAAATTGCCCAAGTGTAATTATCACGGAAATTCGCGGCGCCGTCACGAAATAGCGCGGGGGACGGGCGAATAGGAGACAGCGGCGGCGGAGCGGCGCCGAGCAGGAATCGGCCGGGCTTGTTATGATCGCAGCACTTTCAACAAGGGGACCATTATGACGTTTTCCATGTATTCGGCTTCGGCGCCGGTATTCAAGCAAATCCTGACCAGCCTGTCGGCGATCATCGACAAGGCCGAGGCGCACGCGACCGAGAAGAAGATCGAGCCGGCGGCGCTGCTACAGGCGCGCCTGTTCCCGGACATGTTCCCGTTCATCCGCCAGGTACAGATCGCGGCCGATTTCGCGAAGGGCGCTGCGGCGCGGCTGGGCGGCGTCGAGGTGCCGAAGTATGACGACACCGAGCAGAGCTTCGGCGAGCTGAAGGCGCGCATCGCCAAGACGCTGGCGTTCATCGACAGCGTGCCTCAGGACGGCATCGAAGCGAGCGAAGGGCGCGACATCACCACCGGTTCGGGCGAGAAGGCCAAGCAGTGGAAGGGTCAGACCTACCTGATTCACTACGCGCTGCCGCACTTTTACTTCCATGCGACCACCGCCTACGACATCCTGCGCCACAATGGCGTCGAGATCGGCAAGAAGGACTTCATCGGCAGCTTCTAAGCCGCGGACGTAAAAACGGGGACTCGGCGTCCCCGTCGCTCCGCCGGACCTGCCCCCTGATTTTCATACGGCGCAGGTGAAAATCGTTCAGGTGTTGCGCTTCGGGTAGCCCTGCGCCAAAATCCGCTGCCACACCAGCTCCTTCTGCAACTCGCTCATCGACACCCAGTGCGCCACCTCGGCCACCGTCCGCCCGCATCCCCGGCACACGTCGTCGAACGTGGTCGAGCACACGGCCACGCACGGCGTGTCCGGCCGCTCCTGCACCTCGTCGCCCACCGGCGCCTTATTTGGCAGCACCGACATCGAGAGCATCCCAGCCGTCGTAACCCAGCTTTTCCATCGTTTCCATGTTCTTTTCGAAAATCTGCTCCGCTTCGGGGAAGGCCTCGACCGCGCGGTCGATGCTTTCCTCGCGCAGCAGCTGCAAAATCGGATACGGCGCCCGGTTGGTGTAATTGGTGATGTCGTTGACGTCGGTGTCGGCAAACTGGTACTGCGGATGGAAACTGGCGATCTGCAGCTCGCCGTCCAGCTGCATGTCTTCGACCGCGGCATCGGCCACATCGAGAAACTCGTTGAAGTCGAGGAAGTCGTCCAGCACGAACGGATGGATCAGCAAGGTGGTGTCGACTTTTTCCGGATCGGTATCGGACAGCAACTGCAGCTCGTTCATCAGCTGCTCGAGCAAGGCTTCCGGCGTCGTCGCACTTGACACCACGTAACGCACCTGCTTCTTGACGTGCACGGCTTTGGCGAATGGGCACAGGTTCAGCCCGATGACGGCCTTCTCCAGCCAGTTTTCGGTGGCGGCGATGATCTGTTCGTCGTCGGCGCTCAGGTTGGCGGTACTCATGGCGATGCTTTCACTAATATATAGGCGCGGGGCGCGACACCAAATTGTACGGCACCGGCGCCTTGCCAGCCTAATTTGCCTCGTTTTTCATGCCCGAGGGGCAATGTTTTTCGTCAAAGAAATTGTCCAGTCGGAAAAGCAAGAGAATGGACGATTTGGTATTAACCTGTTTTCCACCCTGCAATGCTTAAGCGAAGGCATACCCGCCCAAATCCGGCGTCGCCGCAGGGCTGAGTTCGCTTAGATACTCCCACCAGTATGCCTCCTGCCTCACAATCCTGCATGGCGAGAAAACGCGGTATTTATCGCATACCCCGCGCAAATTCTGTTTTCAAAATTGAACTTTTTTGGTCCGAATGTTGTCAATAAATTTGGTAACCGAACGGTTATAACGCTTGACTCAGCCAATAAGTGGTACGTACACTCCAAACTCATTCATCGTCAGTCCAGCGCACCGGACGCCACAATGGAAGCCCATGCAAAAAATGACCCGCAACACCGCATCGCTGGCAGCACTGGTATTCATGCTCGCCCCTGCCCTCAGCCACGCGAACGATGTCGCCGCGACTGCCCAGTCGCAGGCATTTAGCACTGCGGCGGCGCGCAACGCGCCGCTGGCCCTGGCCGCGCCTGCCATCAAGGCCGAAGACTACAAGGAAGCCGACCTGTGGGCGCGCATCCGTGCCGGCTACGCCATTCCCGACGTCGACAACGCGCTGGTCACCAAGCACGTCACCTGGTACAGCACCCGTCCCGACTACATCGCCCGCACCTCGGCGCGCGCCTCGCGCTACCTGTTCCACGTCGTCACCGAGCTGGAAAAGCGCGGCATGCCAACCGAGCTGGCGCTGCTGCCGATCATCGAGTCCGCCTTCAATCCGCAGGCCAATTCGAGCGCCAACGCCGCCGGCATGTGGCAGTTCGTGCCGGGCACGGGCAAAGATTTCAACCTGAAGCAGAACATGTTCAAGGACGAGCGCCGCGGCGTGCTGGCCTCGACCGACGCCGCCCTGTCCTACCTGCAAAAGCTGTACGGCATGTTCGGCGACTGGCAACTGGCGCTGGCTGCCTACAACTGGGGTGAAGGCAACGTCCAGAAAGCGATCGCCAAGAACCGTGCGCTGGGCAAGCCGACCGATTTCGAGAGCCTGGCCGACCTGATGCCGGCCGAGACGCGCAACTACGTGCCGAAGCTGCAGGCGGTGAAGAACATCATCGCCAATCCGGCCCAGTACGCCGTTGCCCTGCCGCCGATCAGCAACGAGGCCTACTTCACCGCGGTCGACAAGACCAGCGACATCGACCTGACGGTCGCGGCGCAATTGGCCGAGATGTCGATCGACGAGTTCAAGGCGCTGAATCCGCAGTTCAACCGTCCGGTGATCACCGGCGGCGAGCAGACCAAGATTTTGCTGCCGAAAGAGAACGCGGCCAAGTTCACCGCCAACCTGGCGAACTGGGGCCATGCGCTGTCGTCGTGGACGACGCACAAGATTTCGAGCGCCAAAGAAAGCATTGCCAGCCTGGCGTCGCGTTTCCGGACCACGCCTGAAGTGATCCGCCAGGCCAACAACATCCCTGCGCAGACGCACCTGAAGGCAGGATCGACCATCCTGGTGCCGCGCATCGCGACGGCGGCGCACAGCGACATCGCCGAGCAGATCGTCGACAACGCGGTGGTAGCGTTCGAAGCCGACAGCAGCGGCAAGCGCAGCCGCAATGGCCGGCAACTGAGCGGGCCGCAGAAGCTCAAGGTACGCGCCGCTGAAGCGGTAGCGGCCATCAAGAGCAAGGTCAGCGGCAAGAGCGGCAAGACGATGGTGGCCGACAAGCAGGCGCGCCGCAAGCACAACGGCTAAGCGGCCCGTGGCGAACCAGAGCGGACAGCATGCTGTCCGCTTTTTTATTGCCGCATCAACATTTGGGGTCAGACCCGCTTTTCCGCTCGCTAGATGCTCTCGGCGCCGTCGAACAAGGAACTTTGGGGAGCCGACCCCGATTATTAGCTCGCAAAATACGCGCCGCGCCATTGAAAAAGCGGGTCTGACCCCATCGGTTTACGAACATTTGGTGAACCTTTGGGGTCAGACCCGCTTTTCCGATCGTGAACCTTTGGGGTCAGACCCGCTTTTCCGATCGCAAAATGCTGTCGGCGCCGTCGAACAAGGAAAATTTGGGGCGAAGACCCGATTATTAGCTTGCGCAATGCGCGCCGCGCCATTGAAAAAGCGGGTCTGACCCCGTTGGTTTACCGTTGGTTTATGGGGCTGCTCCCAACTGTTTTTGCTGCACCGAAGCAGAGAAAGTCGATTAAGCCGCACGCGCACAGTGAAACTACTGTATAGTGTCGTTTGTGCGCTGCAATACGAATCGCAACCAAGCTGTTGCGATGGCAATTTGAAGCAGTGTCAAAAGAAGTAAAACTAGCAGCTTCGCAAGCCAGGGTATATCTTTCAGATAGCCCTTAAAGCCCTCCCGCCTTGTGTGTCGCACCTGACACCGTCCCGGCGCAAAGCTTTTGTGCCGAAATTTCTTTCATTTCTGAGTCATTTCGTTTGTTGGTTGGCGTTGCTATTTTGCGTCCGCAGCTTTGTGCTCGGGCGCTGATCTATACCGAAAGAAAAGAAAACAATGAGTTTTGAAGCCCTAGGCCTCCACGCGTCAATCGTTAAAGCAGTTACCGAAGCCGGCTACACCGTGCCAACGCCAGTCCAGGCGCAAGCCGTCCCAGCCGCCATCGAAGGCCGCGACCTGCTGGTCTCGTCGCAGACCGGTTCCGGCAAGACCGCGGCATTCATGCTGCCGGCCCTGCACAAATTCGCCGTCGCCGAGCAGTCGCCGGCCGCCAAGACCGCCGCCCAGGAAGCGCAATCGGCGCGCGCCCGCGGCGAGCGCCCACGTTTCAAAGCCGCCCAGCCAAAAATGCTGGTGCTGACCCCGACCCGCGAACTGGCCCTGCAAGTGACCGCCGCGACCGAAAAGTACGGCACCCAGATCCGCCGCATTAAGGCCGTCTCGATCCTGGGCGGCATGCCTTACCCGAAACAGATGCAACTGCTGTCGCGCAACCCGGAAATCCTGGTCGCTACCCCAGGCCGCCTGATCGACCACATGGAATCTGGCAAGATCGATTTCTCGGAACTCGAGATCCTGGTGCTGGACGAAGCCGACCGCATGCTCGACATGGGCTTCATCGACGACATCGAGAAGATCATTGCCGCGACCCCGGCCAACCGCCAGACGATGCTGTTCTCGGCCACGCTCGACGGCATGGTCGGCAACATGGCGCGCCGTATCACGACCGACCCGATGATCATCCAGATCACCAGCTCGCAGTCGCGTCACGACAACATCACCCAGCGCGTCCACTTCGTCGACGACCTGTCGCACAAGAATCGCCTGCTGGACCACCTGCTGCGCGACGAGTCGCTCGACCAGGCCGTGGTGTTCACCGCCACCAAGCGTGACGCCGACACCATCGCCGACCGCCTGAACATCGCCGGTTTCTCGGCCGCCGCACTGCATGGCGACATGCACCAGGGCGCCCGTAACCGTACCCTCGACAGCCTGCGCCGCGGCCAGGTCAAGGTGCTCGTTGCGACCGACGTTGCCGCGCGCGGTATCGACGTGCCGAACATCACCCACGTGTTCAACTACGACCTGCCGAAGTTCCCTGAGGACTACGTGCACCGCATCGGCCGTACCGGCCGCGCAGGGCGCAACGGCCAGGCGATCTCGCTGGTGAACCACGCCGAAGGCATGAACGTCAAGCGCATCGAGCGTTTCACCAAGCAGCTGATCCCGGTGTCGGCGATCGAAGGCTTCGAGCCTAAGCGCAGCGCCTCGGCGCCGCGTTCGGCTTCGCGTCCAGGCAGCTGGAAGCCGGGCGACAACCGCACGGCAGCAGCAAAGCCGGGCCAGCGTACCTTCAGCAAGCCGAACGCACCGCGCAGCGGCGAAGGCGGCGGCTACAAGGGTTCGAACCCGCGTGCCGCCGACGGCGCCCGCCGTTCGTACGGCGACCGTTAATCGGTTCGCGATTCGCTCAGAAACGGCTGCTTCGGCAGCCGTTTTTTTTGCGCGCGCTTCACGCTTGTTACAAAGTGCGTCTTTTCGCAGTCCGCTGTGCGCTAACATCAGGGGATGAACTTGTCCCCATTCAGCCAGCAAGACCTCGTAGACCAGTATTTAACCGCCTACAATGCCTTCGACATTGAAGGCATGCTGGCGCTGCTGTCGCCGTCAGTACGGTTCGAAAACTATTCCGGCGGCGCCCTTACCGCAATGGCAGATGGCATCGACGAATTCCGCAAACTCGCGGAACACGCCAAGACCCTGTTCGCTGAGCGCGAGCAACGCCTCACGGCGCTGCAACTCAATGACGGCGTGGTGATCGCGCAGATCGCCTATCGAGGCCGGCTTGCGGCAGACATCCCCGGCGGCCCCACGGCCGGCACGGTTCTCGACTTGAATGGCGAATCCGAATTTTTCTTCCAGGGCGACAAAATCGCGCGCATTATCGATCGCAGCTGACACCGAGGAGCGAGGCAATGGTCAAAAAAGTCGGAGCGACCGACATCCTGGCAAAACACAAGGCCAGCTGCCATTGCGGCGCTGTCGAACTGGAGTTATCCCTGCCCGACGGCATCGTCGATCCGCGCCGCTGCGACTGCTCGATCTGCCGGCGCAAAGGCGCGATCGTCGCCTCGGTGCCCCTGTCGGGCATGCGCATCGTGCGCGGGCACGACAAACTGCGCCTGTATCAGTTCAATACCGGCACGGCCAAACACTACTTCTGCGAAGTGTGCGGGATCTACACGCATCACCAGCGGCGCTCCAATCCCGGGCAGTACGGCTACAACGTGGGATGCCTGGAAGGCGTCAATCCTTTCGACCTGGGCGACATTCCGACCAACGACGGCGTGCACCACCCTGCCGACCGTGCCGGAACACCGTTGTCCTGAAGCCGATCTTCGTGGATAATTCCGCCATGACCGATACCACCACCCTCCCCCCATTGCCTGACCGGCTGTCCATCGACCCGAGCAGCCCCTTCCACGACCGCGACGTGTTTCAGCACGACATCGGCATCAAGTTCAACGACAAGGAGCGTTTCGACGTCGACGAATATTGCCTCAGCGAAGGCTGGATCAAGGTTTCCGCCGGCAAGACGCTCGACCGCAAGGGCAAGCCCATGCTGATCAAACTGAAGGGCAAAGTTGAAGCGTTTTACAAGTAATTCGCCCGACCAATGAAAAACGGCTACCTCGGTAGCCGTTTTTTGCGTTTAGCGTCGCACTTTCGAAGAGTAGGACGTCTCGCGCGCATCCTTGTGGCGCTCGTCGTCCTCGATGTGCGCCTTGGCGTCGTGATTGAGCGTGTGCTCGTTGCGTTCGCGTTCGACTTCGCGCTCGATGCGGGAATCTCGGACGTTCGATGTTGCGGATTCGTTACGTGGCATGATGACTCTCAGGTAGTTCGTTGCGGGTAAATAGTAGCGCGATTTTTCGGTCACGGGTCGCGCGCTACGAGTGCTGCCAGCATGCCTGATCTGCGCGTTCAGGTACGTTGGATGGCGCACGCAAAACGGCAAAAAAATCGGGCCGCCGTGGGCGTACTATATTGACATTGAACCTCACGGCGCCCGAACGGCATTAACGCCTGACGAGGGAGGATTCGGTAATGCACGGCAGCGTGGACGCGAGCGACGCCCGGCTGGTCGGCCAGGTCGCGGTGGGCGACCGGCAGGCGTTCGAGCGCCTGTACCGCGGCTACTTTCCGCGCCTGACCCGCTTCCTGAACGGCATGACGCGCAGCGTGCCGCTGATCGAGGAGATCGTCAACGACACGATGCTGGTGGTCTGGCAAAAGGCGCAGCGCTACGACGGCAGCTGCAAAGTCTCGACCTGGATCTTCGCGATCGCCTACCGCAAGGCGTGCAAGGCGATCAAGGGTCTCGACGATCCGGTGGACGTCGATCCCGACCAGTTCGAGGGCGACGCCTGCTTCGAGCCGGCGCACGAACTGGACCAGCAGCGCCTGCAGCGCTCGATCGGCGCCGCGCTGGAGGATTTGCCGCCGGCCCAGCGCGCCGTGGTGCAGCTGACCTACCACCACGACATGGGCTACGCCGACATCGCCGCCGTGATGGACTGCCCGGTCAATACGGTCAAGACGCGGATGTTCCATGCGCGGCGCCGGCTCAGGCAACTGCTGGCCGGCCAACTGGAGGAAGGACCATGACGACAGCGACGCACCAACACGCCCAGCCCATGCTGCCCTGGCTGCTGGCCGGCACCCTGGACGACGCCGACCTGGCCGCCATCGAGCGGCACGTGGCCGGCTGCGCCGAGTGCCAGGCCGACCTGGCGTGGCAGCGCCAGCTGCGCGCCGCGTCGGCGCCGCCGGATGCCGGCTGCGACGCCGATCGCGCTTACGCCGCGCTGCTGCCGCGCCTGGACGTCCAGGAGCCGCGCATCGGCGTGCTGGCGCGCTGGCGCGCTGCGGTGGCCGCCAACAACGCCTGGCTGCGCTGGGCCGCCGGTGCGCAGCTGGCCGTGATCGCAGTGATGGCGCTGCTGCTGGCGCATCCGTCGTTCGTCGCCGATTACCGCGCGCTGGGCGCCGCGCCGGCGGCGGGCAGCGTCGTCGTCGCCTTCCGTCCCGACACGCCGGAACGCGAGATCCGCCGCATCCTGCAGGCGAACGGCGCGCGCGTGATCGACGGCCCGACGGTGACCGATGCGTACGTGCTGGCCCTGCCCGCCGCGCAATCCGGTCCCGTCGTCGCGCGCCTGCGCGCCGAGCCCGCGGTGACGCTGGCCGAGCCGCTTGCTCACGGAGGCCGCCCGTGAATTCGCAGATTGTCGTACCAGCGAAGGCTGGCGCCCATACTGACGACGCTTCCACCTTGCTGCCCGCTCAGCGCAGGTACCCGCCTTCGCAAGTACGACGGCTGATAAAGATATGCCGCCGCCTCCTGTCCTTCGGGTCTGACCCGCGGGAGCTCGGCGTCCCCGTCAAGAGCCTGATGTGGCGGCTGATCCTGGCGATCCTGCTGGCCGGCCCCCTCCTCGCATCGGCGCAGCCCCGGCCCGAAGCCGCCGCATCGCGCCAGGTGCTGGTGATGCTGCGCCTGCCGCCCCAGCACTACCATCCCGACGCCGCCTACGCCGGCCGCTACCCCAACGACAGCGGCCGCGCCGCGCGCCGCCGCACCGCGCAGGAACTGGCGCAAAGCCACGGCCTGAAGCTGGTCGACGACTGGCCGATGCCGGTGATCGGCGTCGACTGCTTCGTGATGGAGCAGACCGGCGAGGCCCCGCTCGAGCGCACCCTGCAGGCGCTCGCGCGCGACCCGCGCGTGATGTGGGCGCAGCCGCTGCAGACCTTCCGCGGCCTGGACGCCGGCGACCCGCTCTACCCGGTGCAGCCGGCCGCGAAATTCTGGCGCCTGGCCGACCTGCACAAGGCCAGCACCGGCCGCAACGTGCGCATCGCGGTGGTCGACAGCGGCATCGACGGCGCGCACCCCGACCTGGCCGGCCAGCTCCAGCTGCGCGAGAACTTCGTCGACGGCTCGCCCGACGCCGCCGAGGCGCACGGCACCGCGGTCGCCGGCATCATCGCGGCGAAGGCCGGCAATGGCGTCGGCATCGCCGGCGTCGCGCCGGATGCGCGCCTGCTCGCCCTGCGCGCCTGCTGGAGCGAGAGCGCCGGCACGCGCTGCAACAGCTTCACGCTCGGCAAGGCGATCAATTTCGCGATCATGAACGGCGCCCGCATCGTCAACCTGAGCCTGACCGGCCCACCCGACCAGTTGCTCGGCGCCCTGCTCGACGCGGCGGCGGCGCGCGGGGTGGCGGTGGTGGGCGCCGCCGATCCGGACCGGCCGGACGGCGGCTTTCCCGCGATGTGGCCTGGCGTGATCGCCGTGTCGATAACGACCGGTCCGCTGCGCGCGCCAGGCGCCGACATCCCCACCACCGCGCCCGGCGCGCGCTGGGGCTTCGTCAGCGGCGCGTCGTACGCCACCGCGCACGTCAGCGGACTGGCGGCGCTGCTGGCGCAGCTGCACCCCGGCGCCACGCCGGCGCAATTGCGGCGCGACATGCACACGGCGCACACCGCAACAGTATCGACGGCGCAAGCTGGTAACATCGACGCATGCGCGAGCATCGCGCGCATCACCGGAGCATGCGTGTGTTCATGTACTTCAATCGCCGCAATCAAGGTCAGTACGCCCTAGCCGCCATTGTTTGCTGCATGGCGCCGGCGGCGCACGCGCAAACCAGCGCCACCGTCGCCCTCAGCTCCGAATACAGCGTGCGCGGCGTCTCCCTCAGCGACGGCCGCCCGGCGCCGCAATTCGGGCTCGCATGGGATGGCGCGCAAGGCTGGTACGCCGGCGCCTACGCCGCGCCGCGGCTGACGCTGGGCGAGCGCTCGGACGTGACCTCGCTGGCCGCTTACGGCGGCTATGCGGGCCCCGTGCGTTCGGGCCTCGCGTGGGAGGTAGGCGCCACCAGCACCGCCTTCGCCGGCGCATCCGAATACAACTATCGCGAGCTTTATGCGGGCGTGATGACCGACCGCCTCGCCGCCCGTGTCTACTTCTCGCCCTCCTACTACGGCTATGGCGGGCGCACGCAGTACGCGGAGCTGAACGGGTTCTATCCCTTGCGCGACAAGGTCAAGCTGATCGGCCACGCCGGCATACTGCACGGCCGCGCAAGCCGCAACCGGATCGACCTGCGGCTGGCGGTGGGCGTCGACGTCGGCGACGTCAACCTGCAGCTGGCGTGGCTGCATCACACCAATATGGACGGGCTGCGCTCGCCTCGCGCAGTCGCCCTCAGCGCCTCGTGCTCCTTCTGAATTTTCATTGAACCTCCGATCGCAAAGCGGGAATGAACGAACTGTCATCGTCATCACCGTTTGCAAAGGAGCTGAAAAATGGAAACCACATCCAGAGCAGTTACATGGCTGAAAGCGACCCTGGTAGGCGCATCAATGGCCGCAGGCGTCGTGTCCTGCGGAGGGAGTTATGGCGGAGGCGGGGGCAGCTACATGCCGCCCGTGGTCTCGACCAAATTCGCCGCGACCAACCTGGTCTCGGACGGCGCGCCGGCCGCGCCGCACACCGACGCCAACCTGGTCAACGCCTGGGGCATTGCCTTCAACCCGACCGGCTTCGTCTGGGTCGCCGATAACGGCACCAACAAGTCGACGCTCTACGACGGCAACGGAGTGCCGCAAACGCTGGTGGTGGCCATTCCGCCCGGCGCCGCCGGCGACGCCAGCCCCACCGGCATCGTCTTCAACGGCAGCCAGGACTTCAAGGTCACCCAGAACGGCGTGACCGGCGCCAGCGCCTTCATCTTCGCCGGCGAGGGCGGCACCATCGCGGGATGGTCGCCGGCGGTCAACCGCACCAACGCCATCACCGCGGTCGACACCGGCGCCAACGGCGCGCTGTACAAGGGACTGGCGATCAACGTCTTCGCCGGCGCGAACTTCCTGTACGCCGCCGACTTCCGCCACAACGCCGTCGACGTCTACAACGCCGCCTACACGAAGGTCTCGCTGCCGGGCAGCTTCCGCGATCCCGCCATGCCGGCCGGTTACGCGCCGTTCGGCATCCAGGCGATCGGCGACCGGATCTACGTCGCGTACGCGAAGCAGACCCCCGGCAGCAACGATGAAACCAAGGGCGCGGGCTTCGGCGCGATCGACGTGTTCGACACCGCCGGCGTGTTGATGAAGCGGCTGGTGTCGGATGGCAGGCTCAATGCGCCGTGGGGCATGGCGATGGCGCCTTCCAATTTCGGCACGTTCAGCGGCAAGCTGCTGGTGGCGAATTTCGGCGACGGCAAGATCAACGCCTACGACCCGGAGACCGGCAAGTTCGAGGGCGCGCTGAGCAAGGCTGACGGCACGCCGATCGTGATCGACGGCCTGTGGGGGATCGCGTTCGGCAACGGCATCAATGCGCAGCCGACGAATACGCTGTTCTTCACGGCCGGACCGTCGGATGAAGACCACGGCCTGTATGGCCGCATCGACATGCAGTGATGCGGCGCGAAGCGGCTCAGGTGATTTGCTTGAGCCGCTGGCCGTGGATGCCCCAGGTGCGCTCTTCGCCGTCGACCCGGCCGCGCAGGGCCCAGCCGGTGCCGATCTTCTCGACCCGCACCGGGCTTTCGATTTCCTTGGCCAGCTTTTCGGCCCAGACACTGGCCGCGCCCTGCCCCTTGAACAATTCCTTGCCCTCGAAGATGACGGTGGCGTCGAATACGGATGCTGCGAATATGGTCATGATGTTGTGCCGGCGAAGATGGAAAGCGCCATGTTAGCCCTAATGCGGCAGGTAGCCAAGTTCGCCCATGCAGGCGTACGCGGTGTCGGCCACCATCTGGGAGCCGAGCAGGAAATTGGCCGCCACCTTGCTGATGCACGCCTGGACGTTGCGCGCCTTCGGGGCGGCCGCCACCGGATCCTTGATGTTGAGGACGCGCTCGACCAGGTCCGCGGTGGTCGCGAACTGGTTGGCGGGCGACGCCGTGTGCCACTCGCGCAGCGAGGAACGGTGCAATGTGCCCAGGTTGTTCTGGGCCGCTGCGCCGAAGCAGGTGAGCGCCAGCGCGAGCAATATCGTTGCCTTCATGATGCATCCTTTCCTTTGCCCGCGGCGGCGGCAAACCTGGGGTCAGGTCCGTCGGACCTGACCCCGCCCTTGAACGCGGCGCCGACCAAAGCACGATAGCCGCACGCCGGCGCGAAGCCTTGGCTTCGATCAAACTAACTTATACTCGCGGGCATCATGCCCGTTCACACTCACCCATTGCGCGCCATATTCGATTCGCTGCGCCGCGACACCTTCTTCCTGATCCTGCTGGCCGGCCTGGCGGTGCTGGCGATTGCCGCGCGCAAGCCGCTGTCCGACTATCCGGCGCTGGTCGACTGGCCCACCATCGGCGCCCTCGCCGGCCTGCTGGCGCTGACGAAAGGCCTCGAGATGAGCGGCGCGATGGGCTGGCTCGGCCACCGCCTGGTCGGCGCAATGGCCACCGAGCGCAAGGCCGCGCTATGCCTGGTCGCCGCATCGGCGCTGCTGTCGACGGTGCTGACCAACGACGTTGCGCTGTTCGTCGTCGTCCCGCTGACGCTGGTCGTATGCCGCCTCACCGGGATGGCGTCGACGCGCCTGATCGTGTTCGAAGCGCTGGCCGTGAACGCCGGCTCCGCGCTGACGCCGATCGGCAATCCGCAGAACCTGTTCATCTGGCAGCAGTCGCACGTGCCGTTCGCGCGGTTCGTGCTGCACATGCTGCCGCTGGTGGCGGCAATGATGGCCGCGCTGCTCGCGCTCACCGCCTTCGCCTTCGGCAGCCGCCCCATCGGCCCAAGCGACGAGCATCGGCATCGCCCGATCGACCGCCGCCTGCTCGCCGTCTCGCTCGCGCTCTACATCCCGTTCCTGGCGGCGGCCGACATGCATTACGTCGGCTGGGCGGTGCTGGCGGTCATGGCGACCTTCCTGGTGCTGCGCGCACGCGTGCTGGCCCGCCTCGACTGGGGGCTGCTGATGGTGTTCGTGTTGATGTTTATCGACCTGCGCCTGCTGGCCGGGCTCGGGCCGGTGCGCGAGGCGATGCACGGCCTCGGGCTGAATCAGCCGAAGCACCTCTACCTGGCCGGCATCGCGGCCTCGCAGGTGGTCAGCAACGTGCCGGCGGCGATCGCGCTGGCCGAGTATTCACGCGACTGGCGCGTGGTCGCCTACGCCGTCAGTGTCGGCGGTTTCGGCTTCATGGCGGGATCGCTGGCGAACCTGATCGCGCTGCGCATGAGCGGCGACCGCAAGGCGTGGATTGGCTTCCATGCCTGGTCGGTGCCGTTCCTGGGAGTCGCGGCAGCGCTGGGTTACGCGCTGCTGGTCTGGCTGAATTAGTGCTGACTTGCCCGTTCGGCGGCAACCTGCTGCTGCTCGCCCTTCGGCGCACCCAGCATCTTGACTACCCTCCAGCCGACGTACAGCACGGCCGGGCCCCACAAAATCAACAACATCAACGCAATCAAACCAGTTTCCATTTATAGTCCCCGTGAATTACCGTTATTTGTTTTAGTGATGACACGGAGGCATTGTATCGAGCAATTTGGACAACGTCTACATTAATAAGCACAGGTCCTGAAGCCGGCGAACATGTCGTCGCGGTCCGGCATGTAAAAGTTGCGGAAACGCGCCGATCCGAAGCGCGACGGGGTGGCGAACGAGGCGCCGCGCAGCACCTGGTGGGTCATGAACCACGGTTCAGAATATTCGCCGTAGCGGTCGGGCGCGAAGCCGGGATACGGCTCGAACGGCGACGCGGTCCATTCCCACAGCTGGCCCCAGCCAAATCCCGGCTGCCCCGAGATGGCCGCGAACTCCCACTCCGCCTCGGTCGGCAGGCGCCGGCCGGCCCACATGCCATAGGCCTGCGCCTCGAACAGCGACACGTGGCGCACCGGTTCGGCCGGCGCCAGCGTCGACAGGCGCCCGAAGCGCATCGTGCGCCACTGGGCGCCGTCGCGCTGCCAGTAGCGCGGCGACGAGCGCTCCTGCTTCATCAGCCACGCGTTGCCGGCCTTGCTCCAGAATCGGCCATCCTGGTAGCCGCCATCGGCGATGAACTCCGCGTACTGCGCGTTGGTCACCAGGCCGGCGTCGATCTCGAACGGTGGCACGTAGACCTGCATCGGCGGCTTCTCGTTGTCGAACACGAAGCCGCCCTCCTGCGCGCCGCCCAGCACGATGGTCCCGCCGGGATAGCGGATGCGCGACGACGGCGAACTGGCCGACTCGTCGTGCGTCAGCTGCGGCGGCGCCGGGATGCCCAGCGTCTGCAGCGTGTACAGCAAGGCTTCGCCGTGCATGTCCTCGTGCGCCAGCGCCAGCCGGTACGGATACAGCGCCGCGTCGGTGGCCGCTTCGCGCGTCAGTTTGTCGAGCACGCGGTCGAGCACTTCATGGCAGTAGGTCTTCACCCCGCCCGGCGACGGCAGGTCCAGCGTCCAGCGGGAGCGGTGCGGCACCGTGTTGGAATCGAACCAGTCGTCGCCGCGCATCAGCAGCGAATGGCGTTCGGCCGCGGCGGGATGGGTCGACATGGCCTCGCGCAGGATGAACCACTCGGCGAACCAGGCGATGTGGCCCAGTTCCCACAGCGGCGGATTGATGGTGGGGATGTGCGGCACGCGCGACAGCGTGTCCATGCCGGCGGCGGCCAGGCAGTCGAACAGGCTCAGCGTATAATTTCGGGCAGCCTGGAGCGCTTCGGCCAGTTGTTGCGGCCTGGCGTGCCGGAATGACGCATTGATTGAACTCATGACCAGATTGTAGCGATTTTTCAAAAGGACCTCGGTGGCATTTCAACGCGTGACGATCGTCAGCCCCGCGCGGGCGCAGCAGAACAACGGCAACTGGCAGACCGCGCGTCGCTGGGCCCAGTTCCTGCGCGAGCGTTACGACGTCGACATCGTCCTCGACTGGACCAGCGCCATGGCCGCGCCCGATATGATGATCGCGCTGCACGCGCGCCGTTCGGCGCCATCGCTGGCCGCCTTCGCGCAAGCGCATCCCGGCCGCCCAACCGCGCTGGTGCTGACCGGCACCGACCTGTATCGCGACATCGCCACTGACGGCGCCGCGCAGGCCTCGCTGGAGACCGCATCGGCGCTGGTGCTGCTGCAGGATGCCGGACTTGCGCTGCTGCCGCCGGCCGTGCGCGGCAAGGCGAGCGTGATCTACCAATCGGCGCCCGCGCTGGCGCCCTACCCGCATCCTCCATCGCGCCGCACGTACTCGATCTCGATGATCGGCCACCTGCGCGAGGAAAAAGACCCGCATACTTTCATCGAAGCGGCCGCGCTGGTGCGCCACCCGAAAGCGCGCATGATCCACATCGGCGGCGCGCTCGATCCGCTGCTTGGCGCCGCGGCTGAAGCGGCGCAAGCCTCCAATCCACGCTACCGCTGGCTCGGCAACCTGCCGCACGGCGCCACCCGCCAGCGCCTGAAGCGCAGCCACGCGATGGTGATCGCCTCGCGCATGGAAGGCGGCGCCAACGTCGTCATCGAGGCGGTGACGTCAGGCGTGCCGGTGCTGGCGAGCGACATCAGCGGCAACCGCGGCATGCTGGGCGACGATTACGAAGGCTATTTTGCGCCCGGCGACGCCGCCGCGCTGGCGGCGCTGATCGACCGCAGCATCGCCGACCCGGCGTTTTACCAGCGCCTGCGCGTCCAGTGCGAGGCGCGCGCCCCCTTATTCGCGCCGGCCGCCGAACAAGCGGCGGTGCTCGGTTTAGTGGATAATCTGCTCGATACGCACCAATAACAGGAATGGAACACTCATGAGCACTAGCGACCAGCCAATCAAACTCACTTCCTTCTCGCACGGCGGCGGCTGCGGCTGCAAGATCGCGCCCGGCGTGCTGTCCGAGATCCTCAAGAATTCGACCGGCTTCCCGGTGCCGAAGGAACTGATGGTCGGCATCGAGACCGCCGACGACGCCGCGGTCTATAAACTCAATGACGAGCAGGCTCTGATCGCCACCACCGATTTCTTCATGCCGATCGTAGACGACCCATTCGACTTCGGCCGCATCGCCGCCACCAACGCCATTTCCGACGTGTACGCGATGGGCGGCACGCCGATCATGGCGCTCGCGCTGGTCGGCATGCCGGTCAACAAACTGCCGCTCGATACCATCGGCCAGGTGATCCGCGGCGGTGAATCGATCTGCGCCGAAGCCGGCATCCCGATCGCCGGCGGCCACACCATCGACTCGGTCGAGCCGATTTACGGCCTGGTCGTGCTGGGCCTTGTGCATCCGTCCAAGGTCAAGCGCAACGCCGACTCGAAGGACGGCGATGTCCTCATCCTCGGCAAGCCGCTGGGCGTGGGCGTGCTGTCGGCCGCGCTGAAGAAGGACGTGCTGGGCGCCGAAGGCTACGCGGCCATGATCGAGAACACCACCAAGTTGAACAAGCCGGGCAAGGCGCTGGCCGAGATGCCAGGCGTGCATGCGCTGACCGACGTTACCGGCTTCGGCCTGCTGGGCCACCTGCTCGAACTGGCGCGCGGCGCCAAGCTGACCGCGCATCTGGACATGGCCAACATACCGCTGCTGCCGGGCGTCGAGCAGCTGGCGCACGACGGTTTCTTCACCGGCGCCTCGGGCCGCAACTGGGACGCGTACGGCAAGGAAGTCGAGCTGGCAGCGGGAATCACGCCGGCGCAGCAGGCCTTGCTGACCGATCCGCAGACTTCGGGAGGGCTGCTGGTGGCATGCGATCCGGCCAGCGTCGACGAAGTGCTGGCGCTGTTCGCGAAGGATGGCTTTGCCCACGCCGCCGTCATCGGCAAGATGCACGCCGGCGCGCCAAAAGTCACCGTCGCCTGAAAGATGGGGTCAGGTCCGCCGGACCTGACCCCGAACTTGCGTGCTATACTCGCCCGCATGAAAACCCCACGCACAAACACGTATTGGTGGCGCGCCTGACCTTGGCGGCCCGTTTTCACACGCACGATTAATCACGTGATGCCGCCGGACCAGGCGGCATTGTTGTTTCTGCAGCCCGTTCCGGCGACATCGCAACCACAGGAGTTTCGATGTCCACGCAACCGATCATCCTCACCGGCGACCGCACCACCGGCCCGCTGCACCTCGGCCACTACCTCGGTTCGCTGCGCGCGCGCGTCCAGCTGCAGCATGAAGCGAAGCAGTTCCTGCTGCTGGCCGACGCCCAGGCCATGACCGACAACGTCGGCAAGCACCAGAAGGTCACCGACAACGTGATCGAAGTGGCGCTCGACTACCTCGCCGCCGGGATCGACCCCGAAAAATCGACCATCTTCATCCAGTCGCAGGTGATCGAGCTGGCCGAGCTGACCCAGTACCTGATGAACCTCGTCACCGTCGCCCGCCTCGAGCGCAACCCGACCATCAAGCAGGAGATCGTGCTGCGCGGCTTCGAGCGCGACATCCCGGCCGGCTTCCTGGTCTACCCGGTCAGCCAGGCGGCCGACATCACCGCCTTCAAGGCGACCATGGTGCCGGTCGGCGACGACCAGCTGCCCATGATCGAACAAACCAATGAACTGGTCCGCAAATTCAACGCCACCGTCGACCGCCAGGTGCTGGTCGAATGCAAAGCCGTGCTGTCGGCGGTGACGCGCCTGCCGGGCGTCGATGGCAAGGCCAAGATGAGCAAGTCGATGGGCAATTCGATCGCGCTGGGCGCCACGCCGGACGAAATCAGCAAGGCGGTCAAGATGATGTACACCGACCCGAACCACCTGCGCGTGGACGATCCGGGCCAGGTCGAAGGCAACGTGGTGTTCTCCTTCCTCGACGCGTTCGAGACGGATACGGTCAAGGTCGAGGACTTGAAGGCGCACTACCGCCGCGGCGGCCTGGGCGACGGCGTGCTGAAGAAGATGCTCAACGAGCGTTTGCAGGAAGTGATCGCGCCGATCCGCGCCGAGCGCGAGCGGCTGGCCAAGGACCGCGGCGAGATGCTCAACGTGCTGCGCCGCGGCACCGAGAAGGCGCGCGAAGCGGCGGCGCAGACGCTGTCCGAAGTCAAAGGCGCCCTCGGCCTGAACTATTTTGGCTGAAAAATGGGGTCAGGTCCGCCGGACTGAAGTGCCACCTAAAAGTTGGACGCCAACTTTTAGGTGGTTTATGACAAAGTATGACGAGCAATTCAAGCTGGCCGTCGTCCGTCAGTATCTTGATGGCGATATAGGCTACAAGCAGCTGGCCAGGCAGCGCGGGCTTGCGCATTCGATGGTCCATCGTTGGATTAGCTGGTTCCAGGCTCATGGCACGTTCATCGCGGGCAATCAGGTCGGCCCGTATAGCG